>JAEUHA010000174.1 GCA_016793535.1 Opitutaceae bacterium | reverse complement strand
GTGAGGTCGACGCGGCGCTGGTCCCGCAGGCCTTCGATCGCGCCGGCAAAGCCGCCGACCGTGCCGCTGAGACGATGACCGCGCCGGCTGGCGGCGCGGACGAACGCCGAACCGACGAGCCCCGAGGCGCCGAGGACGAGGATGTTCATGCGAACAGCTCGGGCGACACGTGCCAGCGCACCAGCCAATGGCGGCCCGCGCCCTCGAGTGTGAGCGCGGCGCACTTTCTCATCACCACCGCAGGCGGCGCGGCGCGGCCGCGCAGGAGCAGGCTGGCGAGCGCGCTGAGGTGCGGCTCGTGTCCCACGATCGCGATGCAACCCGCCGCGGCGCGCAGCCGGCGGGCGACCGGCCGCGGATCGTCCTCGGGCGCGAGCCCGGGCGTCAGGACCAGCGGCGCGTCGAGCCGCAGGCTGCGGGCGAGCAGCGTCGCGGTTTCCCGGGCCCGCACGAGCGGACTGTGCCAGATCTGCTCCGGCTGAAACGCTTCCGTCCGGCGGAGAAACTTCCCGAGTTGCCGCACCTGTTCGCGTCCGCGCGCGCTTAACGGCCGCGCCGCATCGTCGGCCAGATCGACCGCATGGGCATGACGCACGAGATGGAGGCGGAGCATGGAGAGAGTTGAAAGTTGAAGGTTGAAAGTTGAAAGACCGATCCACGGAGAACCGAATCGTCCCGCTCTCAGGCACTGAGGGGGTGGCCCACGGAACACACGGAGGACACGGATTCCTCTGACTTCCGCTCAGCCGTGTCATCGGCCGTCGCCGACCGAATCTGGTCCCCACGTAGATTGGCCTTGGTCCGGTTTGGGTCTTTCAACTTCCACCCCTCACCTTTCAACGGCTCCCGGTCTGTCAGCCGTCGAGCAGCTTGCGGGCGGCGCGCATCAGCTCGCTGAGCGCGTAGGGCTTGAGGATCACGGCCTGGCGGTCGGGCGTCTGCCACGGCACGGGCGGTCGCATGTCGCCGGGGCCGGTGCAGAGGACGCGCAGCGCGGGGTGTTTCTCCACGAGGCGCCGCACCGTGCGTTCCGCGTCGCCGGCGAGCGAGCCGATGAAGAGCTGGAATGCTCGCTTCGGCAGGCCGTCGCGCGTCAGCTCGGAGAACGACTTGACCGCGGTGACCTGGTAGCCGTCCGCGGTGAGAATGCCGGCGACCATCTTGCGCACGACGTCGTCCTCCTCGACCAGCAGCACGTTCTCCGTGCCGCGCAGCGACGGCAGCGGCGCGACAGCCAGCGGCAGCTCGTCGATGGGATCGCCCACGGCCGGCAGGAGGACGTCGAAGGTCGAGCCGACGAGCAGTTCGCTGCGCACCTGGATGTGGCCGCCGCTCTGCTGCACGACGCCGTAGACGAGCGCGAGGCCGAGGCCCGTGCCCTTGCCCTCGGGCTTCGTGGTGAAGAACGGCTCGAACAGATGCTTCTGCGTGTCGGCGTCCATGCCCGTGCCGTTGTCCGCCACCGCCAGGGAAACGTAGCGCCCGGGCGGCAGGTCGGTGGCGCGGCGGTGCTGGCCGGGGCGGACTTCCCGCACGGCGGTGCTGACGACGATGCGGCCGGCGTCGCGGAGCGCGTCGCGGGCGTTGAGGACGAGGTTGAGCAGCACCTGCTGGAACTGCGCAGGGTCGGTGCGGACGTTGGGCAGGTCCTCGGCGAGCTCCAGTTCGAGGCGGCCGGCGTTGCCGAGCAGGCGGCGCAGGATGGCGGCGTTCTCGTTGACCAGGAGGTTGAGGTTGATGACGCGGGCGTTGAGCGGCTGGCGGCGGCTGAAGGCGAGGAGCTGCTGCGTGAGCGCGGCGGCCTTGCGGCCGGCGTGGTGGATCTCGGCCACCTCGCGTAGCGCCTGCGGATTGGCGGCGACGTGGGCGGCGAGCATTTCGCAGTAGCCGTTGATGACCGAGAGCAGGTTGTTGAAGTCGTGGGCGACTCCGCCGGCCAGGCGGCCCACGGCGTCGAGGCGCTGGGCATGCACGAGCGCCTCCTGCAGCCGGCGCTTCTCGGTCTGGTCGCGATAGGTGGCGACGACGTGGGTGAGCCGGCCCTCGCGGTTGAAGAGCGGATCGTAGCTCCAGGCTGTGCTGACCGTGGAACCGTCGCGCCGGGCGAGCAGGCCTTCCCCGGTGAGGGGCTGGCCGGGCTGGGCCTGGCGCAACCAGCGCTTCAGTCGGGTGAGGTCGGCGGCGTCGACGTGCAGCAGGCCGTGGGGCCGCCCGATGAGCTCGGTCGCGGAGCGCCCGGTCATCGCGCAGAAACTGTCGTTCGCGAAAACGATCTCCAACCCGCGCGGGCTGCCCGTGCGGGCCCCGATGAACACGCCCTCGCTCTGCGCGCGAAGCGCCGCCGCGAGCAGGGCCGGCGGCACGGGGCGGGTGGCCGGGCGCCGCGGAGAGGAACGGGAGGCTGGGATCCGGTTCGACACGCGATCAGGAGACGGCCCGGCGGCTCAGGGGGCGAGTCGTTCGATCGACCAGCCGTCCCGTTCCCGCCGGTAACGCAGGCGATCGTGCAGGCGGCTGCGCCGGCCTTGCCAGAACTCCACGGTCTCCGGGTGCAGGCGCCAGCCGCCCCAGTGCGGCGGCAGCGGCACCTCCGCCCCGGCGTACTTCTGGTCGACCGCCTTCATGCCCTCCTCGAGCACGCTGCGACCGGAGATGATCGAGCTCTGCTGCGAAATCCACGCCGCCAGCTGGCTCGCCCGGGGCCGCGAGTGGAAATACGCCTCGCTTTCCTCCCGCGCGACCCGCGTCACCTTGCCTTCGATGAGCACCTGGCGTTCGAGCGCGACCCAGGGAAACACCAGCGCGGCGTGCGGGTTGTCGTGAAGCTCGCGCCCCTTGCGACTCTCGTAGTTCGAGAAGAAGACGAAGCCGCGGCCGTCAAAGCCCTTGAGCAGCACGGTGCGGGCCGATGGCCTGCCGTCCCGCGTCGCGGTGCACAACGTCATGGCGTTGGGCTCGGTGATCTTCGCCGCCTCCGCCTCCTGGAACCATTTCTCAAACTGACGAAACGGATCGCGGGCGAGGTCGGCCTCCGTGAGGCCCGCGAGCGAGTATTCTTTTCTGAGGTCAGCCAGGGACACGGGGTCACCGTGGGCCCCGCGGGAGGCGCTGTCAAAAATCATCTCGTCAACGCGTGCACCCAGCCGGCGTGGGCGGGAAACCCGGCCAGCAGTTCCGCCCGTGCGCCCAGTTCGAAACCGCGCTCGTACCATGGCGGTGACACGGTGCAGCCCAGCAGCGCGTAGCCCGCGCCTCCCGCCGGCGCCGGGGCGAGGCGCGCCCCCTGCCAGATGCCCGCCGGAACGAGAACCTGCGGCTGCTCCCCGGCGAGCACCTGGGAGCCCATCCGCGCCACCGCGACGGAACCGTCGGCCACAAACTGCACGTGCTCGACCGGGTCCCCGGCGTAGAAGTGCCACACCTCATCCTGCGCGATCCGGTGCAGCGCGGAGAAGTCCCTCGGGGTGAGCAGAAAGACGATCGCCGAGGCTGCCGGCCGGCAGGAGGTCTGCCGGAAGTAGCCACCCTCGCCCGGAAGCGGCGCCAGGTGCAGGTGGGCGATGAGCTGCGCGGCAGTCGGAGGCATGACCACAAGTCATGGCGTCCAAAGGTGGCAGGTTAAAGGTTCGAATGACCGATTACCGATAGGAAACTGGATTTTCGTCATCGGATCGATGGCCGCAATCGGCCCATTTCCAAGGGCAGTCGTGGGTGAGCGGGACCGTCAGCGATGGGGGAAAAGGACAGAGCGCGGGACCTGGAGGCGTTGCCGGGGAGGCTGATGCCAGAGGGAAGTCACCCGTTGCCCGAGGCCAGAGGCAAGTTGGACACGAAGGTCGTCAGCGGGCTCCGGAAGCAGGGAAGGTGCGATCCCGGTGTCCTCCCCATTGTCCCGCCTCGTGACCTCGTCACATACGGAATCAGGTTTGACTCGATCGCGGTTGGCCCGGCTTCCTCGGGGCTACATGAATGATCCCCGATGGCGTCGGATCCTGGGCGGGTTGGTCCTGATGGGTCTGATGTCGGACGGGCAG
>JAEUHA010000154.1 GCA_016793535.1 Opitutaceae bacterium | reverse complement strand
ACCGCCGACCTGCCGCGCGCGCTCGACCTCGCCGCCCGCACGCCCTTGCCGACGCTCGCGGACTCCATCCGCTGGTTTGCCGCGCGTTCGCCCGCCGGTCGCGAGCAGCTCGCCGCGCGCCTTGCGCAGCCGCCGTCGGCTGCCCCGTCCGGCCTCAGCGATGCGCCCGCCGCGCACGCCCTGCGCGTGCTGGCATTTGCGCTCGAGAGCGAGGCCGGACTCCCGATGCCCGCCGCGTGGGCGCAGGTCACCGCGCGTTTCAGCACCGCGACCGACACCGCGGTGCGCGGGGCGTGGGAACAGCTCTCCGCCCTTTTCGGCGACAAGGCCGTGCTCGGCCCGATCCGCGCCCGCCTCGCCGATCATTCGACGCCGCTCGCCGAGCGCCGCCGGGCCGTCGATCTGCTTCGACGCGCGGGCGACACCGAGTCGACCACGCTGCTCGTCTCGCTGCTCGACGATGCCGCGCTGCGTCCGTCCGTGATTCCCCTGCTCGCCAACGCCGCCGATTCCGCCGCGGTCGCGACGGGCCTGATCGCGAAATTCAACGCGTTCACCGCCGCCGAACGCACGGCCGCGCTCGCCGCGCTCACGAGCAAGCCCGCGCTGGCGCTGCCGCTGCTGCGCGCCGTGGCCGCGGGGACCTTTGAGCGCCGGAACCTCACCGCGCTCCACGCCCGCCAGTTGCGCAACCTGCGAAATCCCGAGGTCACGCAGGCGCTCGACCGCGTCTGGGGCCGCACCGGTGAGACGTCGGCCGACGCCAAGGCCACGATCGCGCGGCTGCGGGACACGTTCCGCAATGCGCCGCTCTGGTCCTATCGGGCCGCCGCCGGCCGCGACGTGTATGACCGGCTCTGCGCCGCGTGCCATGCCTGGGACGCCAACACGCCGGGCAAGCTCGGCCCCAACCTGAGCGGCACCTGGCGCAACGGACTCGATTACTTCCTCGAGAACATCGTCGACCCGAATGCCGTCGTCGGCACCGAGTTCCAGCTCAACCTCATCACGCTGCGCAACGGCACGGTCGTGTCGGGCATGGTCGAGAAGGAATCGGACACCGCACTCGTCGTGCGCACCGCCTCCGAGTCGATCAACGTCCCGAAATCCGACGTGAAGTCACGCGAGGTGACCACCCAGTCGCTCATGCCCGCCGGCCTGCTCGAGGCGCTGCCCGAGCGGGAGACGATCGAGTTGCTGCTCTTCCTGACGACGGAGCAGAAGTGAAGCGAGGCATGGCTGCCCGTGTGTCGCCAGGGATCAGAACGCTTTTTTGTAGGCGGGGTGCCCTCACCCCGCAGGTGCATTCGGCGCCGCCACCCTGCGGGGTGAGGGCACTCCGCCTTCACTGGAGCCATTTCATGCCGGATCCCACGTTTCCCCTTCGCCTTGCCGCGATGTCCCTGCTCGCGACGTCGGCCGCGTTTGCCCAGCGCGGCGACGCACCCGATGCGCGCCTGCGTTCCCCGGTGGAACAACGCGCGCTGTTCCACGTGCCGCCGGGCTTCGAGGTCCAGCTCGTGGCGAGCGAACCCGAGATCCAGAAGCCGCTGAACGTCGCGTTCGACGCGGCCGGCCGCGTCTGGGTCACCGGGTCGACCCTTTACCCCTGGCCCGCGCGACGCGACGCGCTCGGCGAACCGATCACGGCGTTTCAAAAGAACTGGGACGACAATCACCTCGCCTTTCGCGCCACGTCTACGCCCCCCGAGCCCGCGGAGCGCGGCACCGACTCGGTGCGGATTCTGTCCGACTTCGGTCCGGACGGGCGCGCCCGCAAAGTCACGGTCTTCGCCGACGGGCTGAACATCCCGGTGGGCGTGCTGCCGCTGCCGCGGGAACCCGCCGCGAAGGGCGACTCCGCCCTCGTGTTTTCGATCCCGGCGATCTGGCGGTTCACCGATACCGACGGCGACGGCCGCGCCGATCAGCGGGAAAAATTGTACGACGGCTTCGGCTTCAAGGACACGCATGGCATGTCCTCGAGCTACTGGCTGTGGCTCGACGGCTGGGTGTACGGCACGCATGGCTTCGCCAACGTCAGCGAGGTCACGGATCGCGCCGGCAACGTCACGAAACTCACGAGCGGCAACACGTATCGCTTCCGCCCCGACGGCTCGCGCTTCGAGCTGTTCGCGCGCGGGCAGACCAATCCGTTCGGCCTCGCCTTCGATGCCCGGGGCGACGTGTACACCGCCGATTCCCACTCCAAGCCCGTGTACCTGCTCGTGCCCGGCGGCTACTACGAGGGCATCAGCCGCGAACACGACGGCCTCGGTTTCGCCCCCGCCATCACCACCGAGGACCACGGCTCGAGCGCGATCGCGGGCATCGCGCACTACTCGGCCGCGCACTTCCCGCGCGAGTTCCGCGACACGCTCTACAACGGGAATCCGGTGACGCGCCGCGTGAACCGCGCCCGGCTCGACTGGCGCGGTTCGTCGCCGACCGCGGTGCGCCAGGCGGATTTTCTCACCAGCGATGATCCCTCCTTCCGACCCGTGCAGGTGAAGCTCGGACCCGACGGCGCCCTGTGGGTCGCGGATTTCTACAATCCCATCATCGGCCACTACGAAGTCCCGCTGACGCACCCCGCGCGCGACCGGTCGCACGGCCGGCTTTGGCGGGTGGTGTGGCGCGGACTCGACGGCGCGGTGGCCGCCCCGATCCTGCCGAACGTCGCCCGGGAAAAGACCGCGGCGCTGGTCGCGCGGATGTCTGATCCGAACCTGGCGGTGCGTTCGCTCGCCGTATCCGAATTCCTGATCCGCCGGGACGCCGCGCGCTCCATCCCGGCGCTGCGCGACGCAGTGGGCCGGCTGGTGACGGGGCGGGAGCCCGACGCCGACGAGTCGGCCGCGCTGCCGCTGCTGCTGGCCCTCGACCGGTGCGGCGGGAACGACGACGGCCTGATCCGCACGGCGCTGACCCGGCCGGGCAGCGGCGCGGCCGTCGCGGCGCTGCGCACCCTGGCGGCGCGCGACCGGCTGCCCGACGACGCGGAGGCGATGTTCACGAAACTGCTCGCGGCTTCGCCGTCGGAACATGCGCTGCGCGTCGTCGCGGAAATCTTCCAACGCCACCCGCAGGCCTGGCAGCCCGCGCTGCTACTGCCGCTGTTCGCCAAGGTGCCGGCGGCCGACTTCGAACTCACCTATGCGCTCCGGCTGGCGCTGAAGACCCACGCCCTGACGGCCGACGAAGCGACGTTGCGGGCCTGGGCGGACGGCGGCGGGGGCGCCGCGGACCGCCTCGCCGAGCTGTGCCTGGCGGTACCCACGGCGGCGGCGGCGAATTTCCTGCTCGGCCATCTCGAACGGACCAAGGCCGAGGGGGCGCGGGCTGGCGAGCTGGCCCGGCATGCGGTGCAGCACCTGCCGGACGAAGCGTTCGCCACGGTCGTTCCGCTGCTCGACGTCCTCGAACGCTCGCCGTCGGCCCAGCGCCTTGCCGTCGCCGAAGGCCTCGCCGCCGTCGCGGCCAAACCGGAGCGCGCGCTGCCGGAACCGGTGCGCACATGGATGGAGCGCGCGTTGCTGGCGGCGGTCGACGACCCGGATCCCGCACTGGGCCTCAAGGCCATCAACGCGCTGAAGGGCCTGTCCCTTCCCGGGAAACCGGAAGCCCTCCGGCGCGTCGCGCTCAGCCCGTCGACCCGTGAAGCCAACCGCACCGCGGCCCTGCGGGCGATGTCCGCCGACGCTCCGGAATCAGTCGACGTTTTCATCACCGTGCTGGCCGGCCCCGGCTCCAATCCCCTGCGCCGGGCCGCCGCCGAGATGCTCGGCACGGCGAACGCCGGCCCGGAGGCGCGCGCGGCGTTGGTGGCGGCGGTGCCCGGGGCGTCGGCCGACCTCGTCCTGGCCCTCGCGACCGCCCTGGCCAAAAGCGAGGCGGGCGCGGACGCACTGCTCGATCTGGCGGCAGCGGGCCGGGTAAAGCCCACCCTGTTGCGTCACCGTCACCTCGAACTCGCGTTCGAGCCGCGGTCAGCGGCCCAGCGGGACCGCGTTGCCGCCCTGACGCGCGGACTGCCGGGGGAGGATGCGCGGATCGATGCGCTCATCGCGCAGCGTCTCGCCGCCACCACGGGCTTCAAGGGGGACCGCGCCCGCGGCGCCGAGCAGTTCGCGAAACACTGCGCGGCGTGCCACCGGTTCCGCGAGACGGGCGGCACGCTGGGCCCCAGTCTCGACGGCATTTCCGCACGCAGCGCCGCGCGGATCGTCGAGGACATCCTCGATCCGAGCCGGAACGTCGATCCGGCGTTCCGGCTGACCAGCCTCACCCTCCGCGGCGGCGACGTGCGCACCGGCCTCAATCTGCGCGAAGACGGATCGCGACTGCGGCTGGTGGATCCGGCCACGGGGCAGGACCTCGACCTGGCCGCGGCCGATGTCGTGCGGCGTGAAACCCTCGGCGATTCCCCGATGCCCGCGACATTTGAGACGGCGTTGTCCGAACCGGACTTCCTCGAACTCGTGGCTTATCTCCGGGCGCCGTAAAGCGGCCGCAATTCAGCCGGCGTTGAGCGATGAGAATCGCTGCCCCTATGTAGAGCGCCACAGCGAGTCGACCTCGACCCGCTGGAGCAGTCTGCCCGCCTGGCCCATCCATCCTGTAGATCCTGTCATCCTGTCTAATCAAAGACGGGATTGCAGGATGGTCAGGATGGTACGGAAACCGAAGGCTTCCGGGCGAAACCTGCAACAGGGTTATCCGGTCGCTGCCGGTGGGGTTTCGAGTATCGCCCCGGCCTCGTCCACTACCGGCTAGGAAACTTGAAAGTTCGCGATCTGTCGGCAATCCTCCCCCTCTCTTCCCCACGGGTGCCCCTCCGTCCTGCCACCTTCCTCCCCGCCTTCGCGTTCTTCGTCGCTGGCACCGCGACGCACGCGGCGCTCTCCCCGGCTGATGTGGAATTTTTCGAGCAACGCATCCGCCCCGTGCTCGCGCAGGACTGCTACGAGTGCCATCGGACGGGCGGAAAGATGAAAGCCGGGCTCGCTCTCGATCATCGCAGCGCGTTGCTCAAGGGCGGCGACACCGGCCCGGCCGTCATTCCGGGCGACATCAGGAACAGCCTGCTCCTGCAGGCCATCCGCCACGAACACGACGACCTCGCGATGCCAAAGGCGGGCGCGAAGCTGGACGACGCGGTCATCGCCGACTTCGAGCGCTGGGTCGCCCGTGGCGCACCTGATCCGCGCGATGCGCCGCCGACTGAGGCGCAGGTTGCCACGGACAAGGACTGGCCGGCCGTGCTGGCGCGCCGCAAGGCGTGGTGGAGTTTCCAACCCATCCGCCAAGTCTCGCCCCCCGCCGGAGCCGCGGCGCATCCCGTGGATCGGTTCCTCGATGCCAGGATCGCTGAGGCCGCCCTTTCGGCCGCACCTCGTGCCGAGGCGGCCGTGCTGCTGCGCCGGCTCAGTTTCACGCTGACCGGGCTCCCGCCGGAAGCGACCGCACCGGCGGATTATTCCGGTGAGCTGTCGCCCGCGGCATTCGCCGCGCGGGTGGATGCGCTGCTGGCATCGCCTCGTTTCGGCGAACGCTGGGCGCGGCACTGGATGGATTGGGTGCGCTACGCCGACTCGCATGGGAGCGAAGGCGATCCCGCGATCCCCAATGCGTGGCGTTATCGCGACTACCTCATCCGCGCCCTCAATGCCGACGTGCCCTACGACCAGCTGGTGATGGAGCACCTTGCGGGCGATCGCCTGCCGCAGCCGCGTCTCAACCCCGTCCTCGGCCTCAACGAGTCCGCACTCGGCGTGGCGAATCTCCGCCTGGTGCTGCATGGCTTCGCCCCCACCGACGCGCTGGAAGAGCTCGTTCGCTTCACCGACGATCAGATCAACACCGTCTCGAAGGCATTCCTCGGCCTCACCCTTTCCTGCGCGCGCTGCCACGACCACAAGTTCGACCCGCTCAGCCAGCGCGATTTCACCGCATGGCACGGCATCTTCAGCTCGACCGCGCCCGCTCAGATCGCCGTCGATGCTCCTGATCCCGGCGACTCTGCCTTGCGCGCCGCCCTGCGCGAAACCAAAGGCCAGCTCCGCTCCGCCCTCGCCGAGGCGTGGCTGGCCGATGCCGAGGCGCTTCCCGCCCGCCTCGCTTCGCCCGATGCCGCGCTCACGAAATCCATCGCCGCGGCGAAATCGGCCGAGTCCGCGTTGCATCCTTTCCATCTCCTCGCGCAAGGCGCCGCCCCCGCGGCCGCGCTTGCACCCTGGCGCAATCAATTCGACGGCATCGCGCGCCATCGCGGCCGCACGTTTCCGCAGCGATGGGATTTGTCGCAGGCGAGCGATGCCTCCGCGTGGCTGCGCGACGGGCCGGGCGTCGCCGCCGTCAGCGCCGCCGGCGACTTCTCCCTCGCAGCCGAAGGGGATCGCATCGTCGGCGGCATTCATCCCGCCGGACTCTACTCGCATCCCGACTCGACCAAGGATCGCGGCCTGGTGGTCTCGCCCCGGCTTCGCCTCGGCGAGAAATACGACCTCTGGCTGCGGGTCTCGGGCGCCGGCGGTTCGTACGCGCGCTACGTGGTGCAGAACTATCCCCGCCAGGGCACCGTCTACCCCGTGCAGAAAATCGACGACCTAAGCCCACGCTGGATCAAGCAGTCGCTCGAATATTGGGAAGGCGATCAGATCCACATCGAGTTCTCCACGGCCGCGGATCAGCCCGTGCTCGCGAATCCCGCGGCCACGCGGTCGTGGTTCGGCGTTTCCGAAGTCCTCCTCGTGCGAGCCGGCGATCCCGGGCCATTCGAAGCCTGGCCATTCGCCGCCCCTTTGCTCGCCGCCTGCGGCGACGCGCAGACCCCCGCCGACCTCACCCAAGGATTCGCCGCTGCGCTGCGTCTCAGCCTGGCCGCGTGGAAGGAAGGCCGTGCCACGGACGGCGACGCCGAGCTGCTCGACCAGCTCCTGCGCGCCGGGCTCCTCCGCAACCAACCAGCCCAACTCCCCGGGCTCGCGCCGCTGCTCGTCGCCTGGCGCACGCGGGAAGCGACGCTCCGCATCCCCACCCGCGCCCCCGGCGTGATCGAAATGCCCGCCGCCGACGCCCCGCTTTTCGCCCGCGGCGATCACCGCCAACCCGGCGAGCGGGTCCCGCGCCGGTTTCTCGAGGCCATCGATGCGACACCCTACAACGTGACCGACAGCGGCCGCCTCGCCCTCGCGCGCGATCTGGTGCGGCGGGACAATCCGCTCGCCGCCCGGGTCATCGTCAATCGCGTGTGGCACCACCTGTTCGGCCGCGGGCTCGTCGCCACGCCGGATAATTTCGGCCGCATGGGCGAACTGCCATCGCACCCCGAGCTGCTTGATTGGCTGGCCAACTGGTTCATCGAGCACCGCTGGTCGATCAAGGCCCTCGTGCGCCTGCTCGTGACCAGCGACGCCTGGCAGCGTTCCAGCACTCCGCCGGCCGACGCTACCCGGCGCGACCCCGACAATCGGCTCCTCTCCCACGCCTCCGTGCGGCGCCTCGAGGCCGAGGCGATCCGCGACGGGCTGCTCGCGGTATCCGGCGAATTGGACACCGACCAAATGTCCGGCCCATCCGTGGCCGGCAACGTCCCGCGCCGCAGTGTCTATGTGCGCGTGAAGCGCAACGACCTCGATCCCTTTCTCGCCGCCTTCGACGCCCCCGTGCCGGCCGCGCCGGTCGGCCGCCGCGACGTGACCAACGTCCCCGCGCAGTCGCTCGCGCTGCTCAACGCCCCGTTCGTCCGCCAGCTCGCCGAACGCTGGGCGGCGCGCCTCGCCGGCGATCCTTCGTACGCCGACCCAGAGGCACGCGTGCGCGCGATGTACGCCGCGGCGTTCGCGCGCGCAGCCACGCGCGACGAGGTCGGGCGCGCGCTCGCCTTCGTCGGCGACCCGGCCACGGGGTCCGCCAGGCCAGCCGCCTGGGCGGACCTCGCGCACGCCCTTTTCAACACGAAGGAGTTTATCTTTCTCCGATGAATCCGCTCCTCACCCGCCGCGAGATGCTCCGCCGCTGCTCAACCGGCTTCGGCTATCTGGCGTTGTCCGGTCTGCTCGCGGCTCCGGTCCGGGGGGCGGTGCGGCCACCTGCGCCACACTTCCGGCCGCGCGCGAAGAACGTGATTTTCCTCTACATGTCGGGCGGCGTCTCGCACCTCGACTCCTTCGACCCCAAGCCGCTGCTCGCGCGGCTCGCGGGCCAGCCCATGCCGGCCAAGGTCGAGCGCACGCAGTTCAACAAGAACGGCACCGTGTTTCCCAGCCCGTTCGCGTTTGGCCGCCATGGCGCCAGCGGACTCGAGATCAGCGCCCTGTTTCCGCAGATCGCGCGCCATTGTGCGGACGATCTTTGCGTCGTCAGGTCGATGACGTCGAAGGTGAGTGAGCACGCGCAGGGGAATTATTTTTTCCACACCGGCTTCCCGAACATGGGCTTCCCCAGTGCCGGCGCCTGGATCAACTACGGCCTCGGCACCGCCAACCGCGACCTGCCCGGTTTCGTGGTGCTGCAGAGTGGCGACGCGACCACGCCGCACGGCGGCCCGGGGCTCTTTGGCAACGGGTTCCTGCCCGCGCAGCACCAGGCCTCGATCATCTCCGCCGACCGGAGCGAACCGGTGCCCAACCTCACACCGCGCACCGCCGACGCCCGCCAACGCGCGAGCCTCGATTTCATTCGCGGCGCCGACTCCGACTTTACGCTACGGGCCGGCCCCGATCCGCAGATCGAGGCCGCGATCAGGAATTACGAGACCGCCTACCGGATGCAGTCCGCCGTGCCCGAGCTCGTCCAGCTGACCGGAGAAACCGAGACCGTAAGAAAACTCTACGGCATCGACGATCCGCATCCGCAGAAAGCCGCGTACGCCCGCCAGTGCCTGCTCGCGCGCCGCCTGGTCGAGCGCGGCGTGCGTTTCGTGGAGCTTAGCTGCCTCAACGAGAAGATTGGCGGGGGCAACGCCCCCAACCCGTGGGACCAGCACGGCGACCTTGAGCGTGGTCATCGCGCGATGGCGCATCAAGTCGACCAACCCATCGCGGCCCTGCTCACCGATCTCAAGGCCCGCGGGCTCCTCGACGAGACGCTGGTGATTTGGGCCGGGGAGTTTGGCCGCACGCCGTTCTCGCAGGGGACCAACGGACGCGACCACAATCCCTACGGATTCTCGATCTGGCTGGCGGGCGGCGGCGTAAAGGCCGGGATGGTATACGGGGCGACCGACGAGCTCGGCTACCGCGTCGCCGACAAACCTGTCAGCGTTTATGACCTCTGGGCGACGGTGCTGCACCTGCTCGGCCTGGATCACGAAAACCTCACCTACCTGAGTGGCGGCCGGAACTACCGGCTTACGGACGTGCATGGCGAGGTCATCCGCGATCTGATCGCGTGAGGCGCGCCTGCGGCACGATCCCATCCGGGAGGCGCAGCACGCAGAAATCGCGGACGGGCGGTTGGGGTCCGGCCGGCCCCGTCGCCGCCATCCGGCTCCGGGGACGCGAGATTGATGGAGGAGCGGACCGACCCTGGACACCGCTCCCGTTTGCAGCCGCTCGCCGATCCGTTTCCCTCTCGATTCATGACATGACCCTCTGGGCCGCTCCCGAGTCGGGTGCCGGACGGTGAGCGGTGAGGCCTGAGGTGTTCGATCGTGCTTCCGCTCGCCCGGGATCACGCCTTCTACTTGCCAGCGCATGCTCCGCCGCACCTTCATCGCCTCCACCTCGGCCGCCGCCTTCGTCACGGCGCTTCGCGCCGCCACCCCCGCCGGTCGCCCGCCGCGCATCCTGCTCCGGTCCTCATGGCAGGTCGTGAACATCGGCGACATCGCCCATACACCCGGCGTCCTCGCCCTCATCGAAAAGCATCTCCCGACCGCCGAGGTTCGCCTCTGGGCCTCCGCCGATCTCACCGAAGAAGTGATCGCGATGGAGCATCGCCGCTTCCCGCAGTTGCAGATCGTCAAAGGCACCCTCCGCGCCAACGGCCAGGCTTCCAACTCCGCCCTCGCCGAGGCGCTCGCGTGGACCGATTTTCTCCTGCACGGCTCCGGCCCTTCGCTCGTCGCCGCGAAGGACGTCGCCGCCTTCGCCCAGCACGTCGGCAAACCCTACGGCGTTTACGGCATCACCCACGGCTCCAATCCGCCCACGGCTGACGAGCGCACCGTTTTCGATGGGGCTCGTTTCGTTTTCTTTCGCGACGAGCAGTCGTTGGCTCTCGCCCGCACCCAAAATCTCAAGTGCCCCCTCCTCGACTTCGCCCCGGATGGCGCTTTCGCCTGCGACCTGCGCAACGACGCCGCGGCCGATGCCTTTCTCGCCGCCCACGACCTCGTGCCCGGCCAATTTCTCTGCTGCATTCCGAAGCTTCGCTACACGCCGTATTGGCTCATCCGAAATTCTCCCAAGGACGAGACCCGTCACGCGCGCAACGAAGCCATGAAGGCCGCCGACCACGCTCCGCTGCTCGAAGCCATCAACGCCGTCGTCCGCCAGACGAGATTAAAAATCCTCCTCTGCCCCGAAGACAAAACCCAGATGACCGTCGGCAAGGAACAGCTCTACGACCAACTCCCCGCCGACGTGAAACCACGCGTGGTTTGGCGCGAGAAATTCTGGCTCACCGACGAAGCCCTCAGCACCTACCGACGCAGCGCCGGACTTTTCGGTCATGAGCAGCACAGCCCCATCATGTGCATTGGCGCCGGCATTCCCGCCATTGTCTGCCGCTGGGCCGAGCAGACGACCAAGGGCGACATGTGGCGCACCATCGGCCTAGGCGACTGGCTGTTCAACATGGACGTGGATGCGGACAAGAAGAAAGTCGCCCCCACCGTTCTTGCCCTGGCGAAGGATCCCGCCGCGGCTCGCGCCAAGGCCGAGAAAGCCCGCGCCCTCGTCGAGCGCTACCAACGCGACACCATGGCAGTTCTCACTCGCCAATTCGCATAGGACTGCCGTTGAGGTCGGGGCCCGCACCGACGGGACCAGGCCGAACCATGCGCTCCGGACAGCCCGCTCACCCAAACGGTCCGACGCCGTGAAGACTCGGTCAGCGTAAGGGACTTCTCGGGCGCAGGCATCCTCGAACAGGACGCGCCCAACCCGCGCGACGAAAGGATTTCTCGAGTCCTGCCGCCGGGCGACGCCCACGGCATAGGACGTGCTCGCTCGCAGGCCCTCCACTGCGGTTTCACTCCCGCGCCCTGCCCACGCCTTGCTTCAACTTTCCCGTCCACCATGGCCACCATCACCCACCCACTCGAACCTTTGGCCGCGGCGGAAGTGCAACTCACGGTCTCCCTGCTCAAGGCCGCCGGAAAGGTCACGCCGACGACGCGCTTCATCTCCATCAGCCTGAAGGAACCGGCCAAGGCCATCGTCCATGCCTTCACTGGCGCCGAGCCGATCCGGCGCGAGGCCTTCGCCGTGCTGTTTGATAACGCGACCAACTCCTGCTACGAAACCACCGTCTCGCTTACGGACCGCACGGTGCTCACGTGGCAACACGTCCCCGGTGTGCAGCCGACCATGTCGGTCGATGAGCAGATCGAGTGTGAACAGGCCGTGCTCGCCAGTCCCGAGTTCAAGGCCGCGCTGAAACGGCAGTACGGCATCGAAGACACCAAGCTCGTGATGGTCGATATCTGGAGCGCCGGCAATTATGGCTCCGAGGAAGACCGCACCCGACGGCTGGCGCGTCCCCTGTGTTTCCTCCGCACCGACCCGACCGACAACGGCTACGCCAAGCCGATCGAGGGCCTGCGCCCCGTCGTCGATCTCAACGCGATGCAAGTGCTCCGCGTCGAGGAGTACGGACACTGGCCGCTGCCACCGCAACAGGCCAACTACGCCGCCGATCGCATCACGAATTTTCGCGCCGCAGCCAAGCCGCTTGAAATCATTCAGCCCGAGGGCCCGAGCTTCACGGTGGAGGGCTATCGCGTGCGCTGGCAGAAATGGGATTTCGTCATCGGCTTCAACGCCCGCGAGGGTCTCACCCTCAACGCGCTCGCCTACGCCGACAGCGGCCGGATGCGTTCGGTGCTCTACCGCGGTTCGCTCTCCGAGATGGTCGTCCCCTACGGCGATCCCGCTCCGCAACAAGCGCGCAAGAACGCATTCGATGCCGGCGAGTACGGTCTCGGCTATTGCGCGAACAGTTTGGAACTCGGCTGCGATTGTCTGGGCTACATCAAGTATTTTGACGGCCACCTCTGCACCAGCCGCGGCGATCCGCTCACCATCAAGAACGCCGTCTGCATGCACGAGGAGGATTATGGCATCCTGTGGAAACACACCGACCGCCGGTTGAACGCCCCGGAAGTCCGCCGCTCGCGCCGGCTGGTCATCTCCTCCATCGCGACGGTGGAAAACTACGAGTACGGCTTTTTCTGGTATCTCTATCAGGACGGCAACATCCAGTTTGAGATCAAGCTGACCGGCATCCTCTCGCTCGGTGCGCTGCCGCCCGGCGTGAAGTCCCCCTACGGCACCGTGATCGCCCCTCAGCTCTACGCGCCGAATCACCAGCACTTCTTCAATATGCGGCTCGATCTCGATATCGACGGCACCGCCAACTCGGTGCAGCAGATCGATGTCGTCCCCGACGAACTGGGGCCGCTGAACCCGTTCGAAAACGCTTTCTCCGCCCGCGCCTGCGTCGTCGCCACCGAGCAGGAGGCGAAGGCCCGGCTTAATATCGAGACCGCACGCACGTGGAAAATCATCAACCCCGGCGTGCTCAACGCCATGGGGGATCCGGTCGGCTACAAGTTTTTCCCCGGCGACAATTGCTGTCCCTTCGCTTCGAAGAATGCCTGGTGGCGCAAACGCGCCGGCTTCGTCGAAAATCACGTGTGGGTCACGCCCTGCCGCGACGAGGAGCGCCATGCCGCGGGCAACTACCCCAACCAGAGCGGCGGCGGCGATGGCCTGCCGCTTTGGACCGCGGCCAACCGTTCGATCACCGACACCGATGTCGTGCTCTGGTACACCTTCGGTCACACGCACATCGCACGGCCAGAGGATTATCCCGTCATGCCCGCCGCGTACATCGGGTTCATGCTGAAACCAAACGGCTTCTTCTCCGAAAATCCCGGCAATGACATTCCCCCGGGCATGTCGCACGCCTCGCACTGCGGCTGAGGCGGAACTGTCGCGCGGCTCATGGCATGAATCCCCGCATTCCGTCCACGTCGTTCCTGAGGGGCCGCAATCCTGAACTGGCCCTCAGCGCCGTGGCGCTGTTGCTGCCGAAGTGTCCGGTCTGTTATGTGGCCTTCTGCGGCGCCGCGAGTTTGGTCGGGCTGGCAGATTTTACGTGGTATCACTGGACCCTGTGGGCGCTGCTGCTGCCATTGCTAGGGTTTTTTGTGTACAAAGCCTGGCGCGCCCTCTCACAGCGGGTTTTCGCTCCCGCCGTGCTCGCGGTCGGCGGAACCGTGGCGCTGGTGGCGGGCAAACTCAGCCCGCAGACCAGCCAGGGACTCGCCTACGCCGGCCTCGGCCTCCTCCTGCTTTCGTCCTGTTGGACCATGCGGGCCAAGACCTCCGGCCGCTCCTGACCTTTCACCCGGTCGCCTGCGCCCGCGACTGCGTCGCGTACCCTTCCAGTCAGGGAAAGCGAGGGGGGCGCGCCTGTTTCAGGCTACTCCTCGGCCGGCGCTTATAGCCATGGCGGCCAGGGCAGGAACCCACCCGCGTTGCTGCAACCCGTAACAGGCACACCCTTTCGATTCAGCGGCACCCGATCAGGCCCGATTTCGGAGCTAAAACCCCACCCTTGACACCCCCCGTCCGCTGCGACACCTCTGACCCTCTTTTTCTCTAAAGATCATGAAGCCCACATTCCGCCCGCACCGCAAGAAGCGCGCCCGCAAGATTGGTTATCGTGCCCGGATGGCCACCAAGAGTGGTCGCAAGGTCATCAAGGCCCGCCGCCTCAAGGGTCGGAAACGCCTGACCGTCGTCTGATCGCCGTTCCTGCAGCCACGAGCATCCGTCCGTGGATTTCAACCCGCCCCTGGGGACGGATCATGCGCTTCCATGCCGGGCAACACCTCCGCCGACCGTTCGAAATCCGCGCGGTGCGCGAGCAGGGTCGCCGGGTGGATTGCCGGGCCTTCACGCTGTGGTGGAAACAACGTGACGTGGTGCCGGGTGCCGTGCCCGCTCCCGCCGTGCCCCGGGTTTGCGTGATCGCTTCGGGCAAGGCCGTCGGCGCCGCGGTCCAGCGCAACCGGGCCAAGCGCCGGCTGCGCGAAGTGTTTCGACTCCACCAGCGGCACGTGCCCGCGAACTGCGACTTGCTCCTCATCGCTCGCGAGGCCTCCGCGCACTGGCCGTTGCCCGAGTTGGAAAAGCGTTTCGTCGACGGCTGCCGCCAGATCGCCCCGGTCACCACGTCATGACGACGGAGCCTGCCACGCCGGTCTGGCGCACGATCCTGCGGGCG
>JAEUHA010000133.1 GCA_016793535.1 Opitutaceae bacterium | reverse complement strand
CCTCCGGCGACCCGGCCCCGAGCGCTGCGGATGTCCAAATCACCCGGCAACTCCGTGAAGCCGCCAAGGTGATCGACATCGACCTCATGGACCACGTCATCATCGGTGATCCGAAGGCCGACCCGCATGGCGTCGGCCACTATTCCTTCCGCGCCGCGGGCATCTTGTGATGCCCTTTGGGCGGTCAACGCCTGCGATACCGCGAGCGGATCGTGCGTTGACTCCGACTTATTTCATCCAACGGTTTTGCCACACGGGCCAGCCGCCCCGGGGGGCCACCGGGGTGGTATCCTTTCGCCGGCTAGCGGTGCTGCTAGCGCAAAAGGGAAGCCACCAAAGCAAGCTCCACGTCATCGCCAAACGTCGGCGTGCCTTGACGAATCTATTCTTACCCCCATTCTTACTTCACGGTCGCTGAAAATTCAAAAGCCCGTAACTCGCGAGAGCTACGGGCTTTTGAAAATTGGCGTCCCCACGGGGATTCGAACCCCGGTTCTCAGTGGACACACGCAGTCTTCCGAAATGAAATGAACTGAGCGTTCGAATTCTAAGCCGTGGCCGAGGCCCAGGAACTCGCGGGACGAGCGGACATTCAGATCAGGCTTCGAACTCCGCAGAGGCTTTTTCTACACCTCTTTTTCTACACCTTCCGCCAAAATCGGAGCACGACGAGGCACAACGGGAAACATCGCAGCGCCTGATTTACCTCTGAGAGCGTCACTAGGAAACAACTACACACACCCGGGAGAATCGCGTTTGGGGCTTCTGAGACCTGCGTGTCTACCAATTCCACCACCCGGGCAAACGGGGACGGGCACGACACACCGCCACCGGGCCCGGCGCAAGAAAATTGATCGGCCCCCGGCGAGGGGTGCGGGACGGTGAAATCGGCGCAATCGCCCCGGCCGCCCGCGTCACCGTATGCACGCTCGCCGGTCGGCGTCCCATCGCGGCACCCAGCGTTGAAATCCCCACCCTAGAACGCGCCTTTCACTCCGAGCGTCAGCTGGGCTCCGTACCGTGTAATATGATACCGGCGGGCATACTCCGGGGTCTGGTCCCCGTAACGGAGCAGGACCGTCGGGACGTTGAAGATATTCTGGGCGTTGAAGTACAGCGACACGGAGCGGGTCACATCGTACTCGAGGTTCACATCGAGGGTCGTCCGCGCTTTGCTGTATTCGAAGCCATCGACAGCGGCCACCGCGGCTCCCTTCTGCAGTCCCCGGTAGTTCCATTTCACCATCGCGGTCACGGGATTGCGCTTGAACTGCAGGCCCCAATTCGCGCTCTCCGGGATGAAGCCGCCGAAGGACGCCTGCCGCGACCCCTGCAACTCGAGCTTCGTCGCGTTGGCGAACGCCTGGAACGGTCGGCCCCAGACCCCCAGGGGCGCGAGCGAATGCCGGAGATTGAACTCCACGCCTTTCACGCGGGCGATGCCGCTGAGGTTGAACTGGGTCGAAAGATCCCAGCCGGCATATTCCGGGCCGAAGCCGAGATCATCCAGGACCTCGGGGGTGGCGATCTGGACCGCGCTGCCGAAGAAATTCTTGATCTCCTTCAGGAAGACGCCCGCGCTGAGCAGGCCGCCCTGGTCGGTGTAGTATTCGAGTGAAAGGTCATAGTTGTCGGCGGTCCAGGGCCGCAGGCCGGTGTTGCGCACGGTCAGCCGGCCGCGGACGAGCGACGGATTGTTCACCGCACCGTCGAGATCGAATTCATCCACCGTCGTGTTCGGCACGATGTTCGTGAAGTCCGGCCGGCCGTAGGTCTTCGCGTACGCGACCCGCACGAGCAGGTTCTCCCGCGCCTGATACGTGACGTGCAGGCTCGGGAAATAGCCGTCGTAGGTCCGGCCCGCCCGCATGCCCCGCTCCCCGCGGGTGAGGAGCAGTTCCTCCATGGAGCCCACGGCGCCCGCCTCCGAACGCCGGATCCGCGCCCCGGCAGCGTTGCGCGCGAAGCTGCCGTTCGCGTTCCGCAGCCACACGGCCGCCGGATCGTAGCGCACGCCCTGGCCCTTCGTATCCGTTTTTTCATAACGCACGCCCGTCAGCACGCGCAGCCGGTTCTGGAACAGGCCCGCCTCGGCCTGCAGGTAGAGCGACGACACGCCCTCCTCGAGCCATTCGGAGTTGTTGATGCGAAACAGCTCCTCCGCGACCAGCTGGGCAGGCGTGCGGGTCCACAGCGCGGGGTTCTGCTCGTAGGCCGCCCACGCCTTGTGCACCGAGACCCACGGCATCCCGCGAAATCCAAACAGGTCCTCCTGGTTCACATAGGTCGTCATCCCGTAAGGGGTCGGGGTGTCGACCGTCGCGGTGTTGCCGTCCGGGCCGGCGTACGTCCACGTCAGCGTCTCGCGCCGGACATCGCGCCGCTGCACGCGCTGCGCACCGCCCACCTGCACCGCGGTGGTGAACGGCAGCAGCCGCAGGTTCTTCCGCAGGTCGAACTTCGCCGTCGACAGCGCGTCTTCGATGTAGCGCGGCGTCGAGTTCGCGGAGGTGAGCTGGTAGTTGTTCAGGTTGAAGTAGTCGACCGGCTGGTTGTTGTTGTCGAAGATCTCGATCGTGCGCGGGCGGTTCTCGCCGATGCCCGTGAAGGCGACGCGGACGGGCACCCGCATCGAGACGCCGAGGCTGCGGAAGCGACCGTACTTGGTATCCTGATACCCACCGGTCGAGGACGAGACCCCCAGGCTCGCCTCCACCCGCCAGTCGCCGTTGTCGAAGCGGTAGCGGAGATTGCCCGCGCGCGTGTCGAGCTGCTGGCGCACCGAGGCCGACTCGCCCATCAGGGTCACCGCGCCGCGGCCGGTCGCGCCGCTGGTGAAATCCTCGCCGTAGGTCAGGCGCACGCCGCTGGCGACGGTCGGGGTCGCGTTGGTGCCGGCATTGAAGGTCGTCGACGCCGCCGTGCGGTCCGAGACGAAGCGGCTGGCCTCCGCGCTGAACGACAGGACGCCGCCGGGCGAGACGCGCCAGTCGGCCTTCAGGCCCGCGGAGCTGCGCTCGTTGATGCGCGGCGATCCCTGCAACTGGTACTGCTGCAGGTAGGGCCGGGCGATCGAGGCGCCGGTGCCGGTGCCGCCGACGTTGTACGGCTTCACGCCGACCCGGTGCCACATGTAGCGCGTCTGCATCCCGCCGGTCACGACCAGGCCGAAGCGGTTCGAGAGCGGCAGCGTGTAGTCGAAGGTCGCGCCGGGCCTCACCTTGTACACGTTCTCGTCCGAGACGTGCGGTGTCTTCTGCAGGTCGACGAACGGATGGTTGGCGGACAGGCTCACCGAGTAGCGCAGCTGCGCGTTCTTCCGCTCAAAGGCGCTCTTGCTCACCATGTTGATCGAACCCGCGAGGGAATCCGCCGGCGTCGAGGGCGTCGGCACCTTGGTCACCTCGAGGCGGGTGATGTTGTTCATCGACACCTGCGTAAACTGGAACACGCGCGAGCTGCCGGTGGCGTTGCCGGTATTCGCCATTTGCATCCCATCACCGGATACGACCGCCATGCTGGTCGGGAAGCCCCGCACCGCGATCGAGGCCACGGAGCTGCCGGACTCGCCGTCGTACTCCGCCGTGACGCCGGGAAGGAATTTCAGGAACTCACCGACGTTGCCGTCGGTGACATCGCCGAGGGCGTCGGCCGACACCACATTTTTGATGTTGGGTGCGAACCGCTGCTCGTTGATCGCGATCGCCTCGCCATCCGTTTCCCGGCCGGTGGAAACCACCAGCGCATCCAGTTTCACCGCTCCGTCCGCCGTCCGGGAAACGCTGCGCCGGAGGTCGACGTTGCGTTCGACGGTCTGTCCGGCGGCGAGGTCGACGGCGATCTCCTGCGGTTCGAGTCCGGTATAGAAGACCCGCAGCGTGACGGAGCCGGGCGGCAGCGCGGCGAGGCGATAGGTGCCGGACTCATCGGTCGAAACCACCACCGCGGAGCCGCGCACGCTGACCTGCGCGTTGTTCAGGTAGCGCCCGGTCTCGAGGTTCTGCACCCTTCCGGTGATCGTGCCGCCACGCGCGGCGTCGTCGGCGCTGCGGGCACCGGTGACCGCTGCCAGGGCAAGCGCGATCCAGAGGGACAAACGGGCAAACGGGGGCAGGCGGGGCGGGTTCACGTTCATGGGGTTTCCGAAGGGGTTCGGGCCGGAGAAGGGGACAGGTAGCGCGCGAAGCACCTCCGGTCCAAGAAGATTGTGCCATAGGAGTGAAAGCGCCCGGAGCGGAGGAACGGGTTGCCGCCCGCACGGGGAGCCGCCCCATTCCCACGCCGGACGTGCGTTTCGCCACTTGACCCTTGGCCTCGCTGCACACGATGGCAGCACCCGGTAAGCCGGCTGCATGGACCTAAAGACCCTTCAGAAACTGCGGTTCTTTCTCGCCTCGGCGTTTCCGGTGCTCACACGGCTGCCGCCGTTCACCGCCAAGGCGCATGCCTGGCTGGACCAGCATCCGCGCCTGAAGGCGCGGCTGACGCAGATGCGCGAATCGCGATTCGCGGCCAGCGTGCGGCGGGTGAGCGAGATGCTGGTCGTCGGCGACTACGACGGCGATCGGATCGACGACAAGATCATCCCGGCCGAGACGATGGGGACGTTGCGCGGCACCGTGATCCTGGCCGTCGCGCTTAGTCTCCTGGTGCCGGTCGCCGTGCTGGTCGTGTGGCCGGCACTGTCGCTGGAACAGATCTCCGGCACCGCCGGTGCGCCGGTCGCCGGCTGGTCCGTGGTGCTCTGGATGGCGGGGGCCGCGCTGGCCTGGGCGTGTCTGCTCGTCGCCACCGGCCTGGCGAATCGGTTTGCGCTGCCCCTGGCGATGGCCGTCTTCGCCTACTTCAACCTGGTCCTGACCACGACGCTCCCACGCTCGTGGTGGGCGCTGGCCCTGTTCGGTGCCATGATCGCGGCCACGCTCGGGGGAGAACTCCGCGCCGCGGCCCGGCCGGGAACGCGCGCGTGGCCCGGCCTCGTGGCGTGTATCCTGAATGGCATGATGGCCGGTTTCCTCGGCCTCGCGACCTCGCCGGCCGGCGCGTTGTTCAAGGGCCGGGTGCTTTACATGGGCGCCGGTGCGGGCGCGGTGCTCGGCGTACTGCTCTGGGGCCTGGCGCGGGTGCTCGCCCGCCGGAAGGCGGGAGGCGACGGTGCGAAGCCGCCCTGGCCAAGGGCCGATGTGCTGGTGGCCGTGATCGCGGGGCTGCACTTCGCCTTCACGGTTTCGCTGGCGATCCGGGGCGGCCTGCTGGCGCCGGCCCAGGGACTGCACCCCGTGGCCGTGCAGATGCCGGGGTATCTCTGGCCCCTCTATTACTTCATCGGCGTCGGCCTGATCTTCAAGGTGCTGCGCCAGACAAAACTCATCCACGGCACGATGCAGGAACTCGTGCCACCCCGCGTCCTCGTGCCGCTCGGACTGACCTTCCTGGTCGGGGCAACGGTCATCGGCTGGAGCGAGGTGGTCCTCCTGCAACCAGGGCGCGCCTGGCTCCCGGGGCTGGAGCCGGCGGCAACGTGGATCACGGGGCTCACCCCCTGGCTGTGGCGGCAGCCGCTCTGGGGGATGACGATGGAGTGGATGCGTTGGGCGTTCGTCATCGTGCTCGGGCTGGCGCTGTGGGCCGCGGTGCGGCGGCGGCTCACCGGCGAGGTGATGGCGATGCTCCTGTTTCCCACGGTGCTGCTGTGGCTCGCGATCGCGCAGTATTTCTTCGAGTTCTCGAGCTTCGGCGGTTCTCCCCGGGTTTCGGCCGCCAGCCTGCTGGCGTTTTCCATCTTCATTCTCTGGCTGTCGCACATGTCCATGCGGCAGTTCGTCGCGGGCGACTCGCCGGGCTGGCCGCGCGCGGCCCGCGTCGTCCTCTACGGCGCCGCCCTGATGCTCGTCCTGCTGCCGGTCCATGCCCGGGCCGCCATGCACGACCCGAAGCTCGTCCACGAGATCCTGCTCTATCTCTTCACCGGCATCCTCGATCTGGGCCTTCCCTTCTACCTCCATCTCTACGCCCGCCGGAATTTCCAGCGCATGCCGTTCACCGCGGTTCAACTGCTCGCCTGCTTTGGCCTCGGGGCGGCCTTGTCGGTGCCGTTCACGATCCTCGACAAGATGGCCGTGTCCGCGTGGTCGTTCGACACGGTATGGACGACCGTGAACGCGCAGGTGCAGTCGCTGGTGCAACACGGCCGTGCCCTGGAGGCGTTCACGCCTTTGCCCTCCCCGGCCTGGCTCGTCGTCCGCGCACTGCTGGCGTGGGGCGCGATTCTCGCGATCGGCGTTTTCGTGCACCGCCGGATGGCCGGTCGCGAAATGGCGCCGGCGGCGACCGTGGTGGCGGTCCTGGCGCTGGCGACGGGCCTGGCGTGCTTCGCCAACCGCACCCTCGAGCTGCCGCTGCTGCCGCCCGCGGTGGTGCAGCTGCTCACGCCGGCGCGGGTCTCGCGCGCCGTCGACGTGGCGCTGATGGCGCGCTATCTTTCGTTCGTGATTCCGGCGCTGGTCGTGGGACTCGCCCTGATCAGCAGCGCGCCGCCCCGCTGGCGCCGGGTCGCGATCGGCGCCGCGGTGAGTCTGCACGTGGGCATCACGTGGCTGTGGCCGGCGCAGGAGCCGTGGCTGCGTTCGACCGGCGTGCTCGCCACTGCGGGCGCCGCGGGCGGCCTCGCGCTGTTCGTGCTGGTGGTCGTCATGCGCGACCGCCTCGCCGCGGTGCTGCTCCTGCGCGAGAAACCCGGCGGGGTCGTGCGGCTGCTGTATCCGCGCGAACTCCGCCTCGCCGCCAGCCTCGGCTTCGCCGGTCTGCTCGCACTGGGCGCGTGGCAGATTTTCGCCACGCGGCTCGTCGCGCGCACGGTGCCCGGCCAGGCGGCGCCGCTCCCGCTGCCCGCGGTGTGGCGCGACGCGCCGGCGGCCGGCGGCGTGGCGACCTGGCACGGCCCGCTCCAGGGCACGGCAGCGCCGCTGCTCCAGGTGACAACGCGACCCGGCGAGACCGGCAATCCGCGGGCAGTGCTCCAGGCCGCGGCCAACGAACGCGCGCGGGAACTGAGCGGCTTTGCGCTGGCGGGGCTCGAGTCATGGGATCTGTTCGTGCCCGGCGCCCTCGCGCTCGAGTTCCACTTCGAGCGGCAGGTGCAGGGCGCGGCCGTGCCCTTGATGGGCACCCTGGTCGTCGCACCGGCCGGGCCCGAGACGGTTTTCGTCTTCACGGTGCTCTACGAACTCGGCGACCGCGACCGGCGCTGGGACGTCCTGCGGGCGTTGCGGAACCGGGCGCCATGACGCGGCGTGCCGCCGCCGCGGGCGAAAATTGATTTCCCTCGCCTGCCGCCAGCCCCACACTTCCCGCCCGATGAAGAAAGACGCCATCCTCTCGAAGATCAAAGCGGAGAAAGTCATCGCGCTGATCCGCGCCGATTCGCCCGACGGGCTGCTCGATTGCGCCAAGGCGCTCGCCGCCGGCGGCCTGACGAGCATCGAGCTCACGATGACGACGCCGGGCGCCATCCGCATGCTGGAAAAGGCGACGTCGGAACTGCCCGATTTCCTCTTCGGCCTCGGCACCGTGCTGGATGCCGAAACCGCCCGTGCCGGCATCCTCGCCGGAGCGAAGTTCATCGTCACGCCCGCGCTGCGCCCGGAGGTCATCACGCTCTGCAAACGTTACAGTGTCCCGGTGTTCAGCGGCGCCTTCACGCCGACCGAGATCATCGCCGCCTGGGAGGCGGGGGCGGATGCCGCCAAGATTTTCCCGGCCGAGTTCTTCGGCCCCGGCTACATCAAGTCCGTCAAGGCGCCGCTCCCCCAGGTCGAGATGGTGCCGACCGGCGGAGTGAACGAGAACAACGTCGGCGAGTTCCTGAAGGCGGGCGCGTTCGCCACCGCGGCCGGCAGCTCGCTGGTCGAGGCGAAGGCGTTCAAGGAAAAGAACTGGGCCGCCATCACCGCCAAGGCCCGGGCGTTTGTCGCCGCTGTCGCCGCGGTGAAGTAAACCGCCCGCGCCCATGCGCCGGCCACCGGACTGCGTCGCGTTCGTGGCGAAGACCCACTGGGCCGTGGGCGGGGTGATGCTCGTTTCGATCGGCGTCCTCCATGCCCTCACCCGCGACTTGCCCGGCGTTGAGATCGCCACCCGCGGCTACCAAATCACGGGCGGGCTCGCGCTGCTCTACCTGGTCACCGGCACGCTCGTCTGGTTCGGCGGCCTCCTGGGGCCTTCGCTGAGTCGCGTCTGCGCGTTGCTGTACCTGCCGCGGCCGAGTTTCGGGTTCAGGATCTGGGACATCATGAACTCGGCGGAATTCCGGGCGCACTTCACGCGGAGCCGGGAGTGAAGCACGCGGGCGGGAGATCAAGCCGCGCCCCCGATTCACGGCCGCGCTGCTTTTCCCTCGGCGCTAATTCACTTCCGGTTTCGGGGCCGCACCCAGCGTCACGTCGGGTGTCGTGACGGTCGGTGAGCGCCCGCCCGCCCGATCGACCCTCGCAAGCTCAAAGCGGTACGTGCCGCCGGGTGCCAGGTTCCTTTCCAGCGCGAGGCTCGTGACGGCCGCCGGCACCTCGATGGGCGCATAGCGTTCCACCTGCATGTCCGCGTCGACCGCCTTCACCAGGACCGGCGTAACCTGATAATGGATACCCTCGCCTCCCGCGGGGCCGGACCACGTCAGCTTGGCGCCCGCCCCCAGGGGCGTGACCCGTACGTCCGTGGGCGCGGGCAGTTGCGCGGGCGCGCCCGCCGGGAGGGACGCCGGCCGGATGGAGAGCGTCCAGGCCGCGATGCGACCGGTCGCGGGCGTCAGGACGAGGACCTGGTCACGCCCGACCGGCACCAGGCTGGTGTTGCCGCCCGTCTGGCTGGTGACCACGTACGCCTCGCTCCACTCCCGTCCGCGTCCATCCCAGGAAACATAAATGCGGCAGTGGTTTTTCGTGTGCGCGGTAAGGAGGACCAGCACCCCGTTGGGCAGCAGCGTCAGGTTGGGCAGCTTCCCGGCCACCATCGTCTTCCCGGGGCCGGCCAGGAGTCGTTCGGGCGCCGACCAGGTCACGCCGTGATCGACCGACCGCGTCGTCACCAGGGCGCCGCGGGCATTGCTCGCGGAACGGACGACCGCGAGCAAGGAGCCGTCCGCAGTGCGGGCGACCATGTGCTCGAACCAGGGTGTCGTCACCGGAACTCCCAGGGCCCTGACCGCCTCTGCGGTTGCCACGGTGGCGGCCACCGCCCAGTTGCGTCCCCGATCGGTCGATTTCAACAGCAGCGCGCGACTGCCCCGCGGACTCCACGAATAGGCGGGCATCAGCCAGGCGCCGTCATCCGCCAGGAAAATGCGCGGCAGCGGTCGGGCAATCGGCCCGATCTCCGCGGTGGAACGCACGGTCGCCGTCCCGGTGGTCCACGCGCCGCCCCCGTCCGTGGAAACTCCGATCGTGAACGTGCCCGTGAAAAAGCCATCGGCCCCGGGCTGCGCCGGTTTCTTCGGATCCGGCAGGTCGCGAATGCCGAGCGAGACGAGCGTGCCATCCGCCAATTGATCCTGCCACAAATCGACCATCTGCGGGATCGGCGTGTTGTCCGCTCCCGCGGTCCACGTTTTCCCGTCGTCCCAGGAATAGCTCAGGCCGGTGCCGGTCGTCTTGCCCCAGTCGTCCGGATGATTCGGATAAATCGCGACCACCTTCCGCCGCCGCTTTTCGCCGTCCGCGACGTCGTAAGCCGCGCCCCAGCCCGCGCCGGTGATGCCCGGTCGCTCGCGCACGATCGCCATCGGCGCGATCGTCACGGTGCCGCCTTCGGCCGCACGGGCGAGGGCCGCGCCGAGGCCCAGCATCAACGCGAGGAGCACCCTCCTGCCAGGAGAGCCCGCCAACCGCAGCATAGAGGGGAACGGGGTTCGATGGGTCACCGGACGATTCACTGTCTTGCCGCGGGCCCACCGCGAGCCCGAACCGACGGCGCGACGACGCCGTACCGTGACTTCAGGCAGCCCAGTACGCCACCCCGATCGCAACGGCTATGAAGACGAGGACGGCCACGATGATGCCGAGGTTCACTTTTGTCGTTCGGCGGTGCACGTCCACTTGCGGGAGTCCGTTGCTATCTTTGTCGATCGACATAGCGCGACTGACAGCTTGCGGCCGGATTGGTGTCGGACATGACCTCGCTGCGGCGCTCCGCCGGGCGCCAGCCAAAAGATCTCGGCAGATTCCTGCCCGTCGGGTATCCCCTCCCGCCATGCTGAAACGCCCTGGCCGTTGGATCCTCGCGGTCGCGGGCGTCATTTTTCTGGGTGTGGCCGTTTTCGTGATGCGCACGAGCGACACGCAGGTGAAGCCACCCACCCTTTCCGGCCGGGTGTGGTCGGGCGATGGCGCGCAACCCTCCGTCCTGCTCTATGTCACCCGCGAGGAACGCAGCATGACGCGCCGCACGCTCGGCCGCTCCGGGTCGTTTTTTGCCGTGCGTTATGATCGCTACGCGCTTCACGTGCGTCGCGTCGACAACGGCACGCTGCTCCACACGCTCGCGCTCGGCGACTTCAAGGAGATCGACGACACCCGTGCGCCGCGGATCCTTGGCGTCATCGGTGAAGTGGTCTGGCTGTGGCGGGACGGGCCGGAGTCCCGCGTGATCGCCGGACTCGAAGTGCAATGCGATCTGGCGCGGCTGCGGCAGCACGCGCCCGATCTCGCCGCGTTCGTGCCGCAGAGCCCGAAGGGGTTCGCGGTCGTCCCGCATCCTCGCGCGCTCGTCATGCGCGGACGCGACGCCACTCTCTACCGCATCGATTCCGCCGCCGCGACGATCACGCCGATTGCGGCCGAGGATCTCCCGCCGAGCAACTTCACCACGCGGGCCGAGGATCGCTTCAACTACCTCATCGCGCCTGGCCAGTCGCGTCTCACGACGCATCCGTACGGGCTGCTGCAAAAGAGTTTTCTCACGCGCACCGGGCACTGGTACGCCCTGCTCTCCGAATCCGAGCGCTCCGGCCTGAGCAAGTGGCCGCAGGAGGATCGGCCCCACGGCGATGTCGCCCGCATGTTTCATCGGGCCGATTACACGATGGATGGCGGCCAACCGGCCATCGATCCCGCCGCGGTCACCCGCGTCGGCGACGTCCGCTTGCTCCAATCCGGCTTCATCATCCGCACCCAGGGTGCCGTATGGGATGTCCCGGAACCCAGCTCGTCGCTCGCGCTGGCCAAGTCGCTCCTCGGCGACGATGAACCCTGGGAGGTCGTCCGCCTCGGGCGCGACGGCCAGATCCTCTGGCGTACGTCGACGGACCTGGCCGACCTCGGCGAGATGCTGGACGCCGGCCGGCACGTCGTCTTCATCGGCAAACGCGTGGCGCACGGCTCCCGCACCGGCCCCGTCCGGGACACACGCGATCGTATCGTCGTTATCGATACCGCCGCGGGCATCCGCCATACCCTCTTCGTCGGCAGCGGAGAACTCGAACCGGCCGTCAAACGATGACGTCCGCGGTCTCCGGGAGCCCGTTGAACGCCGAGCCCCCGCGTCAGGCCTTCGCGTCGCGATAGCCCAGGACGCGCGCCGGCAGGAGAAGCAGTTCGCGCAGCAAGGTCAGCAACGCCGTCAGGACGATCCCGACCATGCGGAACGGGATCGAAAGCAGCCAGAGCAGCGGCCACGCGACCACGATGAGCAAGGCCAGCGGCCAGCAGAGCACGAACAGCAGGGTCCAGAGGACGAGCGTGAGAAAGAGTTTCATGGCCGGCAGGGTCGAGTGAAGCGAAACGACGATCTACCCGTAGAACCCCGCTCAATCCGAAAAGTTACGGAGAGAAACCGCGGCCGCGGAGCGGGCAGAACGGGCATTGATCTTCGCCCCAACGTTTAGCAACAATCCTTCATCGGACCCCGCGATATCATCACCTTCTTCGTTGGCCAGGGCTGGTGGACTTGGATCCATGCGGCCCTGGGCGGCTCGTTTCTCACGCTGGCCGCCGTGCTCTGGTACATGGTGCTCGATCCCAAGGGCCCGGGCGGCGGCGCGTTCATCGCCTTTCTCGGCTACTGCTGCGCGTGGTTCGTCCTGCTGCTGCTCTCAACCGTGAACGGCATCCTGTGGGCACGGTCGGCCCAGTTGCACTGGGCGCTTTGGATCGTGGTGATCGTCGGCCTCTGGACCGCGGTCGGACTCCAATGGACGTTCCTTTTCATGGCCTCGGATCCCAACTATCCCCATCGCCTGCTGCCGGGTCGGATCCTCTTTGGGACGCTGACGCTGGCGATCTACCTGGGCAACCTGGCGATGCTGGCCCGCGTCCGCGGCGGCGCATAGCGAACGCGGCCCGTCGGTCCGATTTCGACCTCAGGCCGCCGCGAACGCTGCGGTCTCCGGTGCACCCGATCGAATAAGAGGCCCGGCCATTCGACCGGAGGACGCGCAGAACGCAGAGGTGAGACGCAGAGCGGGCGACCGCGCGGTCAAAGGTACTTCGCGATATCCGGGAGTTCCTTCACGCGCCGGCCGCCATTGCGCCGCACGAGGTACGGATCCTCCTCCGGCTTCGCCTCGATCTCGTCCTCGCCGTCCTCGCTCTCCTCCTGCTCGTCGATCTCCTCACCCTCGGCATTGGTGAAGATCCAGTCCTGCTCCTCGTCGAACACGTGCGACATGCGGCGGGCCTGCGGTTCGAGGATGAGCGCCGGATTCTTGATCCGGCCGTCCTTCACCGCTTCGAACAGGCACGGAAAATACTGCTTCTTGAAGTGCGTGAGGAAGTCACTGAGCCACTTGTTCTCGAGGCCCTCGCGCTTGTTGAGGAGCACGACGTCCGAAAAGTGCACGCAGGCCTCGAACCACGCCAGCAACGCGGCGTGTTGGGCGGCGAGCTGTGAATTCACCACGCAGAGCACGCGCGCCAGTTCACCGCCCTGCGCCTCGAGCCAGCCCTTGAAGCTCTCGATCTGGTCGATCGGGTTGCGCGCCCCGTCCACGACGAAAAACACGTGCGTCGCGCCGGCCGGCAGCGGGCACACGATGGCGCCGTCGTCCCAGCGCCAGCGCGCGACGCCGGGCAGCTTCGCCTCGGGTTCGACCTGCGAGGCTTCGTCCGCCGAAAGGAGCACGGCCGGCCGGTCCTCCGGCTCGAGGCCACCGTCGATCAGGTCGGACAAAATCTCGCGTCGGCCGGAGCCGGTGGCGCCGAGCACGAGGTAAACGAGCGGCTTCTCCGCGGCACTCACACGCGAAACGTCCCGACCTGCGCGTTCTGCCGCATCCAGTGGTCGACGAGCACGAGCGCGGTCATCGCCTCCACGATCGGCACGGCCCGCGGCACGACGCACGGATCATGGCGGCCGCGGCCCATCAGTTCGGTTTCGCGGCCTTTGCGGTCGACGGTCCGCTGCGACTGCAGGATCGTCGCCGTCGGCTTGAAGGCCACGCGGAACACGATCTCCTCGCCGTTGCTGATGCCGCCCTGCACGCCGCCGCTGCGGTTCGTCACCGTGCGGATGTGGCCGTCACGTGACTCGAAAACGTCGTTGTGTTCGCTCCCGCGCTGCCGGGACCCGGCGAAACCGCTGCCGATCTCGAAGCCCTTTGTCGCCGGCAGCGAGAGCATCGCCTTCGCGAGGTCGGCCTCGAGGCGGTCGAACACCGGCTCGCCCAGGCCCGGCGGCACGCCGCGCACCCGGCACTCGATGATCCCGCCGACCGAGTCGCCTTCCGAACGCACGGCCTTGATCCGCTCGATCATCCGCTCCGCCGTTGGCCGGTGCGGGCAGCGCACGGGAGTCGCCTCCACGTCGGCCAGGGTCGGGAACGCCACCAACGACTCCGCCGGTGCCACGATGTCATGGACCTGCGTAAGATAAGCGCGGATCTCCACCCCACCCGCCGCGGTGGTTGCCCCGACACCGCCCAGGGCCAGCAGTTTCTTGGCAATTGTTCCGGCCGCGACCCGCCCGATGGTCTCGCGGGCGGAACTCCGCCCGCCGCCCCGATGGTCGCGCAGGCCGAATTTGGCCTGGTAGGTGTAGTCGGCATGCGACGGACGGAACTTGTCCCGCATCTCGTCGTAGGCCCCGGAACGCTGGTCGGCATTGCGCACCAGCAACGAGATGGGCGCCCCGGTGGTCCGGCCCTCGAAAATTCCTGCTAAAATCTCCACCCGGTCGTCTTCCTTCCGCGGCGTGACGATGTCACTTTGACCCGGCCGGCGACGGTCGAGGTCGGCTTGTATCTCGGCCGCCTCGAGCGGTAACCGTGGCGGACATCCATCAATGACGACGCCCACCGCGAGCCCATGGCTCTCGCCCCAGGTAGTGACAGTGAAGACTTTCCCGAACGTGTTCGGCATCGTAATGCCGGAGCGTTGGCGTCGCCCGATGGCCCCGCAAGCGACAAATCCGCCCGGGGCGAAACGCGAGGCAACCGGAGGCGTCCACGCAGGTCCTAGCGTCAACTTTTCCTCACCGATGCCGTCTGACCCGCGCATTGACCCAATAACCCGTTTACAAGCCCGTCCCTTTGGCTTCTGGTTGCAACTCCGGCGCGCCGTCCGACCATGATACTCAATCACCTCAGCCAGCCTTCGCGCCGCGTTTGCGTTTTCATCGCCGCGGTATCTCTCCTCGCCGTCAGTGGGTTCGCCCAGACCGCGCCAACCGCACCCGCCGCCGCACCGGCCGCCGTCACGCCGCCGTCAACCCGGCTGGGCGCGATCCGGCCCGCGCCCCCGGAAGATGAACCGGTGGTCCTGAATCTGCCGGATACCGACATCGACACGGTCATCAGCCTGCTCGAAACGCTCACCGGCCGCCTCGTGATCCGGCCCCAGCAGCTCACGACCGCGTCGTACAACATCCGGATCAAGAACCCGCTGCCCAAGTCCGAGGCGTTGCTCTACATCGAGACCGTCCTGGCCCTGACCAACATCGGCATCGCCCCGCTCGGCGACAAATTGATCAAGGTCG
>JAEUHA010000003.1 GCA_016793535.1 Opitutaceae bacterium | reverse complement strand
GGACGCAGCGTAAAGCCGCTCCCACCCCGGCGGTGAAACCGGGACCGGAGGCCGGGGCCGGCCTACTTGGCGGCGACGGCGGCGTTGACGAGTTCGACGAAGCTGCGGGCCTCGAGGCTCGCGCCGCCGATCAGGCCGCCGTCGATGTCCTTTTGCGCGAGCAGTTCGGGGGCGTTGGCGGGCTTCATCGAGCCGCCGTAGAGGATGCGGACCTTCTGCGCGATCGCGTCGCCGAACAGCTTCGTGAGCAGGCCGCGGATGTACGCGTGCACTTCCTGCGCCTGCTCGGTCGTGGCGACCTTGCCGGTGCCGATGGCCCAGACGGGTTCGTAGGCGACGACGATGCTGGCGGCCTGGTCCTTGTTCACCCCCTCGAGCCCGCGCTCGACCTGGGTCTGGACGACCTTGAGCGTCGCGCCGGACTCGCGCTCGCCGAGCGTCTCACCGACGCAGAAGATCGGCTTGAGCTGGTTCTTCAGCGCCGCGAGGACCTTCTTGTTCACGAGTTCGTCGGTCTCGCCGAAGAGCGTGCGCCGTTCGCTGTGACCGAGGATCACGTGCGTCGCGAAGATCGCGCGCAGCATCGGGGCGGAGACTTCGCCCGTGAAGGCGCCGCTGGCCTCGAAGTGCATGTTCTGCGCGCCGAGTTTCACCTCGGAGCCTTCGAGCGCGCGGCCCACGGACTCCACGGCGGTGAACGGTGGGCACACGACGACGTCGACGTCGGCCTGCTTGCCGACCGCGGCGACGATGTCGTTCACGAGTGCGACGCCGTCGGCGGACGTCTTGTTCATCTTCCAGTTGCCGGCGATGAGTTTTTTGCGGGAATTCATAGGGAAGGGGGTGAAGCGCGAAGGCGCCAAGGCACGCAAAGGTTCGCGAAGAAAGGCCAGGGATTGATGACTTTGCGATCCTTTGCGTTCCTTTGCGCCTTTGCGCTGAGAAGGGTTGGGTCAGCTTTCCAGGAACACCACGCCCGGGAGTGCCTTGCCTTCGAGGAACTCGAGGCTGGCGCCGCCACCGGTGGAGCAGTGGGTGACCTTGTCGGCCACCTTGAATTTCTTCGCGGCCGTGGCGGTGTCGCCGCCGCCGACCACGGTGGGGGCGCCGCGGGCGGTCGCCTCGGCGATCGCCGCGGCCATGGCCTTCGTCGCCGTGGCAAACTTCTCGAACTCGAACACGCCCGCGGGACCGTTCCACACGATGGTTTTCGAGGAGAGGATCGCCTGGCGGTAGAGTTCGATCGACTTCGGTCCGGCATCGAGGCCTTCCCAGCCCTCCGGAATGCCGCCGGCGAGATCAGCCGGCTGGGTGTTGGCGTCGGGGGCGAACTTGTCCGCCGCGATGAAGTCGACCGGGAAGATCAACTCCACGCCGCGCGCCTTCGCCTTGGCCTCGAGTTCGCCCACGATCTTCGCGCCTTCGGCGTCGAAGAGGCTGCCGCCGATTTTCATTCCGCGGAGCTGCTTGTGGAACGTGTACGCCATTCCGCCGCCGATGATGATCTTGTCGGCCTTCTCGATGAGATTCTTGATCAGCGGAATCTTGTCCGCGATCTTCGCGCCGCCGAGGATGGCGAGCAGCGGACGGTCCGGCTGCTCGAGCACCTTGGAGAAGGCGTTGAGCTCGGCCTCCATCAGGAAACCCGCGGCCTTTTCCGGCAGCGCCACGCCGACGATCGACGAGTGGGCGCGGTGCGCGGTGCCGAAGGCGTCGTTGACGTAGACGTCGCCGAGCTTCGTGAGCGAGGCGCGGAACGCCTGCACGGCCGCCGGGTCCGCCTTCTTCGAGGTGCCGTCCTCGAGCTTCACCTTGCCCTCCTCCTCGATGTGATAGCGGAGATTCTCGAGCAGGACGACGTCGCCGGCCTTGAGTTGGCCCGGCGCGCAGGCGGCCTCGATCGCGGCCCCGACGCAGTCGTCGAGAAACGTGACCGGGCGGCCCAGGAGCTTCTCGAGCTCGACCGCCACCGGCTTGAGCGAGAACTTCGCGATCTTCTGGCCGTCCGGGCGACCGAGGTGCGACATCAGTACGACCGAGGCACCCTTCTCGAGGGCGAACTTGATCGTCGGCAGCGCCGCGGCGATGCGCTGGTTGTTGGTGATGGCGCCGGTCGCCTTGTCCTGCGGGACATTGAAATCGACGCGCATCAGCACGCGCTTCCCGGAGAGGCTCAGGTTACGGATGGTTTTGAATTTCGGCATGGGCGGTCAGTAGCGAGTAGCGGGTAGAGAGTAGCGAGTAGAGTCCGATCCGAAGCACGCGGGCAAAAAAGAAGCGAGTAGTGATGCGAGGGCGGCGCTTGAATGCTCGCTACTCGCTACTCACTACTCGCTGCCATGCGCGGAGCGCTCAGAGGGCCGCCGCGATCTTCTTGGTCAGGTCGACGACGCGGTTCGAATAACCCCACTCGTTGTCGTACCAGGAAACGAGCTTGAAGAACTTGCTGTTCAGCTCCACGCCCGAACCGGCGTCGAAGATCGACGAATGTTTGTCGTGGATGAAGTCGCTCGAGACAACTTCGTCGGTCGTGTACGCGAGAATGCCCTTCAGGTAGGTCTCCGAGGCCTTCTTCATCGCCTCGCAGATCGCCTTGTAAGACGTCTCCTTGGTCGTGCGGACCGTGAGGTCGACGACCGACACGGTCGGGGTCGGCACCCGGAACGCCATGCCGGTGAGCTTGCCCTTGACCTCGGGAATCACGAGCGCGGTCGCCTTCGCGGCGCCGGTGGTCGACGGGATGATGTTCTGCGCCGCCGTCCGGCCGCCCTTCCAATCCTTCTTCGACGGACCGTCGACCGTTTTCTGCGTCGCGGTGTAGGCGTGGACGGTCGTCATCAGGCCTTCCTCGATGCCGAAGCCTTCCTTGAGCAGCACGTGCACGACCGGCGCGAGGCAGTTCGTGGTGCAGGAGGCATTGGAGATGATCGTGTGCTTGGCGACGTCGAGCTTGTCGTCGTTCACGCCCATCACGATGGTGATGTCCTCACCCTTGGCCGGGGCGGAAATGATGACCTTCTTGGCGCCGGCGGCGATGTGGCCCTTGGCCTTCTCCGCATCGGTGAACAGGCCGGTCGACTCGATCACGAGCTGGACGCCCAACTTGCCCCAGGGAAGTTCCGCGGGGGTCTTGGCGCTGACGACCAGGATCTCCTTGCCGTTCACGATCAGGACGTCGTCCTCGAGCTTGTCCGGCGCCGATTTCTTCGAACCCACCGTGCCCGAGAACCGGCCCTGCGTGGAGTCGTACTTCAGCAGATAGGCCAGGTTGTCCGCGGGGACAATGTCACCCACCGCCACGACATCGAACGTGGAGCCGAGCAGGCCCTGTTCGACAAGCGCGCGGAAAACAAGGCGACCGATGCGGCCGAAACCATTGATTGCAACTTTAACTGCCATGGTGGAACTCCGGTGTGGTGATGGGTTGGATTACTGGTTCGAGATGTGCCCGCGTAAACGCGGACTGTTCAAGCAAGAGAGCCGCCGCGCGGGATGCAAGGGTTTTGGCGGCACAGCGCGTCATGAAGGCGGAGGGCACACGACAGGTGGGCAATGAACCGATGTCGGCGGGGTGCCCCCACCCCGCTGAAACCAAGGAGGCCCAGCCGGGAATGCGGGGTGAGGGCACCCCGCCTACACCGGTCACTCGTCCCGAGCGCGCTTCGCCCCCATCCTTTCCCCGGAAAAAATCCCTTACCCTTCGTTCACCCAGAGCCCGCAGCTGAGCGCCGGCAGCCAGAGTGAGGCTTCGACCGGCTTCTTGGCCCCGTGGGTGCCGGACAGATAGAAACGCTCCTGGTCGGCGAGCATGTCCCAACCGCCGGGTGTGCGCGCAATGTCCTCCCCCAGTGGCAGGTTGAGATCGGCCAGGGTCGGATTCACGGCGAACAGCAGCCGCACCGGTCCCTGCGACGCGTCGGCATTGTACACCGCGGCCAGGGCCGATGAACCCGGGGCGTGCACAAACTGGAAAAACCCCTCGCTGGGCCGGGTCCACTGCCGCAACAACCGCCCGTGCTGGCCGCGCCGGAAGGCAATCCAGTCCGCAAAGTACACGTGGGTGCCGAGGTGCCGGTAGAGCCGCCGGTAATCGAGCGCGTTCAGGTCGCCGCGCTGGTAGGTGTTGTTCACACCGTGCTTCGAGCGGAGGAAATCCTGGCCGGCCGAGAGCATCGGCACCCCGAGCGACATGAATAGCAGCGCCGCCATGAGATGCGTGCGCCGCACATCGTTGGCCGCGGGGTGGAAACCGTTGTGATCCGGCTGCTCCGTGATCACGTCGATCCACGTGCGGTCGTCGTGCGACTCGGTGTAGTTGATGGTTTGCGCGGGCCACTTGGCAAAATACCAGGGCGAGCCACGCAGGAAGTATTCCATCCGCTCGGGTTCCCCGTTGCCCCGCACATAATCCCGCACGAAATTGCGATACCCGTCGTTCCACGACGCCCAGCCGGTGTCCCGGAGCGCACCGGCAATGTGACCCCGAAAGCTCCACGGCTCCGCAATGAGGATCACATCGGGCTTGGCCCGCTTGAGCGCGACCTCGATATCGCGCAGGACCTCGACCCCCAGGAGTTCGGCGAGGTCGAAACGAAAGCCATCGACGCCATAGGCCTCGAGGTAGTGCAGGCAGCTCTCGATGATGAGCCGGCGGGCCATCGCGGACCGCGCGCGCACGTCGTTGCCGCAGCCGCTCCAGTTCGTGAGTTCGCCGTTCGCGTCGAGTTCGAAGTAATACAGCTTGTCGACGAACATCAGGTGCGCCGGCTCGCCGACGTGGTTGAACACGACGTCGAGGATCACCGCCATGCCGCGACGGTGAAACGCCGCCACCAGCGCCTGCAGTTCCCGCACGCCCGACGCCTTTTCCGGCTCGAGCGCGTAACTGCTCTCCGGGGCGAAGAAATTGTTCGTCATGTACCCCCAGTGGTATTCCTCGCCGGTGAGGTTATCGAACTCGTGCAGCGGCTGCAGCTCCACGGCGTTCACGCCGAGATGGTGCAGGTGGAAATCAGGGCTCTCGACCCAGCGCCGCAGTCCGGTGAAGCCCCGCCGCTCGAGGTCCGTCGCCTTGATGGGCGCGAGCGCCGCGAGGTCGCGCACGTGGGCCTCGACGATGACCAGTTCCTGCCACGCCGGGGTCTTGAACGAGTGATCGCCCCGGCCCACCCACGCGCGGTCCAGCACGATTCCGGGCCCCTCGCGGCCCAGCGTCGCGAGCGCGTACGGGTCGAGCACCCGCACCCGCGGATCGAAGCCGTTGGGCGCGGTTCCGTCCCGCACGCCGTCGATCGAATACCAGTAGAACCAGCCGTGCAGGTTCTGATCGAGCGTCACCTCCCAGACGCCGGCATCGCCGTCCGCGTCCCGGCGACGCGACAGCGGAAAACCCTGGGCCTTCGCCCGCCCGTCGTGGGCGAAACCGGGTTCGCGGGCGATGTGCAGCGTGACGCTGCGCGCGCGCGGCGCAAAGAGCCGGAACATCGTCTCCTCCCCGCGCACCAGCGAGCCGAGCTGCAGCTCGGTCTTCAGCTCGTAGAAGAAACGTCCGGGCAGCAGCGGCACCGCCTCGCCGCCTCCGTCCGCCCAGCCGACTTTCCACGGTTCCGCGAGACTCAGCGGCTCCTTCAGCGTGAAACGCCAGAGATGCCAGCCGGTCCGGGCGGGATCGATGATCCGGTTCACGTTGCCGTGCTCGTCGCGCACCGCGTTGGGTGCATCCGGCGGCGGCGGCAGCCACTGGTGCTCGCCCGTGACAAACTTGAAACGCTGCGTCCAGCCCAGGAAGCGCGCCGCGTCGCCGCTCCAGCTCAGGACCCGCTCGCCCTCGAGCTGGACGGGGACCAGTTGCCACTCTTCCTGGCCGATCGCCTGCTGCCAGTCGTTGAAATCGCCGGCCAGGTACACGGTGTCGCGCGCCGGATCGATCGCCCCACCGTGATCGAGCGGCAGGACGAACGTCACCTTGCCGTCCGCGTTGTCGAAGAAGTACCCGTACGCCCGCGCCGCCGGCAGTCCCGGCGCCGGCGCCAGGGCCCCGGGCACCGGACCCTGCTTGCCCAGGGTGAAGCGGGGGTGCGTCCGGCCACTCCAGTCCCGATCGAGTTCGATGATCCCCGAGTCGAGGGACTCGAGCCAGGCTCGGACGATGCGATGCGGTGCGGCCATGAAGGAGGTGCAAGCATTTGCCGGACCGGATTCGCGACAAGCGGGAAACGTGAAGGGTCGTTCTTCCCGGGAGCGCGGACGTCCTGCAGTTTCGATCGATGCGGACGAGTACGTCCGCGCTCCCAGGACCGACGAGCACGGGGTCTGCCTGTTACACGTTAGCGCCGAGCTAACATGTAACAGGCAGACCCCTTTTCCTTCCGCGGGCGAGGACGAGCGCGCTCCCACGAGAACCCTCGCTCCTCAGGTTTGACAACCCTCCCCGCCGCCGCGTGGGTTCTGGGTCCCGTGTCCGCCCGCCCGAAAATCCTCGTCGCCCTTTCCGGCGGAGTCGACAGCTCCGTCGCCGCGCTGCTGCTCCAGCAGCAGGGTTACGACGTCACCGGCGCGTACATGAAGAACTGGATCAACGAGGACAACGTGCTCGGCGACTGTCCCTGGCAGCAGGACATCGAGGACGCGCGCGCCGTCGCATGCCACCTGGGGATCCCGTTCCAGGTCGTCAACCTGATGCGCGAGTACCGCACCCGGATCGTCGACTACCTGCTCGACGGCTACGCGCGCGGGCTGACGCCCAACCCGGACATCATGTGCAACCGCGAAATCAAGTTCGGCGTGTTCCGCGCCTGGGCGCGCGACCACGGGTTCGAGGCGGTCGCGACCGGACACTACGCGCGGCGCGAGGTGTCGGGCCCGGACGTGGCGTTGCTCGAGGGCGTGGACAAGAACAAGGACCAGTCGTATTTCCTCGCGCTGCTCTCGCGTGAACAACTGCAGGACGCCCGGTTTCCCATCGGGCACCTGCAGAAGCCGGAATTGCGCGCCCTGGCGCGGGCGGCGCGGCTGCCGACGGCGGACAAGAAGGACAGCCAGGGACTCTGCTTCATCGGCGAAGTGAAGATGGCGGACTTCCTGCGCGCGTATGTGCCGGATGCGCCGGGCCCGATCATCCGGGCGACCGACGGCCGCATCCTGGGCCAGCACCGCGGACTGCACTTCTACACCCTCGGCCAGCGCAAGGGCATCGGCATCCCGTCGAACACCGACCACGCGGCGTACGTGGTGGTCGGCAAACGGGCGGCGGATCGCGCGCTGCTCGTGGCGTTCGACCATCCGGACGCGCCAGGCCTGTTCCAGACCGCCGTGCGCGTGCACGCGCTGAGCTGGACCGGCGATGCGCTCACGGCACCGCGCCGGCTCGAAGGCCGCGTGCGCTACCGGGATCCGCGGGTGCCGTGCGCCTTCGTGCCCGAGGGCGGCGGGACCGCGCTCGTGACCTTCGACCATCCGCAGCGTGGGCTGGCGAGCGGACAGGTGCTGGCCCTGTACGAAGGCGAACGGCTCCTCGGCGGCGGAATCTACACGTGAGGTTCAGGGCGTGAGGCATAAGGGGTCAGGGCGTTACACGGTCGCGCGGCGCGACCGTGTAACGCCCTGACCCCCTCGCACGCAGTGCGGACAACGCTATGTCAGCAGACGGGCCGGGTCGCATCGCGCGAGTTGCCTTTCGCGCCGCGGTTCACTTCGTGGGCGCGTGATGTCCCCTGCCGCGTCCGTCCCTCCGAAACCCGAATGCATCCGCCTCCGCGGGGTCCGGCAGAACAATCTCAAGGGCTTCGACCTCGATGTGCCGCTCGGCCGCTACATCGTCGTCACCGGCCTGAGTGGCGCGGGCAAGTCCTCGCTCGTCTTCGACACGCTGCACGCCGAGGGCCAGCGGCGCTACGTCGAGACGTTCAGCGCGTACACCCGCCAGTTCCTCGACCTGCTCGACAAGCCCAAGGTCGACTCGATCGAGAACATCCGGCCGTCGATCGCGATCGAGCAGACGAACACGGTCAAGACGTCGCGCTCCACCGTGGGCACGATGACCGAGCTGACCGACTTCGCCAAGGTCTGGTTCAGCCATGTCGCCGAGTGCTACGACCCCGCCACCGGCGAGAAGGTCGAGGACGACACCCCGCAGTCGATCTGGGCCAAGGCGCGCGCCACCCTGCCCGACCGCACGGTCGTCGTCGGCTTCAAGATCACCAAACCCGACAACCTCACCTGGCCGGAAATCCTCACCAACCTGAAGGGCCAGTCCTACGTCCGGATCCTCGCCCCTTCTTCTGCCTCGGATGGCCCCGCGGCACCCGGCGTGGTGCCACACCGGATCGACGACCTGCTCGGCCTGGCGCCAGCGGCGCTCCACGGACACCTGGGGGCGCCCGTCCTTTTCGTGGTGCAGGACCGGGTCACGCTCAACGCCGCGGCCCACGCGCGTTTTCTCGAGGCCGTCGAAACCGCGCTGCACTTCGGCCAGGGCGAGGTTCACCTGTTCGGGGAAACGCCGCCCGCTCCGTCCACGGCGCCGGCGGCCCGGTACCACGAGCTGGGCCACTACTCCCGCGGCCTGCACTCGCCGAAGACCGGCCGCACCTTCCGCCCCGCCACGCCTGCGCTCTTTTCGTTCAACTCGCCGCTCGGCGCATGCCCCAAGTGCCGCGGTTTCGGTCGCATCATCGAGATCGACTACCGGCTGGCCATGCCCGACCACTCGCGCTCGATCGACGACGGCGCGATCAAGTGCTGGGAAAGCGAAGTCTACGGCGACTCGAAGAACGACCTCCTCACCTTCGCGCGGAAACGGAAGATCCCCACCCACGTCCCGTTCGCGTCGCTCACTCCGGAGCAGCAGCGCTTCATCATCGACGGCGAGCCCGGCTACGGGGAGGAGAACGGCAAGACCTGGCCGAAATACTGGTACGGCCTCAAGGGGTTTTTCCGGTGGCTGGAGAAGAACACGTACAAGATGCACGTGCGCGTCTTCCTCTCGCGCTACCGGGCCTACAACCCGTGCCCCGACTGCGAGGGCACGCGCCTCCAACCCGAAGCGCGGTGCTGGAAATGGCAGGGCCGCACCCTGCCCGAGCTCTACCAGCTCCCGGTCAGCGACCTGCTCGCGCTGGTCCAACCCTCGCCCCTCGCCGATCGCCACGCCCCCGGCGACGCGCGCAGCGCGTCGCTCGCCCATGAGGCCATCGTCGCGCGCCTGCGTTACCTCGAACAGGTCGGGCTCGGTTATCTCACGCTCGACCGCCCGTCGAAGACGCTCTCCGGCGGCGAGGTCGAGCGGGTCAACCTCACCAGCTGCCTCGGTACTTCCCTGGTGGATACGCTGTTCGTGCTCGACGAGCCGAGCGTCGGCCTCCATCCGCGCGACATCGACCGGCTGATCGCGATCATCCGCACGCTCACCGACGCCGGCAACACGGTCGTGGTCGTCGAGCATGACGAGGCGATGATCCGCGCCGCCGACCACGTCATCGAGGTCGGTCCCGAACCGGGCGCCCGCGGCGGCCACATCGTCTTTCAGGGCAGCGTCGCCGGGCTGCTCGCCGCGCCCGCCAGCATCACCGGCGCGTACCTCTCCGGCCGCGAGTCGATTCCGACGCCCGCCTCCCGCCGGCCCGTCCGCCCGCCCGCCGCGCCGGCGGACCGCCGCCCGCCGAGCGCGCAGCCCTGGCTGACCTTCACCGACGCCACGCAGCACAACGTGCGCAATGTCACGCTGCGCCTCCCGCTCCAGCGCTTCGTCTGCCTCAGTGGCGTCTCCGGCTCGGGCAAGTCCACGCTGCTGAACCACGTGATCCACCAGGGCCTGCTCACGCAGCGCCACCAGTTGACCGAGGCGCCGGCGCAGATCGGCGCGATCACGAGCGACCTCGATTTCAGCGAGATCGTGCTCGTCGACCAGTCGCCGCTCTCGCGGACGCCGCGGTCCAATCCCGCGCTCTACACCGAGGCGTGGGAACTCATCCGTGAACTCTACGCGGAGACGCCCGCCGCGCAGGCCGCGGGCTTCAACGCCTCGTCGTTTTCCTTCAACAGCGGCGAAGGCCGGTGCGACCACTGTCTCGGCCTCGGCTACGAACGCGTCGAGATGCAGTTCCTCTCCGATGTCTTCGTACCCTGTCCGGTGTGCGACTCCCGGCGCTTCAAGCCGGAGGTGCTTGCGATCGCGTGGAACGGCCGCTCGGTCTCCGACCTGCTGGCCACGAGTGTCAGTGACGCGCTGGCGCTCTTTGCCGACCATCCCGCGATCCACACCCGGCTCGCCAGCCTCGACGCGGTCGGCCTCGGTTACCTGACGCTCGGCCAGCCGCTCAACACGCTCAGCGGCGGTGAATCCCAGCGCCTGAAGTTGATCCGGTATCTCAGCCAGTTCACCGGCGCCCCGTCGTCCGCCCCAGCCGGTGATCCGCAACCTGCCCCCGGCCAGGCCCTGCTCCTGCTGGATGAGCCGACGACCGGCCTGCACCGTCATGACGTCAAGCGGCTGCTCACCGTGCTCCACGCCCTCGTCGACCGGGGCCACAGCGTCGTCGTCATCGAGCACAACCTCGACGTGCTCAAATCCGCCGACTGGCTGATCGAGATCGGCCCCGACGCCGGCGCCCGCGGCGGCCGGATCGTGGCCGAAGGCCCGCCGGAGGCCGTCGCCCAGGCCGACACCGCGACGAGCCCGTTTCTCCGCGACGCCCTGCGCGTTCGTCAGCCCGGGGCTGATCCCGACTCCCTGCCGCTCGCGGCGGAGGACGCAGCGCGCTATGGGCCTACGGCGGCGTCGCTGGCGCCGGTGGTACCGTCCGTGCTCCGGATCGACGGCGCGCGGGAAAACAACCTGAAGAACCTGTCCCTTTCGATCCCGCTCCGGCAGTTGAACGTGGTCACGGGCGTGTCGGGTTCGGGCAAATCGACCCTGGCGTTCGACATCGTGTTTGCCGAGGGGCAGCGGCGCTTCATGGAGTCGATGTCGCCGTACGCGCGCCAGTTCGTCGAACAGCTCCCGCGGCCCGCGGTCGACCGGCTCACCGGCATTCCGCCGACGGTCGCGATCGAGCAGCGAGTCACGCGCGGTTCGCGCAAATCCACCGTCGCCACGATCACCGAGGTCGCGCAGTACCTGCGCCTGCTCTACGCGCGGCTTGGGATTCAGCACCATCCCGACACCGGCAAGGCAGTGACACCGCTCTCGCCCGGCCAGCTCCGGCGCCTGCTGGCGCGCGTCCTCGCCACGCCCGCCGCGCGCCGCGCGAAACAT
>JAEUHA010000693.1 GCA_016793535.1 Opitutaceae bacterium | reverse complement strand
AGGAGCCGACGGCGGGCGATGTGGCGCGCTATCTGGAGGGCATTGAACGCGAGGCCGGACTGGTCTCCTGGCCGCGTCCGGTCGCCACCGTCTTCTGGGGCGGAGGCACGCCCGGCCTCCTGTCGCCGCGTCACCTGGAAGAGCTGGCCACGCGCGTGCGGGCGCGGCTCGGCGGGGTGCCCGCAGAATGGACGATCGAACTCGCGCCCGGCTCCGTGACCGAAGCGCGCCTTGCGGTCCTGCGGGCGGCCGGCGTCACCCGGATTTCACTCGGCGTGCAGAGTTTCCAGCCGGCGCTGCTGGACGCGCTCGGCCGCCGGCACTCCCGGGAACAGGTTTACCGGGCCTACGAACGCATCCGGGCGGCGGAGTTTCCCAGCGTCAACCTGGACCTGATGTTTGCGCTGCCCGGCCAGACCGAGGCGGAGTGGGCGGCCGACGTGCGCGAGGCGGTCGCGCTCGCCCCGGACCACCTGTCGACCTACTGCCTGACGTTCGAGGAGGACACGCGCCTCTGGCTGAAGCTGGCCCAGGGGCGGGTGAAACTCGATCCCGAGCACGAGGCGCGGCTCTACGAGGCCACGTGGGCGCAGCTCGCGGCCGCCGGGTACGCGCAGTACGAGGTCTCGAACTTCGCCCGGCCCGGTCACGCGTGTCGCCACAATCTCAATACCTGGCACATGCACGAATGGATCGGACTCGGGCCCTCCGCGGCGTCGCAGCACGACGGCTGGCGGGGCGGCAACGTCGCCGACCTTGCGCGGTGGCTGGACGATCTGCCGCGGGGCGTGCGGATGACGGAAGACCGGGTCGCACTGACACCGGAGCTGCTCGCGGAGGACGCGCTGGTCTTTGGCCTGCGCATGAACGCCGGGGTCGACCTCGCGCCCTGGCGGCGGCGCGCGCCGGCGGCCCCTTGGACGGGCGTCGACGCGATGCTCGAGCACCTGGCGGAGGCGGAACTGCTCGTGCGCAGCGGGGATCGGGTGCGCCTGACGGACCGGGGGCGGATGGTGGCCGACTCGATCGGCACTGAAATCATGACTGCCTTCGATTCCCGCGTCGCCACCGTCTGACTCCCCACCGCGATGTTCTTCCCCCTCGATTCCGTCCTCACCCGCCGCCTTTTTTTCCTGGGCGGAGTGGCCGGCATCTTGTTGGCCGGCTGCAGTTCCGCGCCGCCGCCGAAGGATTACACGCCCGTCGTGGCGCGCTTCTTCCTCGAATCCGCGAGCGGCGACGGCACGCCGCTCACGCTGCCGCAGAGCGGCGTGCGGGTGACGGTGAACCCGAAGCCGGTCATCGCGGAGGGCGATGTGATCAACGTGGAGCTGGTGCAGGTCGACCTGGGCAAGTGCCTGCTGTTTCAGCTTTCGACTTCGGCGGTCCGCGATTTCTACCGCATGACCGTGACGCACCAGGGGCGCCGGCTCGTGATGGTGCTCGACGGCGAGGCGGTGGGCGCGCGCCGGATCGACGGCCCGATCACGAACGGGGTCCTGTATGTGTTCGTCGAACGCCCCGAGTCGGAATTGCCGGCCCTCGTCAACAACCTGAAGAAAAGCTCCGTGGCGATCCAACGCGAGCTGGCGCGCAAGGGATGAGCGGACGGCAGACGGGCTTCCTCTTCGCACTGGTTGCCGCCTGCGGGCTGACGGCGCTGCCGGGCCGCGCGGCCGCGCCGTTCGAACTGGTCTGGCCGACGCCTGATCGCGCATGGGCCGAGGGCCGGCCGCCGTCGCAGTGGCTCATGCACGCCGGTTCGGGCGATCCGGAGTCCGGCGGTTTCGGCGGCGTGCGCAGCGGCGGTTCGCAGTTTCACGAGGGCATCGACATCCGGCCGGTCGCCCGCGACCGCCGCGGCGAGCCGCTCGACGAGGTGTTCGCCGCCATGCCGGGCGTCGTCCGGCATGTCAGCCCTTCGGCGGGCGACAGCGGCTACGGCCGTTACGTCGTGCTCGAGCATCCGACGATGACCCCGGCGGTCTACACGCTCTACGCGCATCTCGCCCGCATCGCCCCCGGGCTCGGCGCCGGCCAGGCGGTATCCGCCGGTCAAGTACTCGGCGTCATGGGCCACAGCTCGGGCGGCTACATGATCCCGGTGGCCCGGTCGCACCTGCATTTCGAGATCGGCTTCATGCTCACGAGGGATTTCCAGGCGTGGTACGACCGCAGGAAGTTCGGCAGCCGGAACGAGCACGGCGTCTGGAACGGCATGAACCTGATGGGCGTCGATCCGATCGCGTTCTTCAACCACTGGCGCACCGGTCGGATGATGAGCGTGCAGGATCACATCGCCGGCATGGAAACGGTGGTCCGGCTGCGCCTCGCGACGATCCGCACGCCGGATTTCGTCACGCGTTATCCGTCGCTGCTCACGCGGCCGCTGCCCGTCGGACCGGTGGCCGGCTGGGAGATCCGCTTCAACTGGACGGGCGTGCCGTTCGCGTGGACTCCGCTTTCCAGCATGGAGGTGGTCGCGCTCCGGCCGAACCAGCCGCAGCTCGTCGAGGTGAACGCCGCACGCGAGCGCCGCGAGAAGAGCCGCAGCCTGGCGGTGCAGCGCCGGGGTGTCTGGGTGCCGGGCAAGGACCTCGAGACCGTGCTGCAGCTGCTGTTCGGGCTGCGGTGACGCCCACGTTGTAGGCGGGGTGCCCTCACCCCGCACCCATCTGTTTCGAATCCCGTTTCCCGCGGGGTGGGGGCACCCCGCGTACAATCTAATCGTGGATCAGCCGGACGAGCTAACTCTGCGGCTTCAGCGTCTGCAGCATCGCCTGGAACTCCGGCCGGTGCTTCAGCGCATCGAGATCGGGATCCTGCTGCATCCAGTCGAGGTCGCGGTAGCCCAGCCGCACCGCAGTCTGGAGCTCGCGCAGCGCGTCGCCCTGGCGCTTCAGGAGCGCGAGGCTGCACGCGAGATTGTAGTGGGCGGTGGCGTTGCCCGGCTGCAGCTTCACCAGCTTGCGGTCCATCTTGAGCCCGTCGGCGATCCGGCCCTGGCGCGTGTAAAGTCCGCCGAGGAGTTCGATCACCGTCGTGTCGCGCGGATTGCGGCGCAGGACCGACTCGAAAAATCCAATCTCAAACGCGGTGTCCTGGGCGCGGGCTCTGGGCATCGGGAAACAGTTCAGCCGCGCCGCGGACACGTGCCGGTCTGTCGAAACCGGTTGCACTGGGCGCTGACCTGCAGTCGCTGGGTGACCGGCGTGAGGTCGAGCTTCGACGAGACCGTGCTGCCGTACCAGGACATGAACGGGGCGCTGATCTCGAAGATCTTGTCGCAGTCGATGCACACGACCTGGGCGATCTGGGTGCTGTCCCCCTCGCGGTTGGGACGGTAGTACTTCTCCCCGGAGCCGATGTCGACTTCGCGCAGGAGCGCACTCTCAGTCATGATCGGCAACGTGCGATAGACCGTGGCCCGCGACACCGAGTCGTCGATCGCACGGGCGTAGTCGAGCAGTTGCTCGGCCGTGAAGTGTTCGGGCTGCGCGAAGGCGGCGTCGAAGATCGCGAGGCGCTGATTGGTGGCACGCAGGCCCTTTCGGGTGAGAAAGGTTCGGAATTTTTCGCGCGCGGCGGTCAGGCTCACGGTGCGACTGTTCTCCGCCCGCCCGGCGGGTGTCAATGGGATCGTTCGCGTGCTCGCAGCCCTGTCGCCGACATGTGGCATTCAGGAGCGGCTTGCCACCGCGAGCGGAGCAATGGACGGGACGTCCGGTCGCGGCGTGACGTCGCATCTGCGGGGCCAGGCGCGCCCGACCTCGTTGGATTCGCCGGATCGACAAACGGAGGGTTGCGGGCGCGCGCCACGCCCACCCAGAGTCGGCCGATGATCGTCGGGGTTCATCCGCTCGCCGGATTCGACAAGCTGCTGCACTACCGCGTGCCGGAGTCGCTGCGCGGCTCGGTCGTGGTCGGCTCGCTCGTGCGCATCCCGGTGGTCAACGCCCTGAAGCTCGGCATCGTCGGCGAGATCGGTCCGCCGGGAGATTTTCCGGTCGAGCGGCTCAAGCTGATCGCACAGGTCGTGTACCCGTTCCCCGCGCTGCCGCCCGACCTGCTCGGCCTTGCGCGCTGGATGGCTCGCTACTACGCGTGCGGGCTCGACCTGATCATCGAGACCATGATTCCGGTCGCCGTCCGGCGCGGCGCGGGCCTCAAGCAGGAGAAGTTGCTCGCCCTTGCCACGCGCCTGACCGCGGACGACCTCGCCACGCTGGAGCGGCGCGCGCCGCAGCAGGCTAAACTCTATCGGTTCCTCGAGCAGCAATTCCGCCCGCCGGCGAAGTCACTCGTGCTCTCGCGCCTCGGCCTTTCCGCCGCCGTCGCCGCCGCCCTCATCCGGCGCGGCGTGGTGCGGGAGGAAACGCGCCGGATCGAACGGATCGCGTACGCGGACGACCATGCGACGGGGGAACTCGTCGCGGCGCAGCCCCACCGGCTGAATCCGGAGCAGCAGGCAGCGGTCGACACGGTGGCGGGGAACCTGCAGCGGGACGCGTTCGGGGTCACGCTGCTGCACGGCGTCACGGGCTCGGGCAAGACCGAGGTTTACCTGCGGGCGATCGACGCGGCCTTGCAGACCGGCGGCGGCGTGGTGTTTCTCGTGCCGGAGGTCGCGCTGACGCCCCAGACGGTGGCGCGGCTGCGCTCGCGCCTCGAGGCGATCGCCCAGGGCCAGCGCTGCGTGGTGTGGCACAGCCACCTGAGCGAAGGGGAGCGGCTCGACGGCTGGCTCGCCCTCGCGACCGGCGAGGCCCGGGTGGTGGTCGGGGCGCGCTCGGCGATCTTCGCCCCGGTGCAGAATGTCCGGCTCATCGTCGTCGATGAGGAGCACGAGCCGGCCTACAAGCAGGACGAGACCCCGCGCTACCATGGGCGCGATGTCGCGGTGATGCGGGCCAAGCTCGCGCGCGCCTGGTGCATCCTCGGGTCGGCGACGCCGTCGCTGGAGAGCTTCACGAACGTCGAGGCGGGCAAATACCAGCTCGTCCAGCTTACCCAGCGCGTCGACGACCGGAAGCTGCCGTTCATCGATGTCGTCGACATGCGGATCGAGGCGATGAAGCAGCGCACGCTGCCCGCGCTGTCCGGGCGGCTGGTGCGCGCCATGCAGGACCGGCTGGAGCGGCGCGAGCAGACGATCCTGTTCATCAACCGCCGCGGCTACTCGTCGTCGATGCTCTGCACGAAGTGCGGGCACGTCGAGGAATGCGCGCACTGCAGCATCACGATGACGTATCACCGCAGCGACGAGATGCTGCGCTGCCATCTCTGCGCCGCGGAGCGGGCGGCGCCGCTGCGCTGCCCGAAGTGCGGCGCGCCGGAAATCCGCTGGCGCGGCCTCGGGACGCAGCGGGTCGAGGAGGCGGTGCGGCGGGTGGTGCCGCGCGCCCGCATCGAACGGATGGATACGGACACGATGTCGCGGAAGAACCGCTTCCGCGAGGTGCTGGCGTCGTTTCGCGCCGGCCAGATCGACGTGCTTGTCGGCACGCAGATGATCGGCAAGGGGCTCGATTTCCCCAACGTCACGCTGGTCGGGCTGGTCGACGCCGACATGTCCATGCACATCCCGGATTTCCGGGCGAACGAGCGGACGTTCCAGCTGCTCGTGCAGGTGGCGGGTCGCGCGGGCCGCGGTGACCGGGCGGGCGAGGTGATCGTGCAGACGTTCACGCCGCAGGCCGAGGCGATCCAGTTCTCGCGGCACGCGGACTTCGCCGGATTCGCCGCGTCGGAACTCGCGATCCGGCGCGCGTATCATTATCCTCCCTACCGGCACCTGATCCACCATCTCTTCCGCGGCAAGAACCCGGAGAAGCTCAAGTTCTTCGCCGAACACTGGGCGAAGCTGGTCGAAAAGACCTTCGGCGACCGCGTCGAGCTGCGCGGGCCCTCGGCTTCGCCGATCGAGAAGATCAAGGACGAATACCGCTGGCAGCTCTGGTATTTCACCAACGCCGTGACGAAGGTCGTGCCGGAACTGCAGCGCCTGCGCGAGGAATTCGCCTGGCCCGATGATCTCACGCAGGTGCTGGACGTGGATCCGGTGAACCTGTCGTGAGAGGGGAGAAGCTCCTTCCTCCATGTAGGCGGGGTGCCCTCACCCCGCGACACACGGGTTTCGCAACCGACAGGAGCGGGGT
>JAEUHA010000686.1 GCA_016793535.1 Opitutaceae bacterium | reverse complement strand
AATACATACCCTTGACGGCGAACGTCCACGACTGCCCCACGGTCTCGTAACGCGTCATCGCGGTCGGCCCCGTGACGAACCGCTGCATGTTGATGTAGGGCTGGTCGGTCAGATTGCGCACGGTGACCGACAGGCTGTACGTGTTGTTCAGGCGCCAGCCGGCGCCCGCATCGACGTTGGTGCGATGGCGGCGGTAGGTGGTGCCCGCGAGGTTGGTGTTCACGTCGTCGGACCAGTTCCAGTTGGCGTAGACGTTGAACCGGTTGAACGTGTAGTTCAGCCCGCCCGACGCGAGATGCGGCGTGAGGTTGGCGCGGGGCACTTCGGCGTAAAGGCGCGTGTAGCTGCCGCGAATCGAGAACCGGCGGAAGAGCTGGCCGAGGGCGGCGAGGCTCTGGTTGTACTCGACTTCCAGGCTGCGGATCTTGATCCGGTCGGCGCTGTTGTCGAAGGTGATGAAGTCGTAGCTCTGGAGTTCGTCCTCGCCGGTGTAGCCGAATTCCTGGGCGGTGAGGCGGTCGGAGATGATGAGATCCGTCACCTTGCGCTCGGTGGCGGTGACGGCGAGCAGGCCGACCGGCTCGAAGTAGTAGGCGAGACGGGCGGCGAAATTCTCCGACGTCTCGGGCTTCAGGCCGGGATTGGGCAGGGTGACCGTCTGCGCGGTCTCGTTGATGATCCAGACGCCGGCGAGGTTCACGTAGGACGGCCGGCGGATGGTCGCGCTGTAGCCGAGGTGAACGTCGAGGTTGCGGAGAATGTTGTACTTGAACGAGGCGCTGGGGAAGAGGTTGTCGTATTCGCCGGTGCGGTTCACGCGGGGCCGGGAGAGAAACTGGTATTCGATGCCCGGGATGGTGGTGGCGACGCCGTTCGCGGCCACGGGGTAGCCGGCCGCGCGAACGTCGGAGGGCGTGCGCGTGTTGGCCTCGCTGGCCTCGGTGAGCGTATTTTCCCAACGGATACCCGCGCGGAACGTGGCGCCCTTGTAATAGCTGGTGCCCATGAGGAACCCGGCGTCGATCTGCTCGTAGTAACGGCGGCGGCGGGCCACGTAGGACTGGTAGAAGTTGTCGGCATTCGTGCCCCAGTTCTGGCGGAACGCACCGGGGTTCTGCTGGTAGAGATCACCGATGGCGCGGAGATTGGGCATGAACACGGTGCCGCCGGTCGTCGACGCGGTGCTGCCGTCGACCATGTCGAGCGAGTAGCCCCACGGCGAGCGGTAGGCGTCCCAGGCGCCCCGGGCGGGCACGGTGCCGCCGGGAGCGTAGTCGAAGCGCCGGGCGAGCTGGTCGTCCTCGAACTTCTGGATCTGCTGGCGGGTCTTGAGGCCGCTCTTCCAGGTCACCGGCAGGAAGCGGGACGTCTTGAGGATGCCGATGACCTCGCCGCTGAAGAGGACGGTGCGGCCGAAGCGGCCGTCGTTGGCGGTGAGCGTCGGGTTGGTGTAGCTGGAGCCGCTGGCGATGTCGGGACCGGCCACCTGGGTGAAACGCCAGTCGGGCGTCATCAGCGACGAGCGTTCGGCGCGATAGGTGATGCCGTTCGCGATCGGGCTGTTCGTATCGCGAATGGAATTACGGCGGCCGAGCGGGTTGTACCAGCTGGTGGAATCGGAGTAGGCGAACTTGCCCTCGAACTCGAAGTTGCCGCGCTTGTAGCCGACGCGCGGCAGCACGGTGAACGTCTCGCCCATTTTCGAGACCGCGACCGGATTGACCTGCACCGTGCCGCTGGCGGCGGAGGTGAAACTGAGCAGTGGATCGGTGCCGACGACCTGCCCGCGGGCGCCGGTGCTGGAGTTGAAGATCACCGTGCGCTGCGGCGTCCAGAGGTCGGCGTAATTGTAGACGACACCGAGCCCGACGTTGAGGTCGCGGCTGATCTTGTAGTCGGCCGTGAGCGTCGTGGCGAAACGCTTGTTGAAGCGCGGCGCCCACTGGAAGTTGAGCGTCGTGGGCACGAGGGGTCGCTGGTCGGCCGCCGTGACGGCGGTGCTGTAGGCCTGCGAGGCGATGAGCGCCTCCTGGTAGACGTTGGACTCGCTGACATTCAGGACGAGGCCGAGGCGTTTGTTCAGAAACACGTCGGAGTACTCGAAGATGCCGCCCGGCCGGAGCTTCCGGCTCGTGCCGTCCTCATCGGGCCCCCGGGTCGAGCCGAACGTCATCGCCTCCGAGTGGGCCACGACATTGGCCTGCCAGGAAACCCGGCGGCCGTTGCGGTCGAAGGCGCGCTTGGTGCGGAGATTGATCGTGCCGGCCGGCGCGTTGGCGTCGAGGTCGGCGCTGATCGTCTTGCTGACCTCGATCGACTCCATGGAATTCAGCGACGCCATCTCCATGGTGAACGAGCGCGCGGCGCCGGAACCGGAATTGTTGGCGTCGACGGACGCGAGGGCGATTCCGTCCATGGTGACGGAGGTATACTCGGAGCCGAGTCCGCCGAGCCGCACGGTGCGGACCTCGCCGTAGAAGAGGTCGAGTTCGACGCCGGGCAGGTGCTTGAGGAACTCGCCGACATTGCCCTCGGCATTGTCGCCAAAGGTGTCGGAGGCGACCGTGTTCGTGATGTTCATGGAATTGCGCTGGTCCATGATGGCCTTGGCGCTGCCTTCGCGCTCGGTGGAGACGACGAACTGGCCGAGCTTGATCGCCTCGCCCCCGGTCCCGGCGCCCTCGATCGCACTGACGAGATTAAAGTCCTGCGCCACCGCCGCCCCGGGCGCCACGCTGACCGTCGCCGTCGCGGACCGGTAACCGGTGTAGGTCACGACCAGCGTGACCTTGCCGGCCGGCACGGGCGCCAGGCGGAACTCGCCGCCGTTTTCCGAAATCGCCGTCTGGCCGGTTTCCTCGATGCGGACCTGCGCGTTGCGCAGGTACTCGCCCGTGTTGGGATTGAAGACGCGGCCGGTGATGACGCCCGTCGCCGCGCCCTGGGTCGGACTGGCGGAGGGAGTTTGACCGTGCGACCACGGCGCGAACGGCAAGGCGGCGCTCAGAAGCGCGACGGCAAGGATTCTATTCATCAGGGGTGTTGGGTTGGCTCCGGGTGACGGACCCGCGGCTGGAGAAAAGCCGCACGGGCGAGGTGCGCCGGCGCGGCGCGATGGGCAACCCGGCCAGCGTGGGTCAGGCACGCGGGCCGGGAATTGCGCGTCGCGCTGTCCGGCGTAACTTCGCGGACCGGGACGTCAAGCCGCGCGTCCGTCATCGCGGTGTGCCCGGAAAAATCGGCTGAACCCGCTCGCCCGGGTGCCCCTTGCCCGCCGGCGGGACAAACCGGACGTTGCCGGTCGCGTTGGCCGCCCAGTCGTGCGAGACTGCGCGGATCATGAAATCCCCCTTCATCGGCCGGAAATCCGTGGAGGGTCCCTTGCGTGGCGCAGCGCGGAAGAAACGCTCCGTCGAAACGTCAAGCGGGCCCGCCTCCGCCATCGTCCTGCCCCGGAGCTTCCAGCTTCACGCCCTGCCGCTGCGTCTCCGGAAGGGGACCGCCTGATGGATCTCAACCTCTACGGCGCCGCGTGTCGCTGCCTGCTGCGGCTGCGGGAAAACGAAGGCGAACCGGCCCTCACGGATGCCGCGTTCATCGCCCGTTTCCTGCCCCGCCATCCGGAGTGGCAGGAGAAGCCGGGGCTCACCGACGCGTTCACGCTGATGGAGGTCGCGCGGGAACTCGGCCTCGCCGGCCGCATCGAACTCTTCCGCGACTACGATCGCGTCCGCGAGGAACACCGCGCCGGGCGCGGCGTGCTCGTGCGGACGGAGCGCGCCCCCGACCAGATCGAACCCGCGCCCGTGGCGCGGCCGTTCGTGACGCTGCTGGCCGACATCGACGACCAGACGTTCTCGCTGTGGTGCCCGTACCCGAGCGGGCTCTCCGACGTGCTGCCGCGTGCCGCGCGGCCGTGGTGGGACCGCTGGCTCGCGATCGGGGTCGTGCTGCACCGCCCCTGATCGGGCGGGCGGGCCGCCCGCCGGCGGCGTCAGGCCGCCGCCACCGGCACCATCTTGCCGCGCAGGAAAAGATCGAGCGCCTGCAGGTCGGCCGTCTCGGTTTCGTCGGGCGCGTAGGCGGGCGCGCGGGCGCGGAGCAGGAAGCCGTCGAGCCACTGCACCAGCACGTCGCGGCGCGGCAGCCAGACGGCAGGAGCGGCCAGGATGTCGGCGCGCAACGCGCGGGCGTGCGACAGGTGATTGGTAGATTGAGTCATGATGGTTGTATCGAGTTTTTCCTGACACGCACCCGCCCCGTGGGTCGGATCGGCCCGCGGAACCGCCGCGCGGGGCGAAGCCACCCTAGCCGCATCCGGGCGCAATAGCGAACGCCATCGCCGCCCGCGCGCGACCCGGGCGGCGAAGTGGATGCCCCGCGGGGCGTTCCGAGGAAACGAGGGTGTGCCTTCCGCCGGCGCCGCCGGACCGCGATCGTCCCGCGATCTTGCGATGGTCCTTGCTATTCGCGCCAGAGCCGCGACCTTGGCGGCTCGTAATAACGTTAGATGACAGTAGTTGGTGAGTCTTCAGGTGAGCTTCAGGTTCAGGTGATGATTCGAAACCCGATTCCCGGGAACACGCTGACAGCAGACGAGGCATACGAAACATCACCCTATGAATTCCAAACTCTACGTTGGAAATATGTCGTTCAAGACCAGCGAAGCGGACCTCCGCGACGCCTTCGGCAAGTTCGGCGCCGTCACCGACGTCTACATCGCCAATGACCGCGAGACCGGCCGCCCGCGCGGCTTCGCCTTCGTGACCTTCGCCACCGAGGAAGAGGCCAAGGCCGCCGCGGAGAAGATGAACGGCGTCGATCTCGACGGCCGCCAGCTCACCGTGAACGAGGCCAAGCCCAAGACCGAGATGGGCGGCGCCGGCGGCCCCGGTGGTCGCACGTACGGCAGCCCGAACCGGAGCGCCGGTGCGTTCCAGGCTCGCGGCAACAGCCGTTACTGAGTCCGCCGCGGATCTTTTCCGCTCGCTCTCTCCAGCGCGAGGCCCCCGGGCCCCGCGCTTTTTTGTGCCCGGCCGCCACGCGCCCCGGGCCCGCCCGCCGGGAGGTCGGGTTTCACCCCATGGCCGCCGTCCCGTTCGTGGCCTACGCTGGGCATGGTCTCCAGCCACCGCGCGTCGGCTGCCCGCGGCATCCCGCCGGCGCCGCTCCTCCCTTTCCATGCCCGCTTCCTCCCTTTCGTCACCACTCCACCCTTCTGTATCCGCCATCCTGATGCACCGTGCCCGCCGCCGGTGCGGACGCGGGATCCGGCCGCTGTTCCGGCGGGCCGCCGCCCTCGCCGTGGCTGCCGGCACCGCGCTTGCCGCCCCGCCGGCCGGCGCCGCCGGTGCGACGGAACGGGCGCGGGCGGCACCGGTGCTGACCCTCTACGTGGAGAACGACTCCTTCACCGGTTCCGACGAGTACTACACGAGCGGTGTGAAACTCTCCTGGCTGTCGGCCGATCTCGTCGACTGGGGCCAGACGGGCTGGCGGCGGCGGTTCGTCGAAATCCTGCCCTTCGTCAACCGGCCCGGCGGACAGAAAAACTTCGGCCTGGCGATCGGACAGAACATCTACACGCCGCGGGACACGACCCGGGCCAACCCCGATCCCGCGGACCGGCCGTACGCGGGCTGGACCTACGTCGAGCTGGCGTTTGTCAGCAAGACGGCGGCGGTGTCCGACCGGCTCTCCCTGCAGGCCGGCATCGTCGGGCCCAACAGCCTGGCCCGGGACTCGCAACGCACCCTGCACCGGTGGATCGGCACCACGCGCCCCATGGGCTGGGACTACCAGCTCCGCAACGAAGCCGGCGTGAACCTGGGCTTTGAGCGCCGGTGGCGACTCTACGCCCGCGCCCTCGTGCAAACCCTCGGCCTCGACCTCATCCCGCACCTCGGCGCGAGCCTGGGCAACGTGCAGACCTACGCCAACGCGGGCGGCACGCTCCGCTTCGGGTTCAACCTGCCGAGCGATTTCGGCGTGCAGCTCGCACGCCCGGGGAGCGTCGGTGGATCACCCACCGACGACCTCGATCCGCGCGTCGCGCTCGATCGCAATTTCAGTCTCTTCGGCTTCGGCACGGCGGATGGCCGGGCGGTGGCGCGCGACATTTTTCTCGACGGAAACACGTTTCGCACCAGCCGCTCCGTCTCCAAGCGCCCCTTCGTCGCCGACCTCGGGGCCGGCGTCGGACTGATCGCCGGACCCTGGCAGCTCACCTACACGCAGGTGTGGCGCACGCGGGAGTTCAAGGCCCAGCGCGGCCGGTTCAACAACTTCGGCTCGGTGACGCTCTCGCGCGCATATTGAGGGCGACCACCGCGCAACTCCGGCAATCAGGGGACAGGATGAACAGGATTGGCAGGATGGATCCTTGGCTACGGCGTGAGGTGCGGTGCACTCGCGGCTTTTCGCCGAATCCTGCCCATCCGGTCCATCCTGTCTAAAACTCAGCCTGCTGGCTCGGACGTTGAAACCGGACGCCGGGAAGAAAACCCCATCATCCTCCCGATCTCCCTGTACAAAGTTTGATCGCCGCCTCCCCCGCGATCAGCGGGCCTTTTCCTGAATTTTTTCGCCCACCTTCTCGACGTCCTTGCCGAAGCCCTTCGACGTGTTGCAGGCGGTGGTGAATCCCGCCAGCAGCGTGACGCCGAGGAGGACGAAAATCATGCGAGTCATGTTTGAGTTCATAAGAGAGA
>JAEUHA010000665.1 GCA_016793535.1 Opitutaceae bacterium | reverse complement strand
GAACGTCTTTTTCACCGGGAGGGTGCGGTGTGGCCCCGGGTGCCTTCTCGGTCGGGGGGGGGCCCACACCCCGCGAGTTTGCCAAGGTCAGGCGCGGGGTGAGGGCACCCCGCCTACAATGTGCGCACCGGCCCTGAGCGTTCACGTGCGATTCGCGCGTTGTTGCGCCGCGGCCTCGACGCGCCCTGAATCTGCCGCGAAACTGCAGCCGCGTGCCGTCGCGCGCCTGCCCCGGATTCCCTCCCCAAACGATGAATGCCCGCTATTCCTCCCCCTGGTCGTGCGCCGTGATGCGACTTTTCCTCCTGGCCGCGGTCGTGCTGTCGGCTCCCGCGCGCGGCGCCGATGCCGCGGCGGAAGCACGCCGGCGCGCGAGTCTCGAGGCGTTGAAGGTGCTCGAGCCGACCCGCATGCCGCGGGACGGCCGGATCAACATCCACGACCACACGTTCGAGCAGTGGCAGCGCCGCACGGGCGAACTGCCGCCGGACTTCGCGTCGATGCCGTCGAACCCGTTCCTGCCGGACCCGCTGGCCGGCGTGAAGACGCGTGAGGACTGGAAAAAGCGGCGGGAGGAGATCAAGGCGCAGCTCCAGCACTGGATGACGGGACGGTTTCCGCCGGCGCCGGACAATCTCCGGGCGGTCGTGACCAGCGAACGGAAGGAAGGCGACGTGACCGTGCGCGACGTGCGGCTGGAGTTCGGGCCCGGGCACCGCGCGACGCTGCGTGTCCAACTGCTCATCCCGCCCGGCGCGAAGAAGCGGCCGGTCTTCCTGACCAATCACAACCGCTCCCGGCCCTGGGCGGCGAGCGCGGTGGCGCGCGGCTATATCGGCTGCATCTACCACGCGACGGATCCCTACTACGGCGAGGGCGACGATTCCGAGGGCTTCGTCGACGTGTATCCGGAATATGATTTCACGGTGCTGTCCCGCTGGGCCTGGGCCGCGAGCCGGGCGGTCGACTACCTGGTGACGCTGCCCGAGGTGGAGCCCACGCAGATTGCCATCAGCGGCCACTCCCGCAACGGCAAGTCCTCCGCGTTCGCGGCGGCATTCGACGAACGCATCGGCGCCGTCGTGGCGTCCGGCGGCAACACCGGCGAGGCGACCCCCTGGCGGTACACGAATGATCCCTTCGGCAGCGAGACGGCGGAGATCATCACGACGGTGAACCCGCACTGGTTCCACCCGCGGCTGCGCTTCTTCATCGGCAACGAGGACAAGCTGCCGTTCGACCAGAATACGCTCTTTGCCCTGATCGCGCCGCGCGGCGTGCTGATCAACTCGGCGTTCACCGAGTCGGCCAACACCGTGCTCGGCTTCGAGGAGCATTTCCGCTCGCTTCGTCGCGTGTATGACTTCGTCGGCAAGCCGGAGCACGCCCAGTTCCGGCTGCGGCCCGGCCTGCATGCGACGACCGCCGACGACCTCGAGGTGTATTTCGACTTCTTCGACCATGTCTTCGGCCGGGGCCGGGCGCCGGTGCAGGAGAACTTCATCTTCGGCTACACGTTCGAGGGCTGGAAGGCCGCCACCGGGACGAAGGCCGCCCCGGCGGTATCCGGCGATCCGTTACGCTGGGCGCTGGGCGAGACGCCGCCGCAGGTGCCGTTCGCGCGGCCGACGCACGACAAGGGGCGCGTGCTGGTGAGCGACGGCTGGATGCGGGCGATCTCGCCGTCGCCGACCGACAAGGGCTTCCGGGAAGTCACCGTGCCGCTCGGCGTGAACGTGAAGGCTGACCTCTTCGTGCCCGTCGACGGCCGCACCGGAAAGCGTCCGGTCGTGATCTGGCTGCACGCGTTCAACCACGCCCGCGGCTACATGCACCAGGCGCGCGCGCCGTTCGTCGAGCTCACCCGGCGCGGTTTCGCCGTCCTCGCGTTCGACCAGATCGGCTATGGCACGCGGGTCGAGCAGGCGAAGGACTTTTACCGCCGGTATCCGCAGTGGTCGCTGCTGGGCAAGATGGTGGCCGACACCCGCTCGGCGATCGCGGCCATGCAGGATCATCCCGAGGTCGATCCGAACCGCATCTACCTGGTCGGCTACGCGCTCGGCGCCCAGGTCGCGCTCTGGACCGCCGCGGTGGATCCGGCGCCGCGGGCGGTGGTGGCCATCGCAGGCATCACGCCGCTGCGCACTTCGGGTGACCGCGAGGCGATCCGGATGTACTCGCACCTGCACGGCCTGCTGCCGCGGCTCGGCTTCTATGCCGACACGCCGGCGAAGCTGCCTTTCGACTACGATGACGTGCTGAAACGCATCGGTTCGAAGCCGGTCCTCATCGTCGCCCCCACGAACGACCGCTTCGCCAACCTGCCGGCCTTGAAGGAACTGTTGCGCGGGCTGCCGAATGTCGCGCTCGAGACGCCGTTCGACTTCAACCGGCTGTCGAAGGACGTGCGCACACCGGCGTTCGACTGGCTCGATCAGGTGCAGCGGAACGCCCCAAGGTAGTTGTAGGCGGGGTGGCCGCACCCCGCGGGACCGAGGGGGCGGGGCCGGCCAATCGCGGGGGGCGGGCA
>JAEUHA010000625.1 GCA_016793535.1 Opitutaceae bacterium | reverse complement strand
CCGGGGTCGGCGCGGGATCGATCACCGCCGGCGCCGTCGGCTCGGGTGCCGGCACCGGGGCCGGCGCGGGCGCCTTGGCGGCGCTGCCGGAGGACGCCTTGGTGCCCTTGCCGGACTTGGACGCGGGCGCCTTGTAGCCCGGAATGACCAGCTCCATGCCCGGCCGGATCTTCGCCGGATCGGAGATATTGTTCAGCACGGCCAGGTCACCCTGCCGCACATCGTAGCGCCGCGCGATCGCACCGAGCGTTTCGCCTGACTTCACGACATGCTTCACCACGTCGCCCGGCGCGCGGGTCGTGCCGGTCGCGGCGGCTGCCGGTGCGGACTTCGCCGCCGGCGTCGAACCGCTGCTCGGCGGAACGGTCGGGCGGCTCGGAATCACCAGCTTCTGGCCGGGCTGGAGCGGCGAGTTGGCGGAGAGACTGTTGGCGGCGGTGAGCTGCGCGACCGTGAGGTTGTGCTTGCGGGCGATCGTCCAGAGGCTGTCGCCCGACTTCACGCTGTACGTGGCGGCCGGCGTCACGTCCGCGACCGGTTCCGCGACCAGCACGCCCGCGACCGGCGTGCCGGGGCGCGTCGGTGCGATGCGGGCCCCGCCGCCGGCCGACGCGGGCAGCGCCACGGCCGGCGCCTCGGGATTGAAGAGCGGCGCGGCGGTCGTCGTGTCTGTAGTGGAAGAGTAGATACCACCTCCGGTCGAAGGCGCGGCCGTGAGGCCGACGACCGGGGCGGGCTCCGGCTTGGGGGCGGTGGCGGCCGGGGACGGCGCGGGCTTCGTCGTCGAGCTGCAGCCCGGATTGGCGAAGATGAGGATGAGAGCGAACACATGGACGCCCACGACAAGACCGAAAATCTTCAGGATTTTCATAGGAGGAGAGATTGGAAAGGTTGTGACGGTACGGGAAGGTGAATGCTACCCCAAATTCCCCGCGGGCAGCGGGAGTTGGCCGACGAGGTGCTCGAATTGATCACCGCGGTCCTGGTAGTTGCGAAACTGGTCGAAGCTGGCGAAGCCCGGGCTGAGCAGCACATGGTCGCCCGGCACGGCGAGGGTCGCGGCCCGGCGGACCGCTTCGGGCAGTCCGCTGCAGCACGTGTGGGCGACCTGGAGCGCGCCAAAGTGGGCGGCCAGGGCCGCGCTGGTCTCCCCGATCAGGACCGCGTGCTTCACCCGGGGCGCGATCCGGCGCACGAAGCCGGCGACGTCGCCGCCCTTGGCGCGTCCTCCCGCGATCAGGATCACCGGGCCGGGAAAGCCGCCGAGCGCCGCTTCCACCGCGTGAAAGTTGGTGGCCTTGGAGTCGTTCCAGAACGAAACGCCGTCGAGCATCGCCACGCGGTCGAGCCGGTGGCGGCCGGGCGCGAAGGTCCGCGCCGCCGCGATCAGTTCCTCCTCCGCGCGACCGTCCGCGCGCCACCAGGCGGCGGCGAGCAGGAAGTTCTCCCGCTGCGGATACTGCGCAAAAACGGTGCCGGCCAGCCGCGGATCCGCGGGCCGCTCCTCGCTGGCGACGGGGACCAGCCGGTGCGCCGGACGTCCGTGGCCGCGGGCGAAGCGCACGACCGAGGAACCCGCGAACACTTTCCCGGAGAACGTCTGTTCGACGAGCCGCCACTTCGCGTCGAAATAGGCCTCGAGCCCGGGATGCCGTTCGAGGTGATCCTCGGCAAAGTTGGTCCAGAGCGTCGCATCGGCGCGGAATTCCTCGAACGTCTCCGCCTGGAACGAGCTCACCTCGCAGATGGCGTCGTCGTCCGGATTGCCGCCGCTCCGATCCGCCACCAGCCGCGAGAACGAGGCCCCGATGTTGCCCGTCGCGTACGCCCGCCGGCCGACGGTCCCGAGCGCGTGCGTGAGCAGCTCGGTGAGCGTGGTCTTTCCGTTGGTGCCGGTCACCGCGATCACGCGACCGCGCCAGAACCGCGCCGCAAACTCGAGTTCCCCGAGGCACACGGCCCCCGCGGCCCGCGCCCGGGCGAGCCACGGGTGGCCGGGCGGAAAGCCGGGCGAGAACACCACCAGGCCGTGGCGGCGGGCCGCCGCCGCGGTAAACTCCTCGCCCTGGCCGGAGCGGACGTCGTAGACGACGCCGTCCACTCCGAGCGCGGCGAGCAGCGACTGCGCGCCGGCGCCGCTGACGCCGGCGCCGAGGACCGCCGCCGGCCGCGCGAGCGCGGGCCTGAGCGACGGAGGCGGAGTGAGAGACATGGTGAGCATCGGCGGGGTGGCGAAGTCAGCGGAGTTTCAGCGTGGCCAGGCTGGCGAGCGCGCACCCGAGCGAGAGCACCCAGAAGCGCAGCACCACTTTGGTTTCGGGCCAGCCTTTCTTTTGGAAATGATGGTGGATCGGCGCCATCAGGAAAACACGCCGCCCCTCGCCGTACCGGCGCTTGGTGTACTTGAACCACGACACCTGCGTGACCACCGAGAGCAGTTCCATCACGAACACGCCGCCGGCGATCACCAGCGTCAGCGGCTGGTGGATCATGAACGCCATGACGCCCAGCAGGCCGCCGAGGGCGAGCGAGCCGGTGTCGCCCATGAACACCTCGGCCGGGTGCGAGTTGTACCAGAGAAACGCCATGCAGCCGCCGATCAACGCTCCGCAGATCACGGTCAGTTCGCCGGTCTTCGCCACGTGGCTGGTCAGCAGGTATTCGGACAGCAGCACGTTGCCCGCGACGTACGCCATCACGCCCATCACCAGCGCGACGGTGATGGTGCAGCCGACCGCCAGGCCGTCGAGGCCGTCGGTCAGATTGATCGCGTTGCTGAAGCCGACGATCCAGAGGTAAATGAGCGTGAGCAGCAGCCACCAGGGCATCGGCGCGATCACGGCGTGCTTCACAAACGGCACCCAGAGTTCCCGGATCTTCGTTGCGCTGTCCGGGTGCCAGAGCAGGAGGCCGAGCGCGCCGAGGGTCGCGAGCGACTGCCAGGTGATCTTCTCGCCCGAGGAGATGCCGTTGCGGTTCTTGTGCACGACCTTCAGGTAGTCGTCGCGAAAACCGGGCACCGTGAGGGCGGCGTAGACGAACAGGCTCGTGAACACCCAGATGTTGGGCGTGGCCCACAGGGCGGAGCCGACGAACACCGAGATGAAAATGATCAGGCCGCCCATCGTCGGCGTGTGCTTCTTGTCGAAATACGTCGCGCCCAGGTGTCCCGTCCGGTCGTCGACATAGCCGTGGCCGAACTTCAGCTCCTTGAATTTCCGGATCAGCATCGGCCCGATGACGAAGCCCAGGAACAGCGCCGTCAGCGCCGCCAGCGCGGTCCGCACCGTGATATAGCGGAGAAGGCGGAGCGGTCCGAAGACATCCTCGAAGTCTGCCAGGTAGCTCAGCACGGCAGCGGGAGCGAAGTCTGCGCCTCGAGGATCCGCTCGAGCTGGTAACGGCGACTGCCCTTGACGAACACCGCGCCCCGCCACGCGGCGAGCGCGGCGGAGACCGGCTCCAGCGAGGACACGATCTGCAGTTGGCGGGAGAAATCGCCCAGTTCCAGGAGCCCGGCGCAGACTTCATGCGCGTGGGTGCCGATCACGAACAGCCGGTCGCCGTCGCGCAGGTGCAGGGAGCGGCCGAGCGCCCGGTGCAGCGCGGGCGCGTCCGGACCGAGCTCCTCCATGCACCCGAGCACGTACAGCCGCGGCTCGCCCGCGGGCGCGAGGGACTCGAACGTCGCGAGCGCGTCCGCCATCGAGGCCGGATTCGCGTTGTAGCAGTCGAGGTAGAGCAGTTTTCCGTCGGTGCGCCGCACCTCGGCCCGCAGCTTCGCGGGTTTCCAGGTCGCGAAACGGGATTGGATCGTCTCGCGCGCAACGCCCAGCCACAGGGCCGCGCAGACCGCGAGCGCGGCATTCTGCGCCATGCCATCCGACACCCGGCGGAAGACGAAGCGGAAAGGCGGCAGCGGACCCGACGCAATCGTGAGCGCGGTTTCCTCGGACCGATGGGCCACGAGAAAATGTACGCCTTCCGCCGGCAGCGAAGAATCCACCGGCAAATCCGCCGCCCGCTCGACCACCATCGTCCGCACGCGCAGGTCGCGAAACGGGGCGTAGTCGAGCGTCGACCGCGGCACGATCGCCACGCCACCCGATCGGACGGCCGCAGGGAGCACCGCCTTCTCGCGCGCCACGCCCTCGAGTCCGCCGAGTTCCTGCGTGTGGGCCGCGGCCACGAGGGTGATGATCGCGACATCCGGCTCGATCATGCCGGCCAGCGGCGCCATTTCGCCCGGCGCACTGATGCCGGCCTCGACGACGGCGAAGCGATGCAACGCGGGGTCGAGCCGGGTCAGCGTCAGCGGGACGCCGAGGTGGTTGTTGAGATTACCCTCGGTGGCGACGACGCCGCACGAAGCGCCACCGAGGAGGAGCGCCAGCAAGTCCTTCGTCGAGGTCTTGCCTGCACTGCCTGAAATTCCCACCACCGCGCCGCGGAACATCCGGCGGTGTTCGCGCGCGATCGCCTGAAACGCCGCCAGCGGATCCGGCACCACGAGCTGGGGCAGCGGCACCGCGCGGTTCGGCGCCGCCACCAGCGCGGCGGCGGCCCCCGCCGCCGCGGCGTCCGCGAGAAAGTCATGGCCATCCCGCCGCTCGGTCCGCAGCGCCACGAACACGTCACCGGGCCGCAGCGCGCGCGTGTCCACCCCGAAGGCCGTCAACGGCGCCACGGGCCGGGCGGTCCAGGTGCCGCCGGTCCAGTGCGCGAGTTGTTCGGGAGCGAAGGTGGGCACGGAGGAATCAGACAGGCAGATGGTGGGCCTTGAGTCCGATGAGTTCCCGCACGACCTGCCGGTCGTCGAACGGAAACACGGTGTCGGCGAACTCCTGGTAGCATTCGTGGCCCTTGCCGGCGATCAGCACGCAGTCGCCCGGTTTCGCGAGATCCAGCGCCAGGCTGATCGCGCGCCGCCGGTCCTCGATCCAGGAGATCTTCTCCGGCGCGGTCACTCCTCCGCGCATGTCCTCGAAGATCCGCGCGATCGCCTCCGTGCGCGGATTGTCCGCGGTGGCCACGGCGAAGTCGGCGAACTCCTGCACCGCGCGCGTCATCAGCGGGCGCTTCGTCCGGTCGCGGTTGCCGCCGCAGCCGAAGACGACAAGCAGCCGGCCCGGCGTGATGCGGCGCAGCATCCCGAGCGCGTTGCGCAGCGCGTCGTCGGTGTGCGCGTAGTCGACCAGGACGTTGAACGCCTGGCCCTCCTCGATCCGCTCCATCCGGCCCGGCACGCCCTTGAACGCGCGCAGCCGCGCGAGGAAGACGACCGGGTCGCGCCCGAGCCCCCACGCCGCGGCGATCGCCGCGAGGAGATTGCTGACGTTGTAACGCCCGATCAGCGGCGACTCGACGTCGATCGACCCGCCGGGCCACACCAGCCGGAACGTGCTGTGCTTGAAATGGAGGGCGACCTGCTCGGCCCGCACCTGCGCGGCGGGATTCTCGCCGAACGTGACGACGCGCGTCGCCGGGACCTCGGCCGTGAGACGGGCGGCGAGCTGCGCGCCATACGTGTCGTCGAGGTTCACGACCGAGACCGGTGGCACCGGCCCGATCCCGCCGGTGAAGAGCCGCATCTTCACGTCGAAGTAACGCTCCAACGTTTCGTGGTAGTCGAGGTGATCGCGGGTCAGGTTCGTGAACACCGCGACGCCGAAGCGCAATCCGTCCACCCGGCGCTGGTCGATGCCGTGCGAGCTCACCTCCATCACGGCGTGCCGGCAGCCGTGGTCGCGCATCTGCGCCATCATCCCGAAGATGTCGAGCGACTCGGGCGTGGTGCGGAACGACGGCACGGTGCGCGCGCCGAGATCGTAGTGCGTCGTGCCGATGAGCCCGACCCGCTGGTCGCCGTTGAGAAAGTGCTTCAGCAGGTGCGTGACGGTGGTCTTGCCGTTGGTGCCCGTGACGCCCGCGACGGTGAGGTCGCGATCCGGAAAGCGATAGTAGCGCTGCGCGACCCGGGCCAGCATCGCCCGCGCATCCGCCACCTGGATGAAGGTCACCCGGGCGGGCGGGAAGGCCGGCATGCGCGACGTCACCACGGCCACGGCACCGCGGCTCACCGCTTCGTCGATGAAACTGGCGCCGTCCGCGCGCTGCCCGGGCCGCGCGAAAAAGAGCGTTCCCGGCACGACGCGGCGGCTGTCGATCGCGAGGCCGGAGATCGGCCGGTCAAGGGTTCCCTTCACCGCCAGGGTTTCCCCGTCCTGAAAATAATCCGAAAGTTTCGGGGCCATCTTGAAAATGCGGCTGGCGGCCTGCGCTTCGCGCCGCGTGCGGCGCGCCGGCTGGAACGCGTGGATGAGCGGATGGTCGTGGACGAGATAGCCGATCACCGCCGGCCTCCCTGGTGGGCGGCCACGAGTCCGGCCGGTGACGGCTGGGCGTGAGCCTGGATGTTGAGAATGGCAATAAGGCGTTCCCCAATGCGCTTGAACGACGGCGCGGCGACCCGGCCACCGTAGGCGATGCCGCGCGGCGCCTTGTGGTCAGCGTCGTCCACAATCACGGAAATCGCAACCTGCGGCCGGCCGGCAGGGAAGAAGCCCACGAACGACGCGATGTGGTGCTTCCGGTTGTACACGAGCTTCGTGGAGCCATCGGGCTGCACCTCGTCCATGAGCTTGATCGTCGTGCCGGTCTTGCCCGCCACGTCGTAACCCTCGATGGCCGCCTCGGCCGCCGTGCCTTCCTTCGAGGCCACGCCCATCAGCAGGCGGGCGACGGTGCGGGCGGTCTCCAGCGAAACCACGCGGCCGATCTCGGCGCGATCGTAGCGGTAGACGATCTCGCCCGCCGCGTCGCGGACCTCGCGGATCACCTGCGGGCGGAGCAGGACGCCGTCGTTGGCGATGACGCTCATCGCCTGGTGCATCTGGAGGACCGTCGCGGAAATCGAGTGGCCGATCGGGATGCGCGTGATGTCGATCGGATCCCAGTCTTTCACCGGACGCAGCAGGCCGGCGACTTCACCGCCGACCGGGAAGCCGAGCGGCCGGCCGAAACCAAACGCGCGCACGTACCGGTAGAACCGCTCCTCGCCGAGCGCCACGCCCAGCTGTGCGGCGCCGCGGTTGCTCGAATGGCTGACGGCCTCGGCGAGCGTCACCGCCTGCGGATTCGGGAAACGGTGATCCTCGGCCGGGAGCGGGATCGTCCGGCCGCGGTGCATGATCTTGTCGGCCGCGGTGTCGAACATCGAACGGGTGGTGGCGATCCGCTCCTCGAGCGCGGCGGCGACCGCGACGATCTTGAACACCGAGCCCGGCTCGTAGACATCGGCCACCGCGACGTTGCGCATCCGGTGCTGCTCATCGGGCCGCAGCTTGTTGTACTCGTTGGGATCGTAATTCGGATAGTTGCCCATCGCGAGGATGAACCCGTTGCGCGGGTCGCTCACGATGATCGACGCCTTCTTCGGCTCGTACGTCGTGGCGATGTACGTCAGCTCCTGCTCGACGATGTCCTGCACGATCGTGTCGATCGACAGCTTCACGCTGTAGCCGTCCGACGGCGGCACGCGCCGGTCGAGGAACTGCGGCAGCTCGCGGTTGCGTCCGTCGCGCTCGCCCACCCGCCAGCCGTTCTGTCCGCGCAGGAAAAAGTCCATGTTCGCCTCCATGCCCGCGGCGGCCTCCTGCTGCTTGTTCACATAGCCGAGCACGTGGGCGGCGAGGTGCTGGTTGGGATAGGCGCGCCGGGCGACGTGGGGGCCGTAGACGCCCTTGATCCCGAGCTTCATGATCTCCTCGTAGAGCTTCTCCGGCACGTCATCGCGCAACTTCACCCAGCGGATCGGGCGACGGCCGGACGCATCGGGTGCCGCATCCTCCTCGGTGTCGTCGTCGGGAGTCGCCGCCGCCGGAGTCGCGACGCGCCCCAGCCGGCGCAGGTCGATCACGGCATTCGCCGTCGGGGCCGGCGCCGGCGCCTCGCGGTAGCGGGTGGTGAAGATCCGGCGCAGTTCGCCTTCGGGCATGCCGATGAGCGCGGCGAGTTCAGGCCAGCGCTTCTCGTCCTGCGGACGGAGGGACAGCGGGTCGACGCCCAGCACGCGCTGCGTGCTGCTGGTGGCCAGCAGGCCGCCGCGCGCGTCGAGAATGTCGCCGCGGCGGGCGATCTCGGGCGTGTACTGCTGCCGGGTCCGGGTGATCGTCTTGAGCAGCGAGTCGCGGTCGACCACGTGCAGCCATACCAGCCGCGCCGCCACTCCGCCGAAACAGACGAAGAGTCCGGTGGCGAGGAGGACGATGCGATAGGTGGAGGCGAAGCCCTTGGACATCGGGATCAGCGCTGGGCGAAGCGAAGCGTGACGGGGCCGTTCTCGCGCGACGCCGGCGGGAACGACCAGCGGTTCGCCCGCTCGACCATGCGCTGGGTGACGTTCTCGGTGACGTGGATCACCGGGACCTCGTTCATCGGCACGAGCCCGAGACGGAAGCGAAGGTTGAGCTCGCGCAGCAGTTCCGGCCGCTGTTCACCGCGGATCTCGGCCTCGAGGGCGTCGCTGCGGCGGTTGACCTCGTTGATCTCCGCGAGCAGCGCGCGGTTGGCCTTGGCCGTAACCGAAATCTGGTGACGCATCCAGACCGTGCCGAGGCCGATGGTGCCGCCGAACGCCATCGTCACGAGCAGACAGACCAGCAACTGATGCGCGAACGCCTGGGAGTTTCTTTTCATCGCGGGAGGGAGGTCGTGCGCCGGGCGCCTAGAGGCGGCGGAGGGCGCGGAGTTTGGCGGAGCGACTGCGGGGATTCCGGGCGAGTTCGTCCTCGCCGGGGGTGAGGGGTTTGCGGGTCAGCGGGTCGGCCAGCTTCACGCGCAGGTCCTGCGGCGTGCTGTCGTTTGCGCTTTCCGGCTGGCCGCACATGCGGCGAAAGAACTGCTTCACCGGCCGGTCCTCGAGCGAGTGGAAGCTGATCACGGCGAGCACGCCGCCGCCGCGCTCCGTGGTGGGCTGAACGAGGCGGGCGAACGCCGCGGGCAGCGCGCGCTCGATCGCACCGATCTCGTCGTTCACGGCGATCCGGATGCCCTGGAACGCGCGCGTCGCAGGGTGGATTTTCATCGTGTGCCGGTCCCGCGCGGGAATGGCCCCGGCAATCAGCTCCGCCAGCGCCGCCGTGCGCGCCAGCGCGCCGGTGCCGCGGGCGGCCAGGATCGCCCGCACGACGCGTCGCCAATGCTGCTCCTCGCCCAGGTCGCGCACGGCCCGCACCAGCATCTCCTCCGTCGCCGTCTCCAGCCAGCGGCTCGCGGGGACCCCGTGGCGGGGATCCATGCGCATGTCGGCCGGCGCGTCATGCCGGAACGAAAAGCCACGCCCGGTCTCATCGAGCTGAAACGACGAAACGCCGAGGTCGAAAAGAATCCCATCGAACCCCGTTTCCGGCCGCTCACCCAGCCGGCCAAAATCACAATCGACCAGCGTGAACCGGTCCGGAAACTCCGCGCGCAACGGCGCCGCGCGCTCCGCCGCCGCGGGATCGCGATCGAGCGCGACCACCTGCGTTCCCGGCGCCGCGTCGAGCAGTGCGCGGGTGTGCCCGCCTCCCCCAAACGTGCAGTCGAGGTAGCGTCCCCCGGCCCGCGGCGCGATCAGGTCAAGCACCTCGCGCAACAACACGGGTTGGTGGCCGGACGTCATGGCACGACGGGAAAGTTCAACGAGCGCGGTCGACATGCGCGTCACCTTTCCCTCCGGTCCCCCTGGCCAGCTTGCGACCGGCCACCGGCCGGAGCACGAGCGCGCTCCGGACGCGCGCGGCCGCGACCCGGGCCGGAAAGGCCACCCCACCCTCGTCCGCCATGATCCAGGCGGGAAAAAACCGTCGCGCGGCGCCCGCAGCGGAATAGGCGGACACCCGCAGTGGCGCGCTGGATCGGAGACTCTTTACCCGGATAGGTCGGCGCATGTTCAAATGTCGAGCCGGCGCATGAGGTCGCCGAAGTTTTCGCCCGCCGTCCGCGCTTCCTCCTGCTGCCAGCGCCCGGGGTTGTAGATGTTGAACTTGGTCAGGGAGCCGACCAGCACCGCATCCTTCTCGATGCCGGCATGCGTGAGCAGCGCCTCGGTCAGGCCGATCCGGCCGTTCTTGTCGTAGGAAAAGCTCTGCGTCTGGGAAAAGAAACGCGCCGCAAACGCCTGGGCCGCGGAGTCGCTCAGCTTCTGCGCCGCGATCTTTTCCCGGAGCTTCTCGACCTCGGCCGGCGGCAGCACCGCCAGGTAACCGTCGGGGTGCGGAGTCGCCAGAAACGTGTCCACTCCCGCCGGGGCATGACGCCACTCCGACGGGATCGTGAGTCGACCCTTGTCGTCCAGCGTGTGCCTAAAAAGGCCCGTGAAGACTGCCGTGCCTGCCTGCGCCATTTGGGATAGGAGCAATCGATCGCTCCAAAGTGCACCATTTCAACCCATATTGACCCCCAATCGTCAAGCCAAGACCCGGTCAAACCGCGGGAAGTTATTCACTTATTCACAACGGGCCGGAGAGCTTTACGGTTGTTTGACGAAGCCGGCGCTTTGCGCGAAAGCGGACCATGCGCTTATCCCCGCCGTGCCCCGAGTCGCAGCGTGAAAATCGTCAGTTTCATCCCTCCCGGTTGACCGCGCGGTCCGTTCGCCACCGGCTGGCGGTGCTGATGCTGGTTTGCGGCTGCAGCGCGTCCGCCGAAGTCACCCGCGTCGAGATCGCGCGCCGGGTGGACGTCGGGAATTCCGGCTACGAAAAGATCGTGGGCACCCTGCATTTCGCGGTCGACCCGGCGCACCCGCGCAACCGCATCATCGCCGACCTCGAGCGGGCACCGGCCGGGCGGACGGGACGGGTCGAGTTCTCGTCGGACTTCTTCATCCTGCAGCCCAAGGATGCCGGGCGCAGCAATGGCACGGCCCTGGTTGAGATCTCGAATCGCGGTTCGCGCAACGGGCTCCGGCTCTTCAACCGGGGTCTGGCCAGCGATCCGGAGTCCGTGGCGGATTTGGGCGACCAGTTTCTCTTCCGGCGGGGATTCACGGTCGTCGGCGTCGGCTGGGAATTCGATGTGCCCGAGCGCACGGGGCTCCTGCGCATCCGGGTTCCGGTCGCAACCGCCGCGGGCCAGCCCATCACCGGCACGGTTCGCGCCGCCTTCACGGTCAACGCGCCCGTCGCCGAGTACGCCGTCACCGACCTCGCCGCGTACACTCCGTCGGCTGCCGCCGACACCGGCCGCCGGCTGACCGTGCGCGGTTCCGCGGCGATCCCGGGGGGCGACGCGATTCCGCCCAGCCAATGGCGGCTGCGAGGACACACGGTGGTGCTCGACGGCGGATTCAAGCCCGGGTTGGTCTATGAACTTTCCTTCGCGGCGGTGCATCCCCCCGTCGCGGGCCTCGGTTTCGCCGCCATCCGCGATGCGGCCGCGTGGCTGAAGCGCGGCGGCGACGGCGTGACGCCGGTGCGCCATGCCCTCACCTTCGGCTCCTCCCAGAGCGGCCGGTTCCTGCGGGACTTTCTGTATCAAGGCTTCAACTACGACGAAGCGGGCCGCCGGGTGTTCGATGGCGTGCTGTCGCACATCGCGGGCGCGGCGCGCCTCGACCTCAACCGCCGCTGGTCCACCCCGCGCGAGCTGGCAATGTACCATGCGGCGTCGTATCCGTTCGCCGACACGGCGCAGCCGGACCCCGTCTCCGGACGCAGCGAGGGCATCCTGGAGAATCCCCGCGGCGCCGCGGGCGCGAAGGTTTTCTACACCAACACGTCCGTTGAGTACTGGGGTGGCGGCCGCGTCGCGGCACTCGGCCACACGGATCCGGCCGGCACGAAGGACGTCGCCCTGCCGGACCAGGTCCGCCTCTACGTCTTCGCGGGCACGCAGCACGGCCCGAGCGCGTTTCCTCCCGCCCGGGTCGCCGGAGGACCGTACGGGAATCCGGTCGATTTCGGCGGCGCGATACGGGCGCTGCTGCTCGCGCTCCACCGGTGGGTGACGGAGGACGCGCCGCCGCCGGCGAGTGCGTATCCACTGATTCGTGACGGCACGCTCGTCCCGCCGGCGGCGGTGCGGTTTCCCGCCCTGGCCGGCATCCCCTCGCCCCGCCTGCTCACCGCCGGCGTGCGCCTGGCCAATCCCCTGTGGCCCGACGGTGCGGGCGCCGGTGCTCCCCTGCCCCTGCTGGTGCCGCAGGTCGACGACGACGGCAACGAGCGCGCAGGCATCCGCCTGCCGGAAGTGGCCGTGCCGCTGGCGACCGCCACGGGCTGGACGTTCCGTCCGGCGGAAACGGGCGCCCCCGACACGCTGGTGCCGCTGCGGGGCGCCTGGATCCCGTTTGCCGCCACGCGCCAGGACCGGGCCGCGCGCCAGGACCCGCGACCGGCGCTCGACGAGCGTTACGCATCCCGGGCCGACTACCTCGCCCGTGTGCGCCAGGCGGCGGAACGCCTCGTGCAGCAGGGTTACCTGCTCGCGGAGGATCTGGACGCGGTGGTGGAGCGGGCCGGCGGACAATGGGACTGGCTCGCCGCCGGCCACGGGCGCTGATCGCCGCCTCACCGGCGGGCGGGCGCGCCGGAAAATCCGGCTTCCCCTCCCGGCCACAAGCACCCTTGCTCGGAGGCCATCGCATGCACCTTCCCGTCAACATTCAGCTCATCGGCCAGGAGGTCGCCATCGCGTGGGACGACGGCCGGGAAAGCTACTACACGTTCGAGCAGTTGCGCGCCGCGTCGCCGAGCGCCGCGAACATCGGCGAGCGCGACATCCTGGGGAATCAGTACGGCGGGGACGGCCGGAAGCGCTTTCCGGGCGTGCAGGTGCTGGGCTGGGAACGCGTGGGCAACTACGCGCTGCGTTTCGATTTCAGCGACGGCCACCGCACGGGCCTGTACAGTTTCGACTACCTGCGGGCGCTGGCTGCACCGGCCTGACCGATTGTGGGATTGCTTCGGCGCATCCCGCGGGCAATCACGGGGGCGATCATGAGCACCTACGTCTTTCCCGCCCGCACCAGCTCCGCGGAGATCGAGCTCGGCTCGACGCTGCAGCCCAAGTTCGGGCCCGACGGCCTGATTCCCTGCATCACCCAGGACGTGCAGACCGGCGAGGTGCTGATGTTCGCGTTCATGAACGCCGAGTCCCTCGCGCACACCCTCCGGACCGGAAAGGCCACGTACTGGAGCCGTTCGCGACAGAAACTCTGGGTCAAGGGCGAGGAATCCGGGAACGTGCAGCTCGTGCGCGAGCTGCGCACGGACTGCGACCAGGACGTGCTGCTGATCAAGGTCGAGCAGTCGGGCCCGGCGAACGCGAGCTGCCACAACGGCTACAAGTCGTGCTTCTACCGGAAGCTCTCCGACCTCGAGGGGGCCGCGGCGGCGGGCTACAAGCTCTCGTTCACCGCGCAGCCCCTCTTCGACCCGGCCACGGTGTACAAGAAGAAGTGATACAAGTCGTCAGCGCGCCCCGCGCGCGCTCGGGGCCAGGCCGCGCTCGCTCTTCCGCGCGAAGTCCAGCATGCGCCGGAACTCGAGGCTCCCGGCGTCCGCATGCGCCGCGAGCTTCTCGAGCGCCTGCGACCGGTTGAGGCCGTCGCGGTAGAGGATGCGGTGGATCAGCTTCACCCGGTCGAGCTGTTCCGGCGTGAAGCCGTTCCGCTCGAGGCCGATCCGGTTGATCGCGCGGATCTCGGCGGGCGTGCCGTCGGCGATGAAATACGGCGGCAGGTCGTGCACGAGCTTCGCCGTGGCGGAAAGCATCGCGTACGTGCCGACGCGGCAGAACTGATGGATGCCGCCGTAGCCGCCGATGACAACGTGGTCCTCGATGCTGACGTGCCCCGCCAGCACGGCGCCGTTGCTCATCACGATGTGGTCGCCCAGCGTGCAGTCGTGCGCGACGTGGCAGCTCGCGAGCAGCACGTTGTCCGAGCCGACGCGCGTGAACTCGCCGTCGTTGGTGGCGGCGTGGATCGTCACGTATTCGCGAAACACGTTGCGCGCCCCGATGCGCACGCCGGGGTTGCCGCCCTTGAATTTCAGGTCCTGCGTCTTGCCGCCCAGGCAGGCGTACGGAAACACCTCGCAGTGCGCGCCGAGCTCGGTGTTGCCCTCGACGGACGCGTGGTGATGGAGGCGCGTGCCGTCGCCGAGCGTGACGCCGGCGCCGACGTAGGCATAGGCGCCGAGCACGACGTCCGTGCCGAGCTGCGCGCCGGCCTCGACGATGGCGGTGGGATGAAGCTGCGTCGCCATGGCCGGGTCACTCGACTTCGTTCGAGTCGATGATCGCGAACATCAGTTCGCCCGACGAGACGACCTTGCCGTCCACCGTGCAGGTGACTTCCGCGGTCGCAAGCTTGGTGCCGCGCGCCTTGAGCAGCCGGGCGTTGATGATGAGCTGGTCGCCGGGCCGCACGGGCTTGCGGAACTTCACCTTGTCGACGCTCATCAGCAGCGAGGTCTTGCCCTCGGAGGTGCCGCGGCGAAGCATGAGGATGCCGCCGGCCTGCGCCATCGCCTCCAGTTGCAGCACGCCGGGCATGACCGGGTTGCCGGGAAAATGTCCCTGGAAATAGGGCTCGTTGATCGTCACGTTCTTGATCGCGACGAGCGAGTCCTCCCCGATGAACTCCACCACGCGGTCGACCATCACGAACGGATAGCGGTGCGGCAGCGTGTCGAGGATGCGCCGGATATCGAGTTCGGTCTCATGCGGCAGCACCATCGACGGCCGCGGCTTCTTCTTCGGGCCCTTGCGCTTCTCCTCGAGCTTTGCGGCCAGCGCCTTGGTGAGTTCGGCGTTGATGGCATGACCCGGCCGGGTCGCGATGATATGCGCCTTCAACGGCGCGCCCAGCAGGGTGATGTCGCCGATGATATCCAGGATCTTGTGCCGCACGAACTCGTCTTTGAAGCGCAGGCCCTCCTTCGAGATGATCTTGTCTCCGCGGATCACGACGGCGCAGTCGAGCGAACCGCCCTTGATCTTGCCCAGCTTCAGCAGCTCCTCGATGTCCTCGTAGATCGTGAACGTCCGCGCCGCGGCGATCTGCGTCATGTAGCTGTCCGGATCGATGCCCAGCGACAGGTACTGCGTGTGGATGCCACGGTCGTCGGCCGACGTGCAGGAGATTTTGAATTCATCGCACGGCAGGGCGATGATGGACGACTGGCCCTTCGACACGGAGACGGGCGCATCGAGCGAGAAATACTCCCGCTCCACGTCCTGCTCGATCGGTTCGCCCTGCATGATCAAGTCGACATAGGGCTTGGCCGAGCCGTCGAGGATCGGCGGCTCGGAGGCGTTCATCTCGATGACGACGTTGTCGATGCCGCAGCCGTGCAACGCACTCAACACATGTTCGACCGTGTGGATCTTGGCGTGGCCCGACTGGATCGTCGTGGCCCGCACCAGGTCCGTCACCTGGTCGACCCGCGGCCGAATCTCAGGCGAGCCGCTCAGGTCGATGCGTCGGAACACGTAGCCCGCATCCGCCGGCGCGGGCTTCATCGTGAGTGTGACGGCGTCGCCGGTGTGGAGCGCGCTGCCCTGGATGGTGACTTCCCGCGCAAGGGTGCGTTGTTTCATTGGCAATCGCCCAGTGTCGAAAGCCGCCGGCATCCAGCGCAAGCGTGGAACTCGCCGCGGGCCGTTTCACCCGGCCGGCTTGACACTCGCGCGGCCGACTCCTCAACCTGAACCCTTTCTACACGCTCCAACGCCAGACTGAAACGACCCTCGTCATGCCCGCAGCCAACGACATCCGCAAAGGCCAAGTCATCAAATTCAACGGCGAGCCGCATCTCGTCATGGAGACCCAGCACCGGACGCCGGGCAATCTCCGGGCCTTCGTGCAGATCAAGATGCGCAATTTGCGGTACGGCAAGGCGCTCGACCAGCGATTCGCCTCGACCGACACGATCGAAGTGCTGCCGACCGACCGCAAGACCCTGGAGTTCAGCTACGCCGACCGGGGCACGTTTGCGTTCATGGACGCCGAGACGTTCGAGCAGATCGAGCTGAACGAAACCCAGCTCGGCGACGTGAAGAACTACCTCGCGCCGGGCGGCAAGGTGGACGTCCTCTTCGTGGATGAGCGTCCGCTTTCCGTCGACCTGCCCTCCACGGTCGCGCTCAAGGTGATCGAATCCGCCGACGGCGTGAAGGGCGACACCGCCAGCAACGTCCAGAAGCCCGCCAAGCTCGAGACCGGCCTCGTCGTACAAGTGCCGCTCTTCATCAAGGAAGGCGAAGTCATCCGGGTGAGCACCGACGACGGCACGTACCTCGGTCGCGTCTGACGCGAACCCCCGGCGGATTCGCCGGCCCATTTCCAGCCCGCGGTTCAACCCGCGGGCTTTTTCGTGCCAGTCAGGCGTGGCCGATCTCGCGCAGGAGTTCCTTGCGCGCCGCGAGCGGGAGCGCGTTGAGCTTCTCGAGGAGCATTTCTCCCGGCATGAGCGTAAGCTGCTTCTCCGCCGCGAGGCCGCGGGCGGCCGGCGTGAAACGCCCCGGGGTCACCACATAACCACGCCGGATGTCGTCCGCCGCGAGGACCGCGCCCAGCTCGTTCAGCTGCTTCACATCGACCAGGCCGGCCGAGTTGGACACGCAGCGCACATACGCAAACGGCCGCGGCTCACCCTTCCAGGAAATCTTGATCTGCACGGCCCCGTCGGGCCCGGAGTTCGTCGGCGCCGCGACGACACCGGTCTTGCTGTAATAGGAAATCACCAGCCGCTCGAACCGCTTCCAATCGATCTCCTCGAGCATGTCCGCGGTAAAACTTGTGCCCGCATTCGCCGGCGCCGCCGGCGCCAGTCCGGGTCCGACGCTGGCCGCCGAAGGATCGACCGCCCGATGGCGCGAGCGCCAAAAAATGAACGCAATGCCCGCGACCAGCACGGCCGCGATGATCAGCCAGGTCCGGCCGGAAAACATTCCCCCCGATGATTCCTCCGCGTTGGCCGCCTGATCCAGCCGCTGGAGCGCTTCCTTGCGGGCCTTCGCCTTCTGCTCCTTCTCCGCGAGCGCCGCCCGTTCGGCCGCTTTCCGGGCCTCGTTCACCTCGGAAAGCGCCGTGTTCGCCAGCGGAGCCGGCGCGGTAGCCGATCCGGCGGGGGCCGTCGCGGCCGGTGCGGCCGGCGTCGCGGCAGGCGTGGGCGCCGCCGGTGGCGGAGCTTTCACGATCGGCGGTGGCGCGGGCGGGAGTTCCTTCGCGCCGGGAGGCCGGACCAGCTTGATTTCCACCTTGGGCTCCACCGGGGCCGGAGGCGGGGGCGGCGTGGCGGTTGCGGCGGGTGTCGCCGGAGTGGCTGCCGCAGGCGCGGTCGGGGCCGGTTCGGGCGTGGCAGCCGGAGGCGTCGCCGCAGGCGGCGTGGGTTCGGCCGGCGGGGGCGCCGGTGTTTCCGCCGGTGGCGGACGACGCACGGGCTCCGGGATGACCGCCTCGACGTCGATGACGACGCCACCGCGGAAAATGATTCGTTCCCGGGGATAAAGGTAAATGACGCGGTCCCCGGCCGTCATCTGGCTGCGCGGTTCGCCGTACTGCGACAGGACCCGTTCCGGCGTCGCACCGATCAGGGGGGAAACCGGCTCCGCCGCCTCGGCCCGGGCCAGCCAGAGGCCGGCCGCCAGGCAGCATGCTCTGAGGACAACTGCGAACATCACGCGCATTTCGGTGCCAAAGTTTGTCGCCAGCGGCCGGCGCACATCAATGCCGAACTTGAGTTCATGCGTGTCGCCCTTCGCCCCCCAACCTACACCACCCGCGCCCACAGGACCTTGAGGTAGCGGCTTTCGAGGCAGTTTGAATAGACGGGGTGATCGACGCCGGGGCCCGTGCGGTTGAAGAACTGCAGCCGGCGATTCTGCCGGTGGGCCGCCTTGATCACGTGGGCTTCGAAGTCCTCCAGCGACAGCAATCCGGAGCAGGAGCACGTCACGAAGATCCCGCCGGTCTTCACGAGTGAAATCGCCAGCAGATTGAGGTCCTCGTATTTCTGCCGGCCTTCCCAATTTCCATGTTCGTCGCGGGTGAAGATGAACTTGGGCGGATCGAGGATGACGACATCCCACTTCTCCCCGTTGGTCTGCATCTGGCGAGCGTAGGCGAAGGCGTCGGCGTGGACGAACTTGAGCCGCGCCTGATTCAGGTTGGCGTTGCGCCGCGCCTGCGCGATCGCGGCCTCGTCGAGGTCGACGCTGGTCACTTCCTCGGCGCCGCCGACGACCTTGGCGTTGAGCGAAAATCCACCGGTATAACAACAGAGGTCGAGGACGCGGGCCTGACGCGTGAACGCCGCGATCGCCCGCCGGTTGTCGCGCTGGTCGCAGAAGAAGCCGGTCTTGTGGCCCTCGGCGAAATCAACCTCGTAGCGCACGCCGTGCTCGCGGATTTTCACCGCCCGCGGCGCCGCGGCGTTGGTTTCATTGAAGGTCGACGGCTTGATGCCTTCGAGGCTGCCCAGATCGTGGTCGACCTGCACCCGCGCGTGTCGCGTGCCGGCCAGTTCGTGCAAGAGCGGCAGCCAGCGGGGCAGACGCCGGGCAATGCCGAGGCTGTACACCTCGCACAACAGGGTGTCGCCGTACCGATCGATCGTGAGCCCGCTGAGACCGTCGCCGTCCGAGTTGATCAACCGGTATGCGTCCGTGACCTCGTCGAGCTTGAACAGCCCGCGGCGAAGTTCCACCGCCCGCCGGATCGCGAGTTCGAAATAGCCCTCATCGATCGGCTCGGTGCCATGCGCGACGACGCGCAGCGGGATCTTGGCCCGGGGATTGAACAGTCCCGCGCCCGCGCGATTCCCGTTCTTGTCGTAGACTGAGACCAGGTCACCGGGTCGGGCATCGTCGGAAACCTTGCCCAGCAGGCGCGGAAAGATCGCGGGCTGGAACGTGAAGTACTTGAGCTGTGCCCACGGACGCGACCAGGTCGACCGGTCTACCGGTGCGATCGGAGTCGTTTCTGGTTTTTCCCGCGGCAGGTTTTCCTCGGCCATCGCAGCGAAGTGACACGGCGCGCCGGTCGCGGTCAACAAGAAGGCCGACCGGAAACCGGTCGGCCTGCGAAGAGAAGAGTGAAGAACGTCGCCGCCTCCGGCTTGGGCGCGGCGTGAAGCCGCTCCTCCAACCTCAGGCCACGCGCTCGACGATCAGCGGTGGCGGGGTCGGACGCTTCGGCGCGAGGCGGTAGGCGTTCTTGAAGTACTCGAGCGCCTGCTCGAGCTTCGCCTCGTCGTTGTAGTGAATCATCATCAGCGGCTCGCCCTGCTTCACCTGCGTCCCGACCTTCTTGATTTCCGAGACGCCGACCGAGTGGTCGATTTTGTCGTGGGCTTCTTCCTTGCCCGCACCGAGCAGATGCACGCCGCGTGCGATCATCGCCGCATTGATGGTGTGGACGTAGCCGCGCTTGGGGGCGGGCAGCTTGCGAATATGGCGGGCGGCGGGGAATTTCTCCGGGTGATCGATGTAGGTGGTGTCACCGCCCTGCGCCTTGACGAGGTCCTTGAACTTCTCGAGCGCGGAACCGTCGGTGAGATGCTTCTGCACCGTCTGCTTGGCCGAGAGCGTCGAACCGGCGACGCCGGCGAGACGGACGATCTCCATGCCGAGCTTCAGCACGAGTTCCTTCATGTCCTCGGGGCCTTCCCCCTTCAGCAACTGGATCGCCTCCTTGACCTCGAGGGAGGTGCCGACGGTGTCACCGAGCGGCTGATTCATGTCGGTGACGAGCGCCACGCACCGGCGCTTCATCGAGCGGCCGACCCGCGTCATCGAGCGGGCGAGCTGCTTGGCCTGCTCGAGATCCTTGATGAAGGAGCCGTTGCCCCACTTCACATCGATCACAAGACCTTCGGAACCCTCGGCCAGTTTCTTCGAGAGCACGCTGCCCGTGATGAGCGGCAGGCTCGGGATGGTGCCGGTTTCCTTGCGCAGTTCGTAGAACTTGGCGTCGGCGGGGGCGAGGTCCTCGGTCTGCGCCACGATCGCGCCGCCGATGCGGGCGAGCTGGGAGGAGAAGTGCTCGTTGGTCTGGTGGCTCTTGAACCCCGGGATGGCGGCGAGCTTCTCGAGCGTGTTGATGATGTAATCGTGTTCGACGCCGCACATCATCGGCACCACCACGCCCGACGCCATCGCCAGGGGGACCAGCACCAGCGACGTCTTGTCACCCACGCCACCGGTCGAATACTTGTCGATCTTCGGCTTCGCAATGTGGGACAGGTCAATGACCTCGCCCGAGAGCATCATCTCTTCCGTGAGATCGGCCGTCTCCTGCGCGGACATGCCGGAGAAGTAGATCGCCATCGCGAGTGCCGCGAGCTGGTGCTGCGGCATTTCGCCGTCCAGCGTGCTGTCGATGATGTAGCGAATCTCCTCCTGGGTGAACTCGCCGCCGTCGCGCTTTTTCTCGATCAAGAAATTGAAGCTCGGCTTGATGAAGCGACGGGTCGGGATGTTTCGTTTGCTGGTCATGAGTAAGGTGTGTGCGTGAGCAAAGGCGGCTGGACCGCCCGGGCGGAAAAGTTTGCGAGCCAATGCACTTCCCTGTAAAAGTCGAGCTCAAAGCCGGCCCTGCCCAAGGGGCGATTTCAGGCGAAGCGCTTACACGACAAGTAACTGTTTGGTGGGCGAACGGGACTTCGCTCCGAACTGCGCCCGGCTACTGCGTGGACGCGCCCGCCGCCACCCACGCCGCGATCACGGCCCGTTCCTCGTCGGACATCTTCGTGATGTTGCCGAGCGGCATCATCCGCGTGACGACGACCTGCTGATAAATCCGCTGTGCGTTCTTCACCAACGCATCCGGCGTGTGCAGCACCACCCCAGCCGGCGGCTGTGCCAGGCCTGGAAACGTGGGCACTGGAGCATGGCAGTTGAGGCAGCGCTCGCCCATGATCGCGCGGACGCGTTCGAAGTTGACCGGCCCGACCACCGGCGGGAGCGGAGCGAGCCGCGGAGCCGTCCACCAGGCCGCCCCGGCCAACAGGATCGCGCCCACCACCGGATACTGCCAGGCCAGCACGCCGCGGTGCTTGCGGTTGAAGAAGTGGCGGATGCTCACTCCGGCAGCCGCAATCAGCATGAGCACGGCCCAGGCGTGCGGATGCCCAAACGTCGCCGAGAAGTGATTGCTGATCATGATGAACAGCACCGGCAGCGTGAAGTAGTTGTTGTGGACGCTGCGCTGCTTGCCGCGCAGGCCGAAGATCGGGTCGGGCAGTCCGCCGGCACGCATCGAGCGGACCATTTCCCGCTGCCCGGGGATGATGACGAAGAACACGTTCGCCGCCATGATCGTGCCGATGGCGGCGCCGACGTGGATGTAGGCGGCACGGCCGCCGAGAAACTGGTGCAGCCCCCACGCCAGCAAGGTCAGGAGGCCGAACACCACGGCGCCCAGCCAGCCGTCGTGCCGCCCGAGCGGAGATCGGCACAGGGCGTCGTACACGAACCAGGAGCCCACCATGCTGCCCAGCCCGATCCCGACCGCCTGGCTGGTGGTGAGGGCAGCGACCGCCGGATCCACCATCATCGTCTGCGCCCGCAGCCAGTAAACGACGACCAGCAGCGCGGTGCCGGAAAGCCAGGTCGTGTAGGCCTCCCACTTGAACCAGTGCAACTTGTCCGGCAGCGACGCGGGCGCGACCGCGTACTTCTGCGGGTTATAGAACCCGCCGCCGTGGACGGCCCACAGTTCCCCGGAGACGCCCTTTCGCGCCTGCTCCGAACCCGGTGCGGGTGGGTCGAGGCTGTTGTCCAGCCAGATGAAATAGAACGAGGCGCCGATCCAGGCCACTCCGGCAATGATATGCAGCCAGCGGAGTAGCAGGCTTAGGAATTCGAAGAGATGGGCATCCATGGATCGCGCGGGGCAGCCCGCCAAGCTGCCGGGATGCCAACGTGAACGGCGCGCCGGCGCAACCCAGCAGGCGCCCGAAACACGGGAAGTCCGGGGCCCCAGGTCCGACGCCAAACCCCTGTCCGCTGTGCCGGCGCGACCAAACTCCACGCTTGCCCGCGGCGCGCCGCATCCGGTTTTCTGCGGGGATGCACGTCTCGTTCAACCTCGCCGCCGACCTCGACGCGGCTCTCGCCGCGGCCGCCGTTGCCGCCGGGCTGCCCGACGCCGCCGCGTTCCTGCCCGAGGTCCGCACCGCCGATCCGCGGCACGGCGACTTCCAGGCGAACGGGGTCCTGGGCTTCGCGAAGGCGCGCAAACTCAACCCGCGCGCGACCGCCGAGCAGCTCGTCGCCGCCCTGCCCCCGGCGCTGCGGGAGTCGTTCGACCTCGTCATCGCGGGACCGGGCTTCATCAACTTCACGCTCAAGCCCGCCGCGCTGCTCGCCTGGGTGCGCGCCTTCGACTCGGTCGCGCGCCTGCGGACCGGCGCGGCCGCGGCGCACGCCGGCCAGACCTGGGTGGTCGACTACTCGTCCCCGAACACGGCCAAGCAGATGCACGTCGGCCACCTGCGGTCCGCCGTCATCGGCGAGGCAATCTGCCGGCTGCTCGAGTTCACCGGCGCTCGCGTCATCCGCGACAACCACCTGGGCGACTGGGGCACGCAGTTCGGCAAACTCATCTACGGCTACAAGCGCTGGGTGGATCGCGACGCCCTCGCCCGCGACGCGATCGAGGAGCTCGAGCGGCTCTACAAGCTGGGCAACAATGCCACCCCCGACGGCTCGCCCGAGCTCGAGGAGGCGCGGCGGGAACTCGTGAAGCTCCAGAACGGCGACGCCGAAAACGTGGCGCTGTGGCGCACGTTCTCCGAGGTCAGCCTCGCCGCATTCCAGCAGATCTACGACCGGCTCGGCATCCGCTTCGACTACCACCTCGGCGAGAGCTTCTACAACGACAAGGTCGACCGCGTGTACCGCGAGCTCGAGGAGACGAAACTCGCCGAGATCAGCGAGGGCGCGCTCGTGGTCTTTCACCCGGAGCACCCGCGCTTCAAGACCCAGCCGTTCCTCGTGCGCAAGGCCGACGGCGCGAGCAACTATGCGTCGACCGATCTCGCGACCGCCCTGTACCGGACCGAGCACTTCAACGCCCACGGCATCGTCGTCGTGACTGATTTCCGCCAGGCCGACCACTTCGAGCAGCTCTTTCTCACGGTGAAGAAATGGTTCGCGGCCCGGGGCTATCGGGTACCCGAACTGCACCACGTCACCTTCGGTGCCGTCACTGGCGAGGACGGCAAGGCGCTCAAGACCCGCAGCGGCGACGTGATCCGGCTGAAGGCGCTGCTCGACGAAGCGGTCGACCGGGCCTACGCGATCGTCTCCGAGAAAAACGCCGAGCTGCCCGAAGCCGAGCGCCGCGCGATCGCGCAGATCGTCGGGGTCGGCGCCGTGCAGTACGCCGACCTCTCGCAGAACCGCAGCAGCAACTACGTGTTCTCGTGGGACAAGATGCTCGCGCTCGACGGCAACACCGCGCCGTACCTGCTCTACGCGATCGCGCGCATCCACTCCATCTTCCGCCGCGCCGGCGTGACCCCGGGCGACCCGGCCACCGAGTCCGCCGCCACCGCGCCCGAAACCCCGGCCGAGATCGCGCTGGCGCGGAAGCTCACGAAGTTCCCCGACGCCATCCGGCTCGCTGTGGAAACCCTGCGGCCGCACTACCTCGGGCTCTACCTGTTCGAACTCGCCGGCGACTACAGCTCGTTCAACAACGCCGACAAGGTGCTGGTCGACGATGCCACCGTCCGGGCCCGCCGCCTCCTCCTCTGCGCCCGCACCCTGCTCCAGCTCGAAACCGGGCTGCAACTGCTCGGCCTGCGCACTTTGACGCGAATGTAACGCTTTTCCCCGGGAAACTCCGGGGCAACGTCCCAAAACGCACTTGCGAGTCGGGAATGGCACCGCCACCCTGACCCCGAATGGCGACGCAGGAAATCTACATCCGCAATGCGAGCGAGACGGAGGCCCGCGGCCCCTTCAACCCCCAGCAGGTGGCCGATCTCGCCGAAGCCGGACAGGTCAATGCCGAGACATTGATCTACGAAGCCGTGTCCGAACAGTGGGTCGCGATCAACACCCAGCCGGACCTGATGGCCGTCGTTTTCCCGGAGAAGAAGAAGCTCATCCTCAAGAACAAGGAAGTGAGCGCCCTGAACCAGCCGGCGGTTTCGGCGCGCGCGATCACGGTGGACGACATGCTCGCCGCCGCCGAGGGGCGCACGGACGACACGCGGGGCAAGTCCGATCCGCAGATCGCGATGGCCCGCGCGGCCCGGCTGGGGCTGTGGGGCGCGATTGCGTCGCTCGTCTTTTCCGCCGCCGCCACGATCCTGCCCGGCACCGACACGCTCTTCGCCATGACCGGCGCCAAGCTGCTGGCCCAACCCCTCGTGCTGCTCGGCGTCGTGGACATCGTCCTCGCGGTCCTGCTCGGCCTCGGCATGACGGTGCTGTATCCACTGATCCGATTCAGGGCCGCGTTCGGCCTGGGGCTGCTCGGCCTGATCTACTTCTCCACCGGCGAATCCACGCTCCTGCTGGCCGCGGCCGCCGGCTCGACCGGCCTCTATCTCTGCACCGTTGTCACGAGTCTCATTCCGGCGCTGGTCGCGTTTGCCGCCGCCTGCGGTGGCATGGGATTCATGGCCTGGCAGGTCATTTCCCGCTAATCTCGTGGTTCCCGCCGGCCCGCCGAGCCCTCCCGCCAAGCTTCGGTGGGCCGATGTCTGGGCGCGAGTCGTCCACGTTTACCAGCGGGACATCTGGCGCTCCAGTTCCCTGAAGGATCGTTCACCGAAGGCGGTGCTGTATGCGGTGCTCCGCGTGGTCTCGATCTCGATCACGGTCTTTGTCGAATCCCGGATCGCCACCCGCGCCGCCGCCCTGAGTTTCAGTTCGCTGCTGGGGCTCGGCCCGCTGCTGGTCATCGCGGTGCTCGTGGCCGGTTTCGCGCTCGGTCAGAACAACGACCCGGACCTCGTGGCGAAGTCGCTCAACAAGATCATCACGGTGCTCGCCCCCCAGCTGACCGAGTACGAGGGCGTCAACGCGAGTTCGAGCAAGGTGAACCCGCAGCTGGTCGACGTGATCAACAACATCATCGCGTCGTCGAAGTCGGGCTCCGCCGGCGCCGCCGGCATTTTCTCGCTGCTCGCGATCGTGCTGCTCCTGTTCAAGTCGATCGAAGACACCTTCAACGACCTCTGGGGCGTGCATCAGGGCCGTTCCGTGCTGATGCGCGTCGTGCTCTACTGGACGATCCTCACGTTGGGCGCGATTTTGTTCTTCTCCGCCGTCGCGATGCTGGGCGCGGGCACCTACCTGAACGTGTTCGGCGACAACATCGATCTCCACTCGCTGGGTTTCGTGGTGCAGGCGCTGTCGTTCGCGCTGCTGACGCTGATGCTGATGTTGTTCTACCGGGTGATTCCCAACACGCGCGTTTTCTGGCGCGCGGCGTTCGCCGGCGCGCTGGTCGTCGCCGCGCTTCTCCTCGGCAACAACTTCGTCACCTTCCTCTACGTGAAGCGCGTCGTGCTCGAAAAGAGCCTCTACGGTTCGCTCGCGATCCTGCCGGTGCTCATGTTCGGCCTGTATGTCTTCTGGCTCTTCGTGCTGATCGGGGCCGTCGTGAGCTACGCGCTCCAGAACGTTCACTTCCGCAACAGCCAGGCCGCCTGGAGCACGCTCACCCACGCGATGCGGGAGCGGCTGGAGCTCGTGGTGTTTCTCACCATCTGCCGCCGTTTCCGCGACTGCCTGCCGGCGATCTCGGCGTCGACCCTCAGCACGCTGCTCAAGGTCCCGACCCAGTTGCTCAACGAATGCCTCAACCGGCTCGTCCAGCTCGAACTGGTGACCACGCTGCGCCCGCCGCCCGGCAGCACCGCCACCGATTTCCTCTACCAGCCGGCGCGCCCGCTCAACCGGATGACGCTGTTCGACTTCAAGTCCCTCGACGACAACCTCGGCGAGGATCCGGTCGGCACGTCGTTCGAGCACATCGATCCGCTGCTCACGCAGTACGAAGCCACCCTGCGCGGCCTGGGTGAGCAGCCGTTTTTCCAGAAGACCGTCGAGGAACTGCTGAACGAGCATCCGTTCGACGAATCGCGGCCGCCCTTTGCGCTGGGCGAGCGCCCGGCGAAACGCTGAACCGGCCGCCCGGTCGCGCCGCCCGCCCCGGGTCCGTTGTTCCGGGTGGCACCGGAAACCCCGCGGCGGAAACGCCCCGCCCGCCCCGGCTGGCACCTTTGCGCCACCCCGGCCAATTCGACCTTGCCACCCACCCCTCCCGACCTAGCTTCCGGCCTTTTCCCCCATGATCACCTGGATCCAGAAATACTTTCAGCACCACTTCAGAACCATCTTTGCGGTGCTGCTGGCGGGCGTCATCATCGCGTTCGTCTTCACGATCGGCGCCGCTCCCGGCATCGGTCAGGCGGACCGGCAGATGGTCGACCGCTTCTTCTTCGGCTACAACCTGAGCCTCCAGTCGGATCAGCAGAAACTGATGGGCGATGCCGGTCTCAGCGCCAACCTCCGCTTCGGCTCGTTCGGCCTCGATGCGGACCGGATCCAGAACTACGCCTTCCAGCGGGCCGCCGTGCTCCACCTCGCCGACCAGTGGCACATCCCGGCCGCGACGCCCGCCGAGATCGAGGCGCAGGTAAAGACCCTCCGCATGTTCGCCGGCGCCGACGGTCAGTTCGATCCGAAGGCGTACCAGACCTTCCGCGACAACCTGAAGACCAATCCCCGCGGGGTAAATGAGGCGGACATCGTGCGCGTCCTGGGCGACGACGTCCGCGCCGAGAAGGTTCAGACCCTCCTCTCCGGCCCGGGATTCGTGCTGGCTTCCGAGGTCAAGAATCAGCTCCGGGAAGCCGACACCACCTGGACGATCGGCACCGCGACGGTCGACTACACGGCGTTCAAGCCCGAGATCAAGCCGACCGACGCCGAGCTCACGCAGTTTTTCGAGCAGTCCGGCGGCCGCTACGACATCCCGCCGCGGGTGGTCGTCAGCTACGTGGAGTTTTCGGCCATGAACTACCTCGCCGGCATGACCGTCACTGACGCCGAGGTCCGCGCCTTCTACGACGCCAACCCGTCCCGTTTCCCCAAGCCGGTCGATCCCGCGAAGCCGGTTTCCACGACGATCACTGTCACGCCGCCCTCCGATCCGGCCGCCGATTTCGCCGCGGTGCGTCCGCAGGTCGAGACCGCCCTCAAGATCGAGCGCGCCCAGAAGGCCGCGGTGAAGGCGGCGAGCGATGTCTCCCTCGCCCTGTTCGAAAGCAAGGCGCGCACGGGCGCCGCGGTCGACGCGTTCCTGGCTTCGAAGCAGCTCGCGACCCAGACCCTTCCGCCGTTTGCGCGCGATGAACCGCCGGCCCAGTTCGGCGGCTCGCGCGAGATCGCCGCCGAGGCCTTCCGCCTCAACCAGGACCGGGTCGCCTCCGACGCCCTGCCGACGCCGTCCGGCGCCGTGATCCTGATCTGGCGGGAGACGCAGCCGACCCACAAGCCGATCTTCGCCGCCGTGCGTGACCGCGTCTCCGCCGACTACGTCGAGAACGAGCGCCGCAAGCGCTTCGTGGAACTTGGCCGCACGATCAAAACCCAGCTCGAAGCCCGCCTGAAGGCCGGGGATGCCTTCGACAAGGCCGCCGAAGCCGCGGCGGCGGGGACCGGCCTCAAGCTGGAGGCGAAGGCGGTGCCGCCGTTCACGCTGCGCAGCCAGCCGCAGGGTGTGGACTACAGCGTGCTCGGCACGCTGGAACGACTCGAGAAGGGCCAGGTTTCCGACATGGTGATCAGCGCCGACAAGGGCCTGTTCGTCCACGCCGCCGACAAGAAGGCGCCGGACGACACCGAGGCCAACCCGCAGTTCGCGGAGACCCGGAAGCAGATCGCCAGCTACAACGGCCGCTTCGGCGCCTCGGCGTTCATCTCGGAAATGGTCGAGCAGGAACTGAAGAAGTCCGAGCCCAAGCTCCAGTAACGGCTGCGGCTCCCGCCTGCCTTCCCCGCCATCCCTCCGCCCGTGCCGCTCCGCGCAGCACGGGCTTTCTTTTTGGCCGAGAATCGTGCAAGCATTGCCCTTTCCCATGCCGATCCTGTTTTACACGCCGCTCCAGCCGCCGTGCCGGCTTTGCGGGCCGGGTTTCGAGCATCGGCAGGCGGCGGGCGCGGGGGACCTGACGCACTGCCCCAAGTGCGGACAGGAGGTCCGCCGCGGAGGCATCCAAACGGTAAATTCCCCGAAACTTTCAGCACCGCTTTCCGTCTCGCGCGCCAGACAGGCCGGGTTCACCGTACTGAAGCGCACCCCTGGGGGAGAGTATGAAAGGCAGTAACTTTCGCTTTTCCCCTGTGTTGTTGCCAGCACTGCGCGCCTCCTGCCTTCTTCCAACTCACGCTATGCCTCGCCTACTTGCCCGTGTCCTTCTCGTGTTCAGCGTTCCGTTCGCCACCGCGTTCGGCCAGGCACCAGCGGCAGGGCCGGCGCCCGCGGCGACCACGGCCGGCAATGAGAAACCGTTCACGCTGGAAGACGCCGTCGCTCTCGCCCTGCGCAAGAATTTCGACCTGCAGGTGCAGGCGTACACGGTCGAGAACGCCAAGGACACGATCGTGGTGCAGGAAGCCGCGTTCGATCCGACGATCAATGCGTCCCTGCGCCGCAACCTGAACCAGGCGGCGTCGAACACGAGCGTGCTGGACGGCTCGCAGCGCGAAGGCGCCCGCAATGACAATACGACGATGTCCGTCGGCGCCACCCTGCCGCGCATTCCGCTCACGAACGGCAGCGTGAGCGTCAACACCAACATTTCCCGCAGCGCGACCAACTCGACCAACGCGCTCGTCAACCCGAGCTTCGGCCATGGTGTCTCCGCCACGTTGAACCAGCCGCTGCTCAACGGCGCCGGCCGCCATCAGGCCACCGCGGCACTCCAGCGCGCGAAGCTCGGCCTGAACATCGCCACGATCAACTACAAGAGCCGCGTGCTGGCGGTCATCGCCGACACCGAGGTCGCTTACTACAATCTCGTCGCCGCCCGCGAGACGCTCCGCATCCGCCAGCTCACGTTTCAGTCCAGCCAGCGGCTGCTCGACGAAAACTCCGCCCGGCGCACGACCGGCGTCGCCACTGACCTCGACGTGCTCTCCGCTGAAGTGGGCGTCGCCACCGCCCGCCGCAACATCATCCTCGCCGAGCAGTCGGTGCGCGACGCCGAGGACCGGCTGCTGAATCTGATCAACGTGCCGGACTTCGAGCAGCGCGTCGGCCCGGTCGCCTTCAACGAATACCGCGAGGGGCCGCCCTCGTTCGCCGCCGCCTACAAGCGCGCGCGCGAGTACTACCCCGACACGCTCTCCGTCGAGGAAGCGATCAAGCAGCTGCAGATCGACCTCGAGACCGCCCGCCGCAATCAGCTGCCCGACCTCGACCTGATCGCCACGCTGGGCTACACCGCCCGCGCCACCAACGCCAACTACCAGCAGGCGATCGCCAATCTCCCCAACGACCACGGCAACAACTGGTCGATCGGCCTCAACTACTCCATGCCGTGGGGTCGCCACGCGGAAAAGGCCCGCTACCGGACCGCGCAGTCCAACCTCGCGTCGCGCAAGGTTCAGCTCGAACAGCTCGAGCAGACTCTCCTCGTCAACGTGCGCACGTCCGTCCGCGCCGTCGAGACCCAGCTCGCCGCCGTCGAGATCGCCGCCAAGGGCACCGAACTCGCCGCCCGGCAGTATGACCAGCAGAAGGCCCGCTACGACGCCGGCCTCTCGACCAGCCGGCTGGTGCTGCTGGCTCAGGACGACCTCGAGAACGCCCGCTTCTCCGAACTCAGCGCCCGCGTCTCCCTCCGCCGCGCCGTCGCCGAGCTCAACCGTCTCGAAGGCTCCTCGCTCGAGCGCTTCCGCGTCCAGCTGCCGCAGTAAACCGCCGGCCGCAGACGTCCCCCCTCCCAGGGCGCACCCACCGTGCGCCCTTTTTTCTGCCCACCCGGAGCACCGCCCGGCCCGCGCCGCAACTCCGGCCTCGCCCCACCCGGGGATCGTCCCTTCGCTGACCCGACGTCATGGCTGTCTCCCTGCTGATCCGCGTTCTCTTCTGGCTCTGGTTTGGCGCCGCGCTCGCGGCCGGGCATTTCCTGGTCCTGCAGCGCGTCTCCGCCCTCGCGCTGCCGGCCCTCACGCTGTTTCTCGCCGCGCTGCCCGTCCTCGCCTACCTGCGCATCGGCGCGATCCGCTCCTGGGTCGACGCCGTCGACCTCCGCGCGCTCGTCCTGCTGCACGTCACGCGCCTCGCCGCCATTTACCTCCTGGTCCTGCACCAGCGCGGTGAAATGCCCCGCGCGCTCGTCATGCCCGGCGCACTGGGCGAAATCATCGTGGCGGTGATGGCGCTGCCCGTCGCCCTCGCCCCGCTGGCCGACGCCGCGCGCCATCGTGCGATCGTGATCTGGAACGTCGTCGGCCTCGTCGGACTGCTGCTCGCGCAGCTCAATGCCGTGCGCCTCGCCCTGGCGGCTCCGGCCGACGTCCGCGTCCTCACCACGCTGCCAGTCAGCCTGCTTCCGACCTTCCTCGTCCCGCTGCTCCTCGCCACCCACGTCGTGATCCTGGCGCGCACGCGCCGCGCCCCGTCGTCCTGACCGGACTTCAGCCGGCCGGCGGGCCGAAGAGTTCGCGCTCATCCCGCAGCGCACCGGCCGCCACCACGCGGTGCGGCGGCAGCTGGGTGCGAAACCAGGTGCGCTGCTTCTTCACCAGCGCGCGGGTGTTTTTCGCGATCTCCGCGGCCAGCGCCGCCGCGGGCAGCCGGCCCTCCAGCATCGCCAGCACCTCGCGATACCCGATCGCGCGCGCGGCGCTCGGATTGCGCTCGAGGCCCTCGCCCCGCAGCCGCCGCACCTCGTCGACGAGCCCGGCCCGGAGCATCGTTTCGACGCGCCGCTCGATGCGCGCCGCGAGGTCGGCGGGCGGGCGCTCGAGTTCGCACACGGCCACGTCGTATCCGGCAAACGGTGACGGCTGGCGGGCGAACTCCGCCGCGAGGTCGCGCAGCTCCCGGCCCGAGGCCAGGCAGCGCTCCAGCGCGCGCACCACCCGGCGGGGATTCGCCGTATCCAGTGTTCCGAGACCGGATGGATTCAGCGCCCGCAGCCGGGCGAGCGCCTGTTCCGGCGCGAGTTCGGCCACGGCCGCCCGCAATTCCGGCGGCACGTCGATCTCATCCGCCACCGGCGCCAGGAACGCCTTCAGGTAGAACCCGCTGCCCCCCGTCACCAGCACCGCCCGGCCGCGCGCCACGATCTCCGCCACGGCCCGGCGGGCGAGCGAGAGATACGCGGTGACGTCCATCCGGACATCGACCGCACACAGGTCGATCAGGTGGTGCGGCACGCGCGCCCGCTCGGCCGGCGTCGGCTTCGCCGTGCCGATGTCCATGCCGCGATAGAACAACAGCGAGTCGCACGACACGATCTCCGCCCCCGCGCGCTCCGCCCAGCGCAGCGCCCACTCGGTCTTTCCCACCGCGGTCGGACCGGTGAGAACATGCAACGCCGGCTTCATGGCGCCGCCGCCACGACCCGGTCTCGCCCCGCCGCCTTGGCGGCATACAACGCGCGGTCCGCCGCCGCCACGAGCGCGGCGGGCGCATCGGCCTGCCCGGGCAGCGCCGCCACGCCCACGCTGGCCGTGACCGCCAGCGGGCCCGCCGAACCCGCCACCACCGGCTCGTCCCGCAGGGCGGCCGCGATCCGTTCCGCCACCGGCACGGCGCCCTCCAGGGTGGTCTGTGCCAGCAGCAGCGCAAATTCCTCGCCCCCCAGCCGCATCACGCGATCGACCGTCCGCACCTGCGCCGTCAACCGGCGGGCCACTTCCACGAGCACGGCATCCCCCGCCGGATGTCCGTGCCGGTCGTTGATCGCCTTGAAGTGGTCGAGATCGACCATGAGCAGCGCGAGGGGCTCGCCGAAACGCAGCGCGCGGGCGTGTTCCTCCGCCAGGATGCGGTCGAACTCCCGCCGGTTCAGCAGTCCCGTCAGGGCGTCACGCGTCGCCAGCTGCCGAAGCGTCTCCAGCGTGGCGCCGAGCTTCAGGGCGTACCGCAGCGAACGTTCGAGCGCGCGCGGCGTGATCTCGCCCTTGACGAGATAGTCGAGCGCGCCGGCGTTCATCGCCGCGATGTCGACGCGATCCGCCGTCTCCGCCGTGAGGAACACGATCGGCGTCCGGCAACCGGCGGCCACCGCCGCCCGGATCAGCGCGAGGCCATCGTGCGGGCCCAGCTGGTAATCGAGCAGGCAGGCCGCGTAGTCCCCGGTCACCAGTTTCGTCAGCCCGGTCTCGTACGAATCAGCCCACTCCACCGCGTAGGGGCCGGACGCGAACGACCGCACGTGTTCCAGCGTGAGTCGATACTGGAGCCGGTCGTCGTCGATCAGCAGCAAACGGCGGGGCGAAGGCGGCGCGTCGGCGCCGGGCGCGCGCGCCGGAGTGTCGTCCGCCCCCGCTGCGGCTGCGTCGCGCGTCTCCATCGTCGGAACCCGGCGCCCTCAGCCGGCCGCCCGGCGCGTACCCGCCGCCAGGTCGGCGGCGCGGGCGCCGATGGCGGCGGGGATCTTCGCCCGCTCCGCCAGGTGGTCGCGGATGCAGTTCACCAGCGCGCTGCCGACCACCACGCCGTCGGCCTGCCCGGCGATCTGGGCGACCTGCGCCCGGGTGCCGATGCCGAAACCGACGACCATCGGCAGCGTCGTGCGCGACCGGATACGCGCGACCGCTTCCGGGATGTTGCCCGCGACCTGGTCGCGGACGCCCGTGACGCCTTCGCGGGAGACGTAGTAGATGAAACCCGTCGTCGCGGCCGCGATGGTCGCGATCCGTTCGTCCGGCGTCGTCGGCGCGATGATGAACACCGTGTCGACGCCGTGCCGCTGGCAGGCCGCCTTCATCTCGCCGGCCTCCTCCGGCGGCAGGTCGAGGGTGAGGATGCCGTCCACGCCGGCCTCCCGCGCCGCCCGCACGTACGCGTCGACGCCGTTCGCGAACACGAGGTTGTAGTAGGTGTAGAACACGATCGGCGCGGCGCTGAATTCCCGCACCCGGCGCACGAGTTCGAAGACCCGCGCCGCCGTCATGCCGCTCTCGAGGGCACGCTGGGCCGCAAGCTGGTTCGTAAGGCCGTCCGCCAGCGGATCCGAAAACGGCACGCCCAGCTCGAGGACGTCCACGCCGTTCGCCAGCAGCGCGCGGCAGACTTCCACCGACGTTTCGAAATCCGGATCGCCGGCGCAGACATAGGCGACGAACGCGGCGCGCTGCTCGGCCTGAACCCGGGCGAAGGTGGACTGGAGGCGGGACATGGAGCGGTGAACTTGGCCGGAAAGCGGCGCGAAAGACACGCTTTTTTGCGCCGCGCCGGAGCGGGGCCCCGACCGGCCGGAGGCGTCGCGGGCCCTAGACCAGTTCCGCCGCCCGCTCCGCGTGCGAGGGCCGCCCTCCCTGGATGCGGCCCGCGAGTTCGTTGCGCACCGTCAGGCAGAAGGCATGGGCCTGCACCTCGAACTTCCGCGGATCGAAACTGGGAAACAGCCGCGGCTGCAGGATTTTCCAGGCCGGCGTCGCGACCACGCAGCCGACGTTGCCCGCCGGTCCGTCGACCCAGCAGCCCACATGGGCGTGCCAGACGAGGTGACGCGCGACGGCCACGATCGAGACGAGATCCAGGTGCGAGGTCGCGAGCGCGGGTGAGTCGACCCAGCGGATCACGCTGCGGCAGGCCGCCGGCAGGTGCTGGGTCTCCGCAAAACGGATCGCGAGCTCGCGGGTCGTGGTGCCGAGCAGCGCACGCTCGACGTCCGGCAGCGGCCGGCCCGACTCCCGTGCCCGCCGCACCACCGCGCGCAGCGCATGCGGATGAAGTTTCAGCAGCAGCAGGTGGCCGAGGTCGTGCAACAGGCCGGCGGTGCCCGCCGCCCCGACGAGGTAGTTGACTTCCAGATACGTGCACACGAACTGCGCCACGCGGCCCACGGCCGCCTGAAAAAGCCAGTACCCGGACCAGTTCAGCGGCGGGAGATCGAGGTGCCGCTCGTCCGCCACGGGCAGGGTCCGCGCGAGCGTGGCGAGCCGGGACACGCCGAGCAGGCTGGCGGCGACGCGAGGATCCGCGATCTCGTCCATGTCGTCCCGCCGGTCCCGGTTGGCGGCACCCAGCACCTGCGCGCACAGGCCCGGATCGCCTGCCACCAGGTCCATCAGCCGCGTCATCTCCGACTGGCGGCCGTCGGCCATCATCTGAAAGGCCGCCGCCGTCCCGCTCGTCACCGGACAACCCGCGAGCCGGTCGACCTCCCGGGCCAGCCCGTCGGGCGAGAGCAACGGGGTGGCCGTGGAGGCGTCGATTCGTTCCCAGCGTTCGCGCTCGGCGAGCTCGCGGGCCCCGATCACCGGCGCCGCGACAGGTGCGCCCGCCGCGTTGTTCACCGGATCAAGCTGCCAGCTCACCAGGCGGCTCGCATACTCGAGCGGTTCGCCGCACGCCTCGAACACGGTCCATTTGTCGGCCTCCGCCTGGGTTCGCAGATGCCGCAGGCCGTCGACCGCCGCCAAGACACCCGCCGCGTCCGCCGCCTGCACGAGCGCGTCCAGCTCGGCCAGCACCTCGCGCGGCTGCCGGTCCTCCGCCCACCGCGGAAATCGTTTCGCCGCGCTCGCGAACGCGGTCATCAGCGCCCGGCGCCGGCCCGGAAGTTCCGTCACGGGCGCACCCGTGCGCGCGCTCCAGCGGCGGGCCTCCTCAAAATGCGTCGCCCGCCAGCACTGCCCCACCGCCCGCGCGATCTCGCCCTGCACGGCCTGCGCGTCGTAAGGCTTCAACAGGTAATTCTGCACGTTCAGCGCCAGGGCCCGGCGGATCTGGCGAGGGTCGTTCTCCGTCGTATAGACGACGACCGGCACGCGCCGGAGAATCCAGTCGTCCCGCAGCCGCTGCACAAACGCGAGCCCGTTGCCCTGTCCGAGCCGGACCTCCGTCACCACGAGGTCGAAGCCCAGCGACGTGCGCAGCGCACGCCAAGCCTGCGCCGGATCCTTCACCGTCGTGCAGGTGTGACTGCCCCGCGCCAGGAGACCATTCAACGCCCGGCCAGCGACGTCGTTGTCGTCAAGGTGCAGGACATTGGCCATGGCAGTGGGTGTGGGCGCAGTACGACCGTTGCGGATACAGCGATCCCTTGCGCCTATGATCGGCGCCCCGGGCCGCGGCTGAAGGCACCGCCAGCCAGCGCGTTGCCGGGGAACTGGTTACCCATGTTCCCACCGGGGTCACGCTGGACGGCGACCGCGCACACCGCGCATTGACTCCGCCCGCTTCGCCTGCGCCCCTGTTGCGAATGTCGTCCGTCCCCGTTCCCGCCGCCCCGCTGGCGCCCTTTCGCCGTCCGGACGGCAGCCCGCCCGATCAGGAGGCCGTGCTGGAGCGGTTCCTGGCGGCGGTGGCGGCCCGCGGGCTCGCCCTGTACCCGGAACAGGAGGAGGCGATCCTGGAGCTGCTCGCCGGCCGCAATGTCATTCTGAATACGCCGACCGGCTCCGGCAAATCGCTCGTCGCGGCGGCGTTTCATTTCCAGGCGCTGTGCGCCGGCACCCGTTCGGTCTACACCTGCCCGATCAAGGCGCTGGTGAACGAGAAGTTCCTCTCCCTGTGCCGCGACTTCGGTCCGGAGAACGTCGGCATGATGACCGGCGACACGAGCGTGAACCCGCAGGCCCCGGTGCTCTGCTGCACCGCCGAGATCCTCGCCAACATCGCGCTGCACCGCGGCGAGCACAGCGACGTCGGCGCGGTGATCATGGACGAGTTCCATTACTACTCCGACGCCGAGCGCGGCTACGCCTGGCAGGTCCCGCTGCTCACGATGCCGCGGACGCGGTTCCTGCTGATGTCGGCCACGCTCGGCGAGACCGCCTTCTTCGAGCGCGAAATGACGCGCGTCACCGGTGCGCCGAGCGTCACGGTCCGGAGCGACCGCCGGCCGGTGCCGCTGGAGTTCGAGTATTCCGAACTGCCCCTGACGGAGCGCGTCGCCGAGCTCCTCGCGCTCAAGCGCGCGCCCGTGTACCTCGTCTATTTCACGCAGCGCTCGGCCAGCGAGGCGGCGCAGGCGTTGATGAGTCTCAACGTCTGCTCGAAGGAGGAAAAGGCCGCGCTGCAGGCCGAGCTCGAGCAGGTGCGCTTCACCAGTCCGTACGGCAAGGAAATGCGCCGCTGGCTGCGGCACGGCATCGGCGTCCATCACGCCGGCCTCCTGCCCAAGTACCGCATCCTGGTCGAGCAGCTCGCGCAAAAGGGCCTGCTCAAGCTCATCTGCGGCACGGACACCTTGGGCGTGGGCATCAACGTGCCGATTCGCACCGTCGTCTTCACGCAGCTCTGGAAATACGACGGCCGGAAGGCCGCGATCCTCAGCGTGCGCGATTTCCGGCAGATCGCGGGCCGGGCCGGGCGCAAGGGCTACGACGACAAGGGTTACGTCGTCGTGCAGGCGCCGGAGTACATGATCGAGAACAAGCGGGCCGAGGAGAAGGCGGCCGCCGACCCGCGCAAGAAGAAGAACCTGGTGAAGGCGCGCGCCCCGGAAGGGGCCGTCGGCTGGGACGCCAAGACCTTCGAACGCCTGCGCACCGCGCCGGCGGAGGAGCTCGTGTCGCGTTTCGACGTTTCGCACGGCATGCTGCTGCTCGTGCTGGGACGGGAAGGCGACGGGTGCCGGGCGCTGCAGCGCCTGATTCGCGACTGCCACGAGACCGAGCACCGCAAACGCGGCCTGCGCAAGCGCGCCTGGCAGCTGTTTCGCGCGCTGGTCGATCGGAAGATCGTGGAGTTGGCGCCGCCGGGAGCGCGGACGTCATCGTCCGCGGCCGACGAAGTGCGGTCCCGCGACAGCGGGACCGCGCTCCCCGCGCTCCCCAAACTCCGCGTCAACGTCGAGCTCCAGGACGATTTCTCCCTGCACCAGGCCCTTTCGCTGTACCTGATCGACACGCTGCCGCTGCTCAACCGCGAGTCACCGGACTATCCGTTTGATGTGCTCACGCTGTGCGAGGCAATCGTCGAGGACCCCGACGCGATCCTGCGCCGGCAGGTCGACAAGCTGAAGACGGAGAAACTCGAGGAGATGCGCGCGGCCGGCATCGAGTACGCGGAGCGGATGGAGAAACTGGACCAGGTCGAGCACCCGAAGCCGCTGCGCGAGTTCCTCTACGACACCTTCAACGCGTTCGCGGCGGCGCACCCGTGGGTGGAGCAGGAGAACGTCCGGCCGAAGTCGATCGCGCGCGAGATGTTCGAACGCTACCTGTCGTTTGCCGACTACATCCGCGAGTACGGGCTCCAGCGTTCCGAAGGCCTGCTCCTCCGCCACCTTTCCCAGGTATGGAAAGTGCTCGCGCAAACCGTGCCCGCCGCGGCGAAGACGGAGGCCGTGAGTGAAATGGAGGATTACTTCCGGGAACTGATCCGCGGCATCGACTCGAGCCTGCTCGAGGAATGGGAACGGTTGCGGAATCCGGACTTCGTCGCCGGCGCGGGACGTGACGGACCGGACAAGCCGGCGCGGCCCGCGACGTTCGACATCACGCGCGACGACGCCTCGTTTCGTCGGCTCGTGCGCACAGCCATCTTCGGTTTCCTGCAGGACGTCGCCGCCCGCGATTGGGAGAGTGCCGCGTCCCGGCTCGCCACCGGCGAGGCCGGCGGCGGCATCGAGGGCGCCCCGCTCTCGCCGGAAGCGCGGAAAATCGAGACCGCGTTTCGCGCCTACTTCGACGCCCGCGGCCGTTTCCGTCTCGATCCCGAGGGCCGGTCGACCAAGCACACGCATTGGACGAACGACGCGCCGGGCAACGCCACGTGGAATGTGGCACAGGTGTTGATCGACGCGGCCGAACGGAACGACTGGGAGTGTCGCTTCTCGGTCCTGATCCCCGCGTCGCGGACCGGGAATCGCGCCGTGGTCCAGTTCGACGGCGCCGCCGAAATCGGCGCTCCACCCGCGGCCTGAGTCAGTCCCAGGCGAGCCCCGGCGCTCCCCGTCCCCGCAGGGGTGTCAAACCGCCGGCAATTCCGTCGGAATGTCTTTCACTTCCCGAACCGGGGAGATCGGGAGTTTTACTTAGCCCCAGACGGGTATGTTTACGGGTAAGTAATCTCCCCTCCTATCCGCAAAGGCTATGCGGTTAGCAGTTTGCAAACTCCTTGCCGATGGGCTTTCGATCCGGAACCAACCCTAGGCCAACTTGGTACGAACACCGCTTAACTAGGGTCTTCACTTCATTTCCGATCCCGGAAGCCGAACTAGACCCTACTTTATGAAAAACGCCTACCTGACCGCGCTCTGCCTCACGCTGATGGGTGCTTCGAAACTCGTCGCCCTGCCAACCGTTTCCCTCTCGAAGGTCGCCGGTGATTCCAGCGGCGCACTGGGGGGCGGGGCGTTTTACGCCGCCACGCAGTTCGAGGGGACTTTCACGACCTTCTGTCTCGAGTCGGGCGTCGGCATGTCGATCGGGACCACCTACTATTACGACTGGTCGAATGTGGTCCAGAACCAGAACGACGCGATTTCGCTGGGCTCGGCTTTGCTGATTCACACTCACGCCCAGGGCCTCTTCGGCGCCAACTACGCGGCGTGGGGCGGGGCCACCGGCCTCCAGCAGGCCTTCTGGTACCTCGAGAACGAAGCGGGCGGCGTGAACAACGCATTCGTCACGTACGCGAGTGGCGTCCTGGGCGCGGCGTTATTGTCGGACGCGAACGGCGCGTACGGTGCGCGCGTGCTGAATCTCTGGACGAACAGCAATGGCACCGGCGACCGCCAGAGTCAGATCGCCTATTTCGGCGTGCCGGATACGGGCTCCACGCTCGTGCTCCTGAGCCTCGCCCTCGGCACCGTGGTCTGCGTCTCACGCCGCCGGCAGCGCTGACCGGCGGAGCATCGGGTTAAACCCGGTCCGCGCCCCACCCCGGAACCGGGTATTCCGAGCCCTTGGCGCCAGCGGCCGCGGTCGATGGGGTTTTCGTTACTCCGCGGGTCCATCGGACCCCGCGGAGTTTCGAAACAACCTCACCCTCCATCGACCGCACCTCATGGCCTCGAAATATCCCCCGTCGTCCGCCGCCTCCACCCGCAACCCACCGCCCGCCACCGCCGCTCCGGTGCGCACGCTCCGCCTTGGTCGCATCAAGGCGGCGGTCTGGGAAAACAGCACCGACCAGCGCGCGTACTACAACGTGACGTTCGCGCGCACGTACATGGACGCTGAAAAGAAGTTTCGCGACACCGACAGCTTCGGGCGCGATGACCTGCTGCTCCTCGCCAAACTCGCGGACCAGGCGCACACGTTCGTCTGCGAGCAGATGGCGGCGCAGAAGCAGGAGGAGTATCCGGAGCCTTCGCGCCGGAGCTGACGGGGCGAACCCCGCAGGTCACGTTCCGCGGCGTGGGCCGTGCCGCGACACCGCGAGTTCCCGCGCACGCAGAACGGGGCGCGCGGGCCGCGACCCATCCGATCGAAATCCGCAGCGCGTTCAATTCTGGCGGATTTGTCATTCGGACTCGGTTGCCTGCACGGAAGGTGCAGCTGCACGTTGCACGCGTAACCCGGCACGATCCTCGCGCCGACCCCTGCTGCAAAAACTAGACGGTCGAAGTGCGCCGACGGCGACGCACCTCGCCTTGGGACTCCATTGCCATGAAAGCTGCGCCTACCCCGTTCCCGCTGCGCCCAACGCTCGTTGCATTCTGCTTCGGCTGGGCTTTTTCCCTCGCATCGTTCGGCGCCCAGGCGCCCAGCGCGTCCTCGATCGAGGGCCGCATCTACAACCCCGCGTCGAAGGAGTACGTCCGCAACGCCGAGGTCCGGCTCGAGGGCACCACCCGCGTGACCTACTCGGAAAACGACGGCTCGTTCACCTTCAAGAACGTGCCCGCCGGCCCGGCGACGATCCTCGTCACGTACACGGGCTACGTCCCGGCGAGGGAGTCCTTCACGGTTTCTCCCGGGCAGACGGCGGTACGCGAGATCACGCTCACCAGCACCGCCGCCGCGGCCTCGAAGGAAGGTATCGTCACCCTGCAGACGTTTACGGTCGCCACGGAACGCGAGGGCAATGCCAAGGCCATCATGGATCAGCGGCGCAACATGGACATCACCACGTCCGTGTCCTCGGATATTTTCGGTGACGTGGCCGACGGCAATGTCGGCGAATTCCTGAAGTACCTGCCCGGCGTCGACCTCGATTACGTCGAGTCCGAGGCACGCGGCCCGCGGCTCGGCGGCATGGACGGACAGTACGTCGGCGTCTCCTTCGATGGCCAGCGTACCGCCAGTGCCGATGCCAATCGCGGGGGCGGTGAAGCGTCGCGCGCCACGAGTTTCGAAGGGTTTTCGATCACCGCCATCGAATCGATCGAGATCAACCGCACGACGAGCGCCGAGTCCGACGCCGACTCTCCCGCTGGGACGATCAACATGAAGACGAAGCGCGCGTTTGACCGCAAGGGCCGCCGCCTGGCCTTCAATGCCGCGGTGAACTTCAACGCCGAGGAGTTCACGCTGAAAAAGACCGCCGGCCCCCGCGACGGCAAGTCCTACAAGTGGAAGCCGAACCTCACCCTCGACTACTCGGAGTCCTTCCTCAACCAGCGCCTCGGCATCCTGCTCAGCGCCAGCCGCGCCAACTCCTACACCGAGCAGTATCAGGTTTCGAACACCTACAACCGCAATCCCACGACCGCCGACCCGCGGCCCCACGTCATCCGCCAGATCGATTTCAAGGACGGCAACAAGACCATCCTCAAGGATGCGTACATGCTCACGGCCGACTTTCGCGCCACCCGCAACCTCGTGCTCTCGCTCAACGCGATCTACACGTACACGGAGGGCGAATTCTGGAACCGGAACTTCACCTGGGTCGCCGCCAACGACAACGCGAACGTGAACAACGGCCGCTCGCGCGTGGGCGGAGACGGGGTCACGACGGTCGTCGCCACCCGCGCCCCCAGCGGTGCGGTCAACAACGTGGCCACGCTCAATACCGGCGGCGGCTCGTCGGCCAAGCTCACGTACACGCGCACGGTGTCGCCAAAGTTCGAATACAAGGTCGGGGACTGGATCGTCGACGGTGCCCTGAACTATTCGCGTTCCGTGAACAACTACGAGTCGCTGGAACGGGGCTGGTCCAACAGCGAAGGCGGCGGCGTCCCGAGCAGCTGGACCGCCACCCGGCCCAGTGCCGAGTCGTGGGAGTGGACGATCCGGCAGACCTCCGGCAACGACTGGTACAACCGGTCGAATTTCGTGGATACGAACAGCCGCGCCGGCGGCACCCGGGTCAACAACGACGACCGCACCTGGATCACCACGCTGAAGACCGGCCAGCTGAACGCGCGCTGGTCGCTGCCGTTCTTCGAGCGGTTCCCGACCATCCTGAAATTCGGCGGCAAGATCGCCGAGGAGGACCGCGACAACAACAACATGACGAACTGGAACATCTGGTCCTACACCGGGCCGGGCGGCAACACCACCGCCGTCAACGCGGTGGGCGCGAACGTCAACACGAGCTTCGGCAACTGGGCCAACCTCGGGTTCATCTCACCGCATCCCTTCGACATGGGCACGACCAACGCGCTCACCGTCTTCAATATCTCCGGCCAGCCGGGCATGCCGCCGCGCGCCGATCGCGAGCGCATCGCGCACCTCTTCCGCGCCCACCCCGAGCAATTCGTGCACATGGGGACGCCCGACGACTACTACACGACCCACATCGCCAACAAGCGGGACTTCAAGCAGACCGTCAGCGCCGCCTACCTCCAGACCGATGTGCGGGTGACGCCGAAACTTCAGGTCCGCACCGGCGTGCGCCTCGAGAACACGCTCAACGAGGTGCGGGAGTTCGATCCCCTCCTGCGCGACGACGTCGTCGCCCGGGGCTTTCCCGTCAACGCCGCCGGCCGCGCCACCACGATTCCGGGGCTGCAATACCAGTACGAGAGCCAGCCGCGCGTGACGCGGGAATCCGAGTACCACAACTACTTCCCGTCGATCGTCCTGAAGTACCATATCCTGCGGAATTTCGAGTTCCAGGCCGGCTTCAATCGCGCGATCTCGCGGCCCCCGATCGACAGCCTCACCGGGCTCTGGGTAGTCGACGAGGTCAACGAGCGCGTCAGCGCCCCGAATCCCAATCTGCCGCCGGAACACTCGCGCAACTTCCAAACCCGTCTCGCCTACTACTTCAGCGGACGCTCGCCGGGCCAGCTCTCGGCGGCCTTTTCCCAGAACAAGATTCGGAATCTGCGGGAAACGTTCGACTTCACCGCGTCGGAGTTCGGCGTGGATGAGGAGGAATTCGCGACCTACACGTTCCGCACCACCCGGATCAGCGCGGAGGCGCGGCGCTTCCGCAACATGGAGCTGTCGTACAACCAAACCCTCGGCTTCCTCCCGGAGAAATTCCGCGGCACAAGCGTGAATTTCGCCTACACCCGCTCTTACGCGAGCCAGCGGCGCAACAACCTCTCGCCCCACCGGTTCACCTCCCGCCTTGGTTACGCCTATCGGAAGTTCAACGGCTCCCTCGGCATGGTCTATCGCGACCGCTCGCCCGACGGCATTTACCGGCGCTACAAGGAAGAGCTCACCCAGTTCGACCTCTCGGTCACCTGGAAGCTCACCCCGCGCTACTCGCTGTACGTCCAGGGTCGCAACATCACGGGCAAGCCGGTGAAGTGGATGGAGTCTCCGCCCGACGTCAACGAGGGTGTGGCTCCCGCGCTGCGCGTCATGCAGGAATACGGCGCCAACTGGGTCTTCGGCGTGCGCGGCCAGTTCTGACCGCGCGCCACGTCTCGAACGACGGTTTCACCACCGTCGGAGGGCTGCGCTTCGGAGCGTCCGCGACGCGGCCGCAGCCGCGCCCTCCGCCGTGCAGCTACACCGTTTCCGCCTCGGCCCTAGCGGGCCGGGGCCGGCCATTGCAGGTGCCGGTGCAGGAATTCGAACGTCCCTTCCCCGTTGATGCTGTGGCCGCCGGGGAAGTATTCGATCGCCGTGCGCTCCGCGAGGCCGAGCGTGGCGTAGAGCCAGCGCACCTTGCCGTATTCGTGCGCGACCCAGGCGTCGCGCCCCACGCGGTCATAGTGCCCGCGCTCCACCATGAACGGCCGCGGGACCATCAGGTACGCCATCTCGGCGTAGTCGAACGTGTGTCCAAGATTCCAATACGGCATCTCCCACTCGATCGTCCGCATGAACGAGAACGGCTGGTCCGTCGCCGCCACCTTGCGCGTCCACTGGTTGAAGTCGCCGGAGCAGATCGAAAGCGCGTAGCCGGGCAGGATCGGCGGCACCCGGACCGCCGTCTCGCCGCCGTAGCTCAGCCCGTAGAATCCGATCCGCGCCGGATCGACGAAGGGCTGCGTGCCCAGCCAGCGCAGGATCTGGTCGTGCTGGGCGAGGATGAACGAGAATAACGAGGCCTGCACGGTGTTCGCCTTCCGGCTGAGCCAGCGGTACCGGTCCTCGCCGCGGTAAAGGTTGTGCGGCGCGAACGTCACAAACCCGCGCTCCGCGAGCACGCCGGCGAAGTTGTTGTACGCCGTCTTGTTCCCGTCGACGGTGTCGCGCGGCACGCCGTTGCGGCCGTGCTGGCAGACCACGACCGGACGGCGCTCGCCGGGCCGCAGGTCCTTCGGCACCACGAGCACGCCCCACGCGATCACCTCGGGCCACACGTCCAGCACGACATCGTACGCGGTCCACCGCGTCGTCTCCGCCACCTGGCGCGTGCGGGCGTTGAACGGCACCAGCGGCTCGTCGAAGCGGCCCAGGCCGTCCTCAAGGAAAAGCTGCCGGTAGCGCGCCGCCCCCGCGACAAACTTGGCCGCGGGCTGCAGCGGGTGCCGCCGCTCGGTGCTCCACTTGTTGTCCGCGAGCTCAGGCATCACGGCATGAAGGAAGAACTTTTCCCGCACCTGATCGGCGCCCGCGATCAGCATCTGCACGTGGCCTTCGAGTTCGCGCACGAAACGCCGGTGGCGTGGCGCCGGGTCAAACGACGCCGCCGGCGACGGCCTGGGCGCGTCCGCCGCCGCGACCAGGGTAGCCACCCCGAGCCCGCGGGCGAGCCCGCCGACCGCGGCCGGGGAGAACGGTCCCACCCGCGCGCCCTCGGCGCCGTGAATCAGCAGTGGCCGCGCGCCCTGCGGTCCGGTTTCGATGCGGCGCACTTCGGCCGCGACGCGCGCGAACTCCGGCGGGTTCCAGTCGCCCTTGTGCCCCGCGACGGACGGCCCGGGCGCGTGCTCGATCACGAGCTCGCGTGGCCCGATGAGTCCCGCGATCTCCGCATCGCCAAACTCCCGCAGCAGTCCCCACACGTTGCGATAGATCGGTTCCGCCCACACCTGCTGCCGCGAGTCGAAGTACCCGCTGACCAGCGTCGCGCGAATCCGCGGATCGACCGCCGCCGCATAGAAGGCCACCAAGCCGCCCTCGGCATGGCCGGCCACGCCCACCGGAAGGTCCGCGCCGTGGCGCGCGCGAAAGCCATCCACCGCGGCGAGCACGGTCTGTACCTCGTAACCGATGACATGCCGGCCGAGGTGAAACGCCTGCCGGTAAATCCATTCGCGATAGGTCTGGTCGGACCGGCGCAGCGCGAGGTCCTCGGTGACCAGCTTCTCGCGGCTCACGGTGACCGGGAGGATGAGCTCCACCCCGCTCTCCGCCAGCTGCCGCACGCCCGACGCCAGCGCGCCGTCGCCCGCCGCCAGGCCGAGCACCTGTTCAGGCGACTGGCCGGCATCCGGCACGACCACGACCAACGCCACGGGCCGCTCCTTCGGCTGGACCCAGAGGCCGGCGCCCCAGACCCCGTCGAGCACGGGCCAGCGCACCTGCCAGACGCGGTACCGGGCGGTCTCCGCCACGAGCGCCGGCCGCGCCGTGTCGCCATACTGCTCCAGCCCCGGGGCCAGGCGCGCGTCCACGACACCGATGATCGTTCGGAAACGCTCACGCCGGGCCGCCACGGACCGCGCGTACGCCTCTGCCGAGGAAAAATCGCGCGCCCAGAACGCCGCGCGGCGCGCCGGGGCCTCGCCGATCTTCCGTTCCACAAACTGATGGGCGCCGTCCATCAGCCGTTCCGACAGATCGGCCTCGGGCCAGGTCAGCGGAGCCGTGCCGGGGAGCACATCGGCCGCGCGGGATCCGACGGCGAGCAGCACGCCGGCGAGAAGGAGCACCCGTGGGAGCGCGGACGTCCCCGTCCGCTTCCGCTCAACCGCCGGACGTGGACGTCCGCGCTCCCAGGGAATCAGGTTCAAAATCGTCATGCTGCTCTCCGCTACGACTCCTGCTAGCCCCGGCCGCCGCCGACGGCGACACAACTTTTCCGGCTGAGAGGGACGGACGCGTCCCCCCGTGTATCTTTCCTTGTGGGCCGGTTTTCGTCCCGCCACGGTCGGGTCCTCGATGAGCCACCGTCTCGACGATCGCCGCGCCCGCGTTGCCGCCGCCCTGCCGCTCCACGACGCGCTGCTCGTGGTGGGCGCGGGCGGCCCCGTCCCGCTGCCGGAAGGGAGCGATCAGACGTATCCATTTCGGGCGCACGCCGAGTATTTCTATCTGACCGGCGAGGAGACGATCGGCGGCGTGCTCGCCTTCGATCCGCGCGACGGGCCCGTGGCGGGCTGGGTTTCATTCGTCCCGCAGGTGACGGAGAGTGAGCGTTACTGGGAAGGCCGCACGCAGCGGGCCGGGACGCCGATCGAGCGATTGACCGACTGGTTGTCCGCCCGCGCCGGCCGGAACATCGTGAATCTCGGGGCGCCCTGGCGCGACCTTTCGTCCGACGCTGCCGCGGTCGGCCGCGTCCGCGAGGCGCTGACCCAGGCGCGCCGGTCCAAGGACGGCGCCGAGCTCGCCCTCATCCGTCGCGCCGTCGCGGCGACGGCCGCGGGCTACGCGCGCCTCCGGGAGGAACTCCGACCGGGCGTCAGCGAGCGCCGCCTCCAGATTGAGCTCGAAGCGGAGTTCTTCCGCCACGGCGCCACACGCACCGGCTACGGGACGATCGTCGGCAGCGGCCCGAACTCGGCCGTGCTCCACGTCGAACCGTCGGCCCGCGCGGTGCGCGACGGGGATTTCGTGCTGGTCGATGCCGGGGCCGAGATCGACCGCTACATGGCGGACGTGACCCGGACGTACGTGGCCGGGACACCGGCGGACTTTCAACGCGACCTGTACCAGGTTGTCTTGGGGGCCCAGGAGCGCGCGATCCAGCGGTGCCGGGCAGGCGCGGAATGGAAGGAAATCCACCTGCAAACGGCAGTCGACCTGGTCGCCGGATTGGTGGCGCTCGGGGTGATGCGCGGCAACCCCACCGCACTCGTGGAACGCGAGGCGCACGCGTTGTTCTTCCCGCACGGCCTCGGGCACATGGTCGGGCTGGGGGTGCGCGACGCCAGCGGCCTGCACCCGGGGCGCACGCGTGACCCGAGGCCGAGCCTGCGCTCCCTGCGCATGGACCTGCCCCTCGCAGCCGGCCAGGTGGTGACCGTCGAACCGGGCCTGTACTTCATCCCGGAATTGCTGCGCGAGCCCGGACGGCGTGAACGGTTTCACGACTGCGTCCACTGGGAGCGGGTGGACGCCTTGATCGGACTCGGCGGAGTGCGGATCGAGGACAATGTCCTGGTGACGGACGGTGCGCCGGACGTGCTAACGGCTGGGATTCCGAAAGGGTTGTGAGGAGAAGGTCGATCGGCGGACCGGGACACCCAAAGGCGCCCGGGGACGGCCGCGCTCCCGGGGGGCGGGCAGGCTAATCGGGGCGCGACGGGGTCTTATGGCCGCGGCAGGGTGGCAAAATTCCGTGGACAACGTCGGTCGGGTTCTTCTCCTTGGACGGATGTCTCAGTCGGAAAAGAAGCTCACCTCCCCCGCCAGCCTCGCGATCGACGCCGTGCTGGTCATCGGGTTCTTCCTGTACATGTACACGGTCGTGTCGAAACACGTCCCGTCGAACGACAAGAACATGATTCTCCTCTGGGGCGCGCTCTGCTCGGCGTGCATGACCGGCGTATTTTGGCTGGCGATCCAGATGTTCCGCGTGGTGCTGCGCGCCCAGCTCGCCGACCGTCGGAAGTAAGCCGCCCCGTCGAACCGATTCCCCGACGCGCACTCATCCGGGTGCGCGTTTTTGCTGTCCGGATTCCGGCCCGGATGTAAATCCGCCCTGATCCGCAGAAACCTGCATCCTTGGAGTTGCCTCGCGCGTTTCCAGAGTTACATTGCGCCGCACATGAATACCGACGGCCCATCGGATTCGCTTCCCGCCCGGAAAGGCCCGCTGCACTGGCTCGGCTTGGTTCCGTTTCTCTTCGCCGGGGTTTTCTTCTCCGGTTGCGCCACGACCCACGAATTGAAAGTCGACGCTCTCGCCAAGCCGCAGGCGGAGAATGCGATTTCCTACGAGATCAAGAACCGCAACCCCCTCGTGGCCGACGACTCGCTGCGCTACAAGGAAGCGGCCGGGTTCGTGAAGACCGCGCTTTCCGGCAAGGGCATGTACGAGGCGCCGCCCAACACGAAGGCCGACATCGTGGTCGACCTGGATTACGGCGTTGGTCCGCCGCAGATGAAGAAAGAGACGGTATCGGAGCCGGTCTACATCACCATTCCCGGCCAGATCCGCACCGAGCGCGTGCAAGTGGGCACCGATTCACAGGGCCGGCCGATCTATCAAACCATCACCGTACAGGATCCGCCGACGACCGAGTTCGCCGGTTTCCGGGAGTACATCGTAACGAAGGTCGTCTACGAAAAGTACCTCAAGATGTCGGCGCGGGAGAACAAGGAACCGGTCGAGGGCCGCCCCGCCCAGGAAGTCTGGACCATCGACGTGACGAGTGAGGGCGAAAGCCGCGACATCCGCCGCAACATGCCTGTCCTCGTCGCCGCCAGCATCGAATACATCGGCAAGGATACGCAGGGCCAGAAGA
>JAEUHA010000599.1 GCA_016793535.1 Opitutaceae bacterium | reverse complement strand
GTCGGGTTCGCGGCCGCGCCGACGCTGGGTCAGCAGATCCTCTACGCCCTGTTTGACCGTATCGATCTTGTCGGCCGTGGCGGCCTGGATGCGGATCATGCTGATCGACGTGCGGCGGGACACGCGGCGCATGTGCGACGTGTAGGGGATGAGGACGACGTCGTCTTCGTCGGAACCGAAAACACTGAAGCCCTTGGGCGTCAGGACGCCGATGATGCGGAAGGGCAGGTTGCGGATGCGCAGCGTCTGGCCGATCGGATCCTCGTTGGGGAACAACTGGTCGGCGACGGTCTTGCCGATGACGGCGACCTTGCCGAGCGACTTCACATCCTGCTCCGTGAACATCGCGCCTGACGCCATCGGCCAGTTGCGGACGTACGGGTAGTCGGGGCCGACGCCATTGACATTCGTATTCCAGTTCAGGCCGTTGGCGAGGACCTGGTTCCGGTCGCGCACCTCCGGGCTGAGCCCGTCGATGTTGGCGACTTCGGCGGTGATCGCGTCGGCATCCTCGGGGGTCAGGGTCACCGAACTGCCGAAACCGCCGCGCATGCCGCCGCTCGAGAAGCTGCCCGGCATGACCGTGATGAGGTTCTGGCCGAGCGAGGCGACCTGGGCCTCGACCTGGACCTTGGCACCATTGCCGATGCTCACCATGGTGATGACCGCGGCGACACCGATGATCATGCCGAGCGCGGTGAGCATCGAGCGCATCGTATTGCGACGGAGGGCGCGGAGCGCGACGCGGAGAGTGTTGGTGAAACGCACGGGAAGGGAAAGTTACGGGCGAGGGCGGCGGAAGGCTGAGGGCGGAGGATCAGCGGATCGGGACGAGCGACGGGGCGGAGGCGGGAACCTTCATTGGGGTCGCGGGAAAATCAAACATCGGGCGGCAGGCGACAGCAGGGGCGGGATTCAGGCGCCGGCGCCCGCGGTGAGTTTCGCCGCCGCCTCGGCCTGCTTGAGCTTCTCCATTTCGACGGACGCGATCGAACGGTTCTGCACTGGTTCATCGCGAACCACCACGCCGTCGCGCAGGATCAGGTTGCGTTTGCAGTAGTGGGCGATGTCGAGCTCGTGCGTGACCATCACGATGCTGATGCCCTGGTCGTTCAGCTTCTGGAAAACGCCCATGACTTCCACGGAGGTTTTCGAGTCGAGGTTGCCCGTCGGTTCGTCGGCGAGCAGCACCTGGGGCTGGTTGACGAGCCCGCGCGCGATGGCCACGCGCTGCTGCTGGCCGCCGGAGAGCTGGTTCGGGAAATGGTCCGCGCGCTGGGAAAGGCCGACGATGTCGAGACAATGGAGCGCACGCTTGCGGATCTCCTCCATCGAGAGTTTGCGATGGCGGCCGTAGAGCATCGGCAGCTCGACGTTCTCCAGCGCCGTGGTGCGCGAAAGCAGGTTGAAGCCCTGGAAGACGAAACCGAGCTTCTGGTTGCGCAGGTCGGCGAGTTCGTTGCGGTCGAGCTTGTCGATGTCGATGCCGTCGAGCAGGTACGTGCCGCGGGTCGGCCGGTCGAGGCACCCGAGCATGTTCATGAGCGTCGACTTGCCGGAGCCGCTGGCGCCCATCAGGGCGACGAACTCGCCGCGGTGGATATCGAGCGACACGCCACGCACGGCGTGCACCGGGACTTCGCCGGATTCGTAGATCTTGTGGATGTCCTTGATTTGGACAACGGGTGCCATGGCAGAGGTGCGGAGCCGGTTGATGGTGCGAAGGGGCCCGCGCTCAGCGGCCGCGCATGCCGCTGCTGCTGCCGCCGAAACTGCGGCCGCCGCTGAAGGGATTGCTCGAGCCGCCCGGGGCCGGCGCTCCGGCCACCGGCGCCGCGCCGGGCATGATCACGCCCTTGACCAGCGTGTCGCCCTCATTGAGGCCGCCGAGGACTTCCGTGTAGAAACCATCCGAGACGCCGAGACGGGCCGACACGGCTTCGACCCGCTTGTCCTTGTCGGGCGCATCGGGATTCACGAGCTTGTAGAGGGTACGCTGCACGACCGTGTTGTTGAAACCGCGCTCGCCGGCGCCGCCGCCCCCGCCGCCACCGCGACGTCCGCCGTCACCGCCGCCGCCCCCACCGCCGCGACCGCCCCGACCGCCGGGAGTGGCGAAGCGGGCGGCAATCAAATCGGGATCAAGTCCTTTTTCCTTGGCCAGCGCCTTGGCCTTTTCGATCTGCTCCGGCGACGCCGGAGTGCCGCGCTGGAAGCCGACCTCGCGCATGATGTCCATCGTCGCGCGCATGCGTTCCTCGTCGGTCATGGTCGCCGCGGTACCGGCGGATTTTTCGCCGCCCTTGCCCTTTTCCGCTCCCTTTTCGCCCGCCTTGGCGATGACCGGAGTCACGGCGGCCGGGGCCTTGGGCATGAGTTCCGCCGGAATGCGCACCCGGAGGGCGCCGTTCTCGACCCGGAGGACGTTCGTCTTCTGCTGCACGATGATCGACACGTTGGCCGTCATGCCGGGCTTCAGCTTCAGGTCCTCGTTGTTCACGTCGATGATCGTCGCGTAGGAGACAACGCTCTGCTGGGTCGTGGCCGCATTGCGGACCTGACGGACGCTGCCGGTGAAGGTGCGGTTCGGAAACGCATCCACGGTGAACTTCACTTCCTGGCCTTCGGAGATGCTGCCGACGTCGGCTTCAGCGACCGCGGCGTTGATCTGCATCTTGGAGAGATTGTTCACCAGCGTGAACAGCGTCGGCGCGTTCATGCTCGCGTTGACCGTGCGGCCCTTGTCGGTCTTGCGGTCGAGCACCATGCCGTCGATCGGCGCCGTGATGACGGTGCGTTCGAGATCGAGCTTGGCGTTGGCGACGGCGGCCTGGCGGGTCAGCAGGCTGGCGTTGGATTGCGCGAGCTGGGCATTGATGTTGTCGAGCTCCTGCTGCGACACGAGGTTCTTCTCGAACAGCTCGGTGGTGCGCTTGGCGTTGATCTTGAGCAACTGGTTGTTCGCCTCGGTCGAGGCGAGATCGGCCTCGGCCTGGCGCAGGCGCTGCGTCGGGGTCGATTCGTCGATGCGGGCGAGCACGTCGCCCTGTTTGACGATGGAATTGTAGTCGACCAGCACTTCCTTGATCTGGCCGGAAACCTGGGCGCCGATGTCCACGGTTACCACCGGCTGCAGGTCGCCGGTGGCGGTGACCGCCTGGGTGATGTCGCCCCGGGCGATCTTGGTCACCTGGAACTCAGGCGCCTTCTCGGTCTTGTTGCGAAAATAGTACCAACCGCCGCCGGCGGCCCCGGCGATGACGATCAGGAAGACAATAAGACCACCGTAGCTTTTCGATTTGGCCATGACTGATGAGGAGGGGAAGTGGAAGGAGGAGGAAAGGAATTTGCCACCACCGCAATGGAAACCCGGCGGCTGGAAGCCGGGTGGCAGGCTGGGTGCGGTTCGCAAAGACGCAGCCCTAGGGGAAAGGTGACGGTTTTTCGGGGCGCTGGAGACTTGGGGGCGGAACACCCGATGGGACGCTCCGCACCCGGGTGGATCAAGCAAACAGATGCCACCGAAAGACGACAAAAATCCGGACCGTCCGGCACCCGGGGGGCGGAGGTTGGGCGGGTGGGGCGATCCGACGTAGCGACGTCGCGGCAGGCGCAGGCCGCGGAGGCGTGGGGACGCGTTCGGCCCGGCGCCGGTTGAAGGCAGAGTGCGGGAAGCTCCCGCCACGTGGGCGGTGCCCCTGCTTCACGGGTGCAGCCAGGTCGGCCGTGCTGCTGCGCCGATGGTGCCGCAGCGACGGCGCTTCGGCGACGGCTAGGGCACTTCGTATACCTCGACCAGCGCGACGCCGGTCGTGTTGCCGACGCCGCTCACCTGGGCGGTGTAGCTGCCGGGGGCCAGCGTGACGAGTATCGCGGCATCCCGGCTGTCCGCCGGCAGGGCGAACGCGGCCACGGCGGCAAACGCCGTGGAGAGCACCGCGGTCCCGCCCCAGTCGTCGTTTTCAAGGATGCGATTGGACCCGGAGTAGAGTTCGAGTCTCGGGTTCGCGAGGGCGCCCGGGACGTTGAACGTCCCCAGGGTCGGACCGATGGCCCGGATCAGGACGGTCCGATTCGTCGAACCGCTGATGGAGAAACCCGCGATCAGGATGTCGTCGCCGGTGCCGACCCGGGTGCGGGCGGACACGTTGGTCAGCCGGGGCGTCGTGACCGTGAACGTCGCGGCCGCCGTGGCGTCGTAGATTTCCGCCAGCGCGACCCCCGTGGTGCCGCCGTTGCCGGTGATTGCCACGGTGTAGCTGCCGGGGCTGATGTTCGGATTATAGATGGCGGCGTCCTTGGAGGTCGGGGCGCCGTAGGCAAACGCGCCGACCTGGCCCGCCACGGTGGCGATCTGCGCGTTGCCCGCCCAGTCGTCGTTTTCCTGGATCCGGGTCTGGCCGGAGAAGATCTCGAGTTTCGGATCGGCGAGCACGCCGCCGACATTGAAGGCCGCCAGCGTGGGACCGACGCCGCGGATCAGGACGGGCTTGTTGCCGGAGGGACCGCCGCCCCCGATGGCGAAGCCGACGATGAGCGTGTTGTCGCCGGTGCCCGCCTGGGAACGAATCGCGAGGTTGGTGATGCGTCCGGTGGCGAGGGCCGGCGAGATCACGAGGGCGGCCGGGGCGCTCGTGACGGAACCGGCCGAGTTGCTCACGACGACGGAATAGTTGCCGAGCGCGGCGGTATCGGCGGACGGGACGACCAAGGTCGCGCCCGTGGCGCCCGGGATGGGGACGTCGTTTCGGCGCCATTGAAACGTGAGGCCGCCGCCGGTCGCGCTGACCGAGAATTCCACCCGGGTGCTCGGCGGCACGGTCTGGGCGACCGGCGGCGAGACGATCGCGGGCGGAGTGTCGAGCGCGCCGCGCGCGATCAGGTGGTTGTCGCGGACCGCCACGTAAATCGTACCCGCGGAATCGACCGCCAGTCCGATCGGGGAAGAGAACCGCGCCTGGCTCGTGTTGCCCTCGGCGTGCCCCGCGCTGCCGGCGGCGCCACCGATCGTGCTGACCCCGCCCGAGGGCGTGATCCGGCGCACGGTGTGGTTCCCGGTGTCGGCGACGTAGAGCGTCCCGCCGCCGTCGACGGCGACGCCCCAGGGCGTGTTGAAGCGGGCGCCGGTGGCGGTGCCGTCATTGCTGCCGCTGAAGCCGCCGAGGCCGGCGATCGTGGTGACGACACCCGCGGGCGTGATGCGGCGGATGGTGTGGTTGTTCGAGTCGGCCACGTAGAGGTTGTCGTTGCGGTCGATCGCGAGCCCACGGGGACGGTTGAAACGGGCCGCATTGCCGACGCCATCGGTCGTGCCGACCTGCCCGGCGGTCCCGGCGATCGTCGTAACTGCGGACGCGAGCGTGACCTTGCGGATGGTGTGATTGGCGGTGTCGGCGATGAACGTGTTCTGATTGCTGTCGACCACGACGCCCGTCGGCTGGAAGAACCGCGCGCTTTCCAGAAACGCATCGATCGACCCGGAAAGGCCGGTCGACCCGCCGGCGGTGGCGACCTCCCGGGTCGCGGTCACGAAGCGCAGCGTATGCGAATTCACCTCCGTGATGAGGAGCGTGCCGTTCGCCACGGCGGTGATGCCCATCGGAGCCACGAAGCGGGCGAGGGTCGCGGCGCCGTCGATGTAGAGATTGGCGCCGGGCACGCCGAGGTAGGTCGACACGACCCCCGCGGGCGTAATCCGCCGGATCACGCTGTTGCCGGTGTCGGTGACGAACACGTTGCCGCCAGCGTCCAGTGCCAGGTAGTTCGGCTGGTTGAAGCGCGCGGCGGTCCCGAGTCCGTCGGTGCTGCCCGGCGTGGTCGAGCCGGCGAAGACGGTCCACGAATGCGTTTGGGCCCAGGCACGGCCGGCTCCGAGCGCGAGCGTGCAGGCGAGAAGAAAGGACAGGGATTTCATGTCGTGGCGGGGATCAAGGAACCTCGTAAATCTCGACGAGTGCAATGCCGGTGGCGGCGGCGCCGCTGACCTGGGCCGTGTAGGAACCGGGTTCCAGGTCGACCAGCAGGGCGGCGTCCAGGCTGGTGGCGCTCGGGAAGGCGAATGCGCCGACCTGGGCAAAGGCCGCGGCCAGGGCGGCATTGCCGCCCCAGTCGTCGTTGCTCTGGCGCAGGGTGCTGCCGCGGTAGAGATCGAGGCGCGGATTGGCCAGGACGCCGGTGACGCCGAACGCGCCCAGTGCCGGTCCGACCGCGCGAATCAGCACGCGTTTCGGCACGTTGCCGGAAATCGAAAAGCCCGCGATCAGGATGCCGCCGCCGGTGCCGACCTGGGCGCGCGCCGAGACGTTGACGAGGCGGGCGCCGTTGGCCGGCGTGGGGTCGTAGAGTTCGGCCAGGGCGATGCCGGTGCCGGAGGCGCCGGAAATCTGCGCCGTGTAACTGCCGGCCGACAGGGTGCGGAGCAGTGCGGCGTCCAGCGAGTCGGCCCGCAGGCCGAAGGCGCCCGCGACGGAGAACGCGCCGGCCATCGCCGTCGCGGTGTTGCCGCCCGAGGCCACCGGCAGCGTGTCCGTCGCCCAGTTGTCGTTCGCGCTCAGCAGCGCCGGACCGGCGGCGTAGAGCTGGAGGCGCGGATCGGCGAGCGTGTCGGTCACGCCGAAATCCGCGAGGGTCGGACCGATCGCCCGCAGCAGGACTTCCTTGGCGGGCGTGCCGGCCAGCACGAAGCCCACCGTCAGCACCTGGTCGTTGGTGCCGGCCGTCGTGCGCACCGAGAGATTGGTCAGCCGGCCGCGCCGCAGCGCCTCGACCGTGATCGTGGCCGGGGCTGACGTGACGCTGCCCAGCGCGTCGATCACCGTCACGGTGTAGGTGCCGGCGGTGGCGGTAGTGACTTCGCTGATACCGAGCGCGGGGCCGTTCGCCCCGGCGATGATCGTTCCGTCCTTGCGCCATTCGTAGCGCAGGGTGCCCTCGCCGGTCGCGACCACCGCGAGACTGAGCGGGGCGCCGAGCGCGGCGACCTGGGTCTGCGGGGCGGACACGATCCGCAGCGTGTCGAGGCGGGCCTGGCCGGTGCGCTGGGGGTTCTGGCGGTATTGCGGCCAGGGCGACGCCGCGGACGCGCCAACGTCGAAAACGTAGAGCCGGTTGTCGTTGCTGCCGACGTAGAGCCGGCCGTCGGCGATCGCCGGCGACGAGCGCACGATGCCGCCGGTGGCCCAGGTGCGGCGCAGGGTGCCGTTGGGATTCACCGCGTAGACGAGGCCGTCGTACACGCCGACATAGATGACGCCGTTGGCATCGACCGCCGGTGAACTCGCGCGCACTTCGTCGCCGAGCTTGAACGTCCAGCGCGCCTCGCCGGTCGCGGTGTCGACCGCGTGCAGCACGCCGTCGTAGCCGGCGAAGTAAACCGTGCCGCCTCCGGGACTGAGCGCCGGCGACGAGGAGGTGCCGAGCGTGGCGCCGCGGTAGATCCAGCGCTGTGAGCCGGCCGGAGTGAGCGAGTAGAGCCGGCCCGACGTGAGCGTGCCGAAATACAGGTTGCCGGCGGAGTCGATCGCCGGGGTCGTGTAGATGGGATTGTCCGCGACGAACGACCATTTGACCGCGCCGTTGACCGGGTTGATCGCGAAGAAGCGGTGAATGGGCAGCGACGACGTGTTGTCGTCCGAGCCGATGTACACCGTGCCGTCGGGCGCGACGACCGCGGAGGCGTACGAATTGCCGGGGACCACGGTCGACCATTTCGGCGTCACGTTCGTGCCGTTGTCGATGTAGGCGTACAGCCGGCCTTCGTCCGAATGCACGTAGATCGTGCCATCGGCGGCGAGCGCGACGGCGTTGTTCGCGTTCACGCCCGAGCCGACGATGATCTCCCATTTCCGCGCGCCCGTGGCGCTGTTGTAGGCGTAGAGGCGGGAGCTGTTGGCGCGGAAGCCGGTCGGACCGGCGCCGAAATAGATCGTGCCGTCGGGCGCGAGTGCGGCCGAGGACGTGTCGATCAGCGCCCCCGCGAGGTTGATCGCCGCCCATTTTCGCGCGCCGGTGGCTGTGAACGCGTGGAAGTAGCCGTCGGCGCTCCCGATGTAGACCGAGCCGTCGGGCCCGACCGTCGGAGCGGAGGTCAGGTTGTCGCCCGCGATGCCCTGCCAGACCGAGTCGTTCACCGTCAGGGTGAAGGGCGCCGTGGGCGGCGGCAGGCCGTTGCGGGCCGCGCCTTCCACCTGCAGAAAATACGTGGTCCCGGCGGTCGCGTTGACCGTGACGAGGGCGCCGCTGTAGTTGGAGACCGCGCCGGACTCGGCGTCGGCATCGTCACTCGCGCCGATCAGCGTGAGCGCATTGACCGCGGTGCCGGTGTACACCGCCAGCAGGGGATCGAAGCCGTCGCTGCTGGCGCCGAACTGGAACCGGCCCGACGCCGGCGCCGTCCAGCGGTACCACAGCGACTTGCCGCCGGTGTGGCCGAGAATCTGCGGTTCCCCGGGTTCGAGGGTCGCCTGGGCGTTCGTGGCGGCGACGACCGCCGAGCGCCCGGTGATCGCCTGGGCGCTGGCGAAACTGTCGTTGGCCGGGATCGAGCCGAGGTCGATCAAGGTGAGCCCGCTGGTGCCGCCCTTGGCGCCGACCACGATCTGGTAGGTGGTGCCGGCTTGCGCGGAGAACTCGAGTCGCGACGTCGCCCGGCCAGGATCGTCGTCGTTCGAGGCCACGGGCGTCAGGGCGTTGAGCGCGCTGCCGGTGAACACGCCGACCACGGTGTCGTACGCGCTGCCGGCGGTCGAGATGCGCACGAGCGCGCTTACGGGAGCCGTCCATTCCCACCAGAGCGTGGCGCCGGCGGCGACACCTGCGATCGGCGGCTCGGCCTCGGTGGTGGCGCCGTGGTTCACGGTGCGGATGGCGAGATTCTCGCCGCGGAGGCGGCCGCGGGTGGCGAAATCGTCGTTGAACGGCCGGTTGGTCGTGGTGCGCAGCGCGCGGTCGAGATTGAGCCGGCCGGCCGTCTGGGCCCGGCCGACGAGCGCGGGAATGGGGTCGACGCTCCGCAGCACGCGATTGATGAGCTGGCGGTAGGTGTCGTTGGGAAACTGCGCCTTCACGAGCGCGAGCGCGCCGGCGACGTGCGGCGCGGCCATCGAGGTGCCGGACAGCGTGGCGTAGGGCGTCGCGGGGTTGTTGGAAAGTGAATACACTTCCGTGCCGGGCGCGAAGAGCTCGACGGAGCCGGAGCCGAAGTTCGACGCGGCGCTGGGCTCGTCGCGGTTCGCGGAGTTGCCGACCGCGACCACGTTCTCGAGCCGGTAGCTCGCCGGGTAGTGGGCGAGCAGGTCGAGGTCGGCCGCGTCGTTGCCCGCCGCCGCGACGAAGATGATGCCGGCGTCGCGCGCCTGGCGCACCGCGTCGAACTCCGCCGGATCGAAGAACGGCACCGGCCCGGCCTCGATGCCGTAGCTCGCGTTGATGATGTGCGCCCCCTGCCGGATCGCGTAGTCGATGCACTCGATCGCGTCCGAGGTGGAACCACGGCCCGCGATGCCGCCGAGAAATTTGAGCGGCATGATGCGGACGCGCCAGGCGACGCCGCTGACGCCGACGCCGTTGTTGCCGACCGCCCCGATGATGCCGGCGACGTGCGTCCCGTGGCCGGTGTCGTCGGAAGGCGTCCCCGTGCCGTTGATCGCGTTGATGCCGTGCACGTCGTCGACGTACCCGTTGCCGTCGTCATCGCGGCCGTTGCCTGGAATCTCCAGCGGGTTGCGCCAGAGGTTCGCCACGAGGTCGGGGTGGTCGAGGCGGACGCCGGTATCGATGACCGCGACGATGACCTCCGACGCATCCGTGCGCACTTCCCAGCCGGCGGGCGCCTTGATGTCGGCGCCGGCGATGCCGTTGTTGGCGCCGTTGTTGAACAGGGGCCACTGCCGGTTGTAGCTCGGATCGTTCGGCGTCGCCAGCGTCCGCCGCACGCTGTCCGCCTGCACATATTCATATCGGCCGGAGGCGCGCAGCCGCTCGATGGCGCGTTCCACGGCCTCGCCCGCGGGCAGTTCCAGGACCCTCAGTCCGCCGAAGCGGTCCCAGCGACGCCGAACCCGCAGGCCTTCGCGCTGTTCGTCCGAGTCGTTGGCCGCGGCCCGAAGGGCACGGGGCTTCGCGATCACAACCTGGCTCCGGTAGCCCTGTGCGATCTCCCGGTCGGTGAGTGCCTCCCGGTGCGGCGGCGGAGCGCTGGCGGCACGCGCGGACAGGCACGCGCTGGCGGACGCGGCCAGGACGAGTCGGAACAGCGTTGCTTTCAAGCGGGAGGAACGTGGGCGGGCGGAGGCGATAGACAAGGGCGGGACTGAAAAGATGGGACGGGAGCCGGTTGGAATTGAGAAACCTCCGTTGTGCCGGCCAATGCGGGATCAGTCGTTACGCTGGAGTCCCCTTGGAGTTCGGCACGGCCCTGCGCTTCTGGGGAGCGGCGGGTGCTTGGCGCGGGTTTTTACAAAAAATTGCACCCCGGCGTGGCCGCGGGTTGGTTCAATTTCCCGCCACGGGCGGTTCCTGCTCGGCCAGGCTCTTTTCGAGCAGGCTGACATTCATCGCTCCGCGTTCGCTGGCCTGGGCTACCACCTGGTCGCGGATCAACGGATACTTCTTCAGCAACTGCCGGAAATCCCGCCGGCTCAGGGTGAGGAACTTGCAGTAGTCCAGGGCGGTGACGTCCGCGGAGCGGGGCGCGCCCGTCAGCAGTGCCATCTCGCCGAAGAACGCCCCGGGTCCCAGCTTGATCGACTCATTGCCGCCGCGGGGAACGACCTCCACTTCGCCGGACGAGATGAAATAGACGTTGTTCGCCTTGTCGCCGGCGCGGATCACGCGTTCACCGGGCTGCACGCGACGAGTCTCGAAGTGCAGCAGGAGCACCTCGCGTTGTTCGGCACTGAGGTTGGCGAACAGCGGGAACTGCCCCACGAGCTCCTCGGGTGTGAACGTCTTGTGCGCGGCGGATTTCCGCTCGAGCTGCAGCTTCGACGCTTCGAGTTCCGCCAGGAGCCGGGGGTACGCCTGGCCGCGGCCGGTTTCGTACGCACCGCGCCAGCGCGGACTGGCCGCGAGCCGGCCGCCGATCCAGTCCACCAGGGCAAACAGCGCGGGGCTCAGCGTGATCGACAGAATGGAGCCGGCGAGAATCAGGCTCAGGCCCTCGACGGGCATCAGCTTGTACGCGATGCCGAGGCCGGCGAGGATGAAGGAGAATTCCCCGACCTGGGCCAGCGCGGCCGCGGCGGTCAGCCCGGTGCTCAACGGGTACCCGAGCCCGAGCACGATGCCGAGGGCGAGCAGCGACTTGCCGACGATGATGAGGCCCAGCACGCTGAGAACCTTGCCCGGCTGCTCCAGGAGGATGGCGGGGTTGAACATCATGCCGACCGAGACGAAGAAGAGCACGGCAAACGCGTCCTGCAGCGGCAGTGAATTCGCGGCGGCCTTGTGGCTGAGGTCCGATTCGCTCAGCACGACGCCAGCGAAGAACGCGCCGAGCGCGTAAGAGACGTCGAAGAGCTTGGCCGACCCGAACGCAATCCCGAGCGACACCGCGAGCACGCACAGGGTGAAGAGCTCGCGCGAGCCCGTCCGCGCCACCTGGCGCAGGAGCCAGGGCATGACGCGCGGCCCGAAGAAGAGCACGATCAGGACGAAGGCCGTGACCTTCACCAGGGTCTGGCCGAGGTTCGCGAGCAGGCTGCCTTCCCCGATGCCGTGGCCATCGGCGGGCACGTGGCCGCCGAGTGCCTCCGCGAAGGCCGGGAGCAGCACGAGGGTGAGCACCATCGCCAGGTCCTCGACAATCAGCCAGCCGATCGTGATCCGGCCGTTGGGCGTGGACACCGCGTTGCGCTCCTCGAGCGCCTTCAGCAGCACGACGGTGCTCGCCACGGAAAGGCTCAGGCCGAGCACCAGGCCGGCGCCAAAGTTCCAGCCCCAGAAGTGCGTCATCCCCACGCCGATCGCCGTCGCCAGCGCGATCTGCACGACGGCGCCCGGCACCGCGATCCGCCGCACCGCCATGAGATCGGCGGTTGAAAAGTGCAGCCCCACGCCAAACATCAGCAGCATCACGCCGATTTCCGCCAGCTGGCCCGTGATGGCACTGTCGGCCACGACTCCGGGTGCGAGCCGTCCGATCATCACGCCCGCCAGCAGATACCCGACCAGCGGAGGGAGCCGCAGCCGGTGGGCGAAGTACCCGAGCACGAAGGCGAAGACAAAGCCGACGGCGAGCGTGGCGATCAGCGTAACGTCGTGCGGCATAGGTTCCGGCGCGAGACCGTGCCGGCGCACTCGGGGGACGGCAAAGCTTTTTCTGTTGTTTACCCCTGGGAGCGCGGACGCCCGCGGCCGCATTCCGATTCGATGCGGACGAGGGCGTCCGCGCTCCCGGTGAGAGCTCCGCCTCTACTTCGCTGCGGGCACGAATTTCCGGTCCGCCATCCACTCCGCGAACCGCGCGATCCACGCGCCGGCGGGAGAGACGTTGGTGTCGCGCACGCCGAAACCGTGGCCGGCGCCCGCGTACATGTGCAGCTCGGCGAGCGCGCCGGCGCGTTTGCACTTCAGGTAGAATTCCGCGAGGCCCTCGGCGATGTTCTGCCGGTCGCCGTAGCCGGCGGCGAGGAAGACGGGCGGGGTGTCCTTGGTGAGGACAATGTCCGTCCGCGGCAGGCCGCCTGGGTAGATCAGGGCGTAGAAATTCGCGCGGGCACTCTGGCGTTCCACCGGATCCGTCGCCGCGGAATTGCCGTCGGCGCCGCGGGTGGCCGCGAGCAGCGCGACTTCGCCACCGGCTGAAAAGCCCAGGATTCCGATCGCGTCGGGCCGGACGCCGAACTCCGTTGCGCGGGCGCGGATCACGCGGAACGCCCGCTGCGCATCCGCGAGCGCGTCGCGGTCGACCGTGTACGGCTGCGGGGCGCCCGCCGGGTTGGCGTCGTCGCGGGCGAGCCGGTACTTGAGGATGAAGGCCGCAATGCCGCGGTCCGCGAGCCAGCGGGCCACGTTGTAGCCCTCGTGCTGGATGACCTGCCGCTGATGGCCGCCGCCGGGCGCCACGATCACCGCGGCGCCGGTGGCCTTCTCCTTCGCCGGCAGGTAGGCGAGGAGCGACGGATGATGGATGTTGGAGATGTTCGTGCCGACCACCTTTTCGGGTTCGTGGCGGCGCGCCGCCGACCCGGGCGCGCCGTCGGGCCAGAGTGGAAGGACGAGGGAGGAGTCGGCCGCGGACAGCGAACCGGCCAGGCCGAGGACCAGCGCGAGCGCCGGCAGCAGGGTAGTCTTCATGGGGTAAGGCGGGGGCCGGCGCGATTGCGGCCGGCGGGATGGCGCGGGTCCGGGCGCCGCGAACCTTGGCGCCGGGTGCGCTAGGCGTCGGCGAGCGCGTTGGCGGTGTTCAGATGTTCGACGCCGGTATACTTCTGCGACTGCTCGTCGGCGTGATAGCTCGAACGCACGAGTGCGCCGCTCTCCACCACGCCGAGTCCGAGGCCCAGGCCGAACTGCTTCCAGTGGGCGAACTCCTCCGGCGTCGCCCAGCGGGCCACGGGCAGGTGCTGCGGCGTGGGCTGCAGGTACTGGCCGATGGTGAGAATGTCCGTCCGGTCCGCGGCGATATCCCGCAGCGTCTGCTCGATTTCCTCCCGCGTCTCCCCGAGGCCGAGCATGAGGCCGGTTTTGGTCACGAACCCGCGGCTCTTCGCGTGGCGCAGCATCGCGCGCGAACGGTCGTAGCGGGCCTGCACCCGCACCGGCTTCTGCAGCCGTTCCACGGTCTCGACGTTGTGGTTGAAGATGTCGGGCTTCGCGTCGAGCACGACGTCGAGGTGCGCGGTGTTGCCCCGGAAGTCGGGCGTGAGCACCTCGATCGCTGTATTCGGATTTCGGTGACGCACGGCGCGGATCGTGGCCGCCCAGACGCTGGCGCCGCCGTCGGCCAGCTCGTCGCGGGCGACGCTCGTGATCACGCAGTGCTTGAGGTTCATCTTCGCCACGGCGTCGGCGACGCGCGCCGGCTCGCCCAGGTCGAGTTCCGTCGGCCGCCCGGTGGCGATCGCGCAGAAATTGCACGAGCGGGTGCAGATGTTGCCCAGGATCATCACGGTCGCGGTGCCGCGCGACCAGCACTCGCCGAGGTTCGGACACTGCGCGCTCTGGCAGACGGTGTGCAGCTTGTTTTCGTCGACGAGCCGCCGGGTGGCGGCATAGCCGGGGCCGCTCGGCAGCTTGGCTCGGAGCCAGGACGGTTTGCGCGTGGTTTCCATCGTGAGTTCGGAAGCGAGAAAGGTGGGAAAACTTGCCGCTGTTGCACCCTAATTCTCGCGCGGGCGGTCCGCACGCCGGCGCGAGCGTTGAAAATCGATGCCGCTCAGGGGTTCATGAATCCGGGCAGCCCGCGACTGAACTCCTGTGTCAGCACGCGTTTGACCTCGTCCAAAGCGAGTTCGCGCCCGAGTTCCGCCTCGAGCGAGGTCACGGTCCCTTCGTCGGCGCTGATCCCGCACGGGACGATGCCTTGAAAGTGCGTCAGGTCGGGATTCACGTTGAGCGCGAAGCCGTGATAGGTCACCCACCGGCGGACGGCCACGCCGATCGCCGCCACCTTCCGGTCGCCGACCCAGATGCCCGTCTTGCCGTCACGCCGACCCGCAGTGACGCCGAGTTGGCCGACGGCGCCGATGAGGACGTCCTCGAGCCAGCGCAGGTAGGCGTGCAGGTCGCGCCGGCGATCGAGCGATAGGATGGGATACCCGACGACCTGACCGGGCCCGTGGTACGTGATGTCGCCGCCCCGGTTGGTGCGCGCGGTGGCGATGCCTTCGCGCGTGAGGCGGTCGGCATCCCACAGCAGGTGTGCCTCGGCTCCCGCGCGCATCCCCAGGGTGAAGACCGGATCGTGCTCGGTGAACACGAGCGTGTCGCCGATCTCACCGGCGATCCGTCGCTCGACCAGCGCGGCCTGCTGCGCGAGCGCGGCGGCGTACTCCGTGCGTCCCCAGTCGAGGACGTTGACGGCGGCCGGGATCGATGGCGATGACATGAACCTAATCTCGGCAGGTTCTCCGGGCAGGCAACCTCAGGGTGCGCCGGCCGTCATCCATCCTGTCGATCCTGTTCATCCTGTCTGGGCGTGGACTGTTTGAACTGGCTCGACAGGATGGCCGAGCTGGATGATCCCGCTGCGGGCAGAGTTGAGAGTTGGGCGCCGAACCCGCCAAGCATGACGATTCCCCCGGTGTCCGTTGGCGCACCGCCTCCGCAGATCGGTCTCTCAACTCTCATCTGGTCGTTTCGCTAAGGAAACGGGCGCGAGATCGTCATACTAGTAACCCCTCCCCACCATGAACGAACTCGATGGCCTCGATTTCGGTCCGAAGAAAGCGCGCGTGGAAATCATCCCGCTGATTGATGTGATCTTCTTCCTTCTCGCCACGTTCGTGCTCTTCACGCTGAGCCTGGAGAAAATCCGCGTGATCGAGGCGACCTTGCCGGCCGTTGATGGCCGACCGGGCGAAGACCTCTCCACGGCATTCATCCAGGCTGCCGGTGACGGGACCTACCATTGGAAGGTCGGCCGGCACGGTGTGTCCGAATCGATCACGGCCGCCGAGATCGGGGCCCGGCTGGCGCACTACCG
>JAEUHA010000589.1 GCA_016793535.1 Opitutaceae bacterium | reverse complement strand
GAAATCGCGTTCGTCGAGAGCGTCGGGTGGGCATAGACGCGCGTGACGTTATCCGCGTAGTTGGGAGTGATGTACCCGCCGCCGGTGCGGCGGCCGCTGGCGTCGACCGTGGCGAGCACCTGGGGCGTGGCCGCGGTGGCGACCCCGACCGTCGAGAGGGTGCTCAGGCGCGTGTCGGGGTTCTCGAAATAGTAGTTGTAGGAGAGGCTCAGCGAGAGCGTCGACTGCTGGCTCCAGCGGTAGTCGAGCTTGAGCCCGCTCGCGACGCGCGACCGCGTGGCGTTCTCGACGCGGCGGCCCATGGAGAAATTGTACACCGGACCCGGCGTGGCCTTGCGCTCGAAGCTCTGAATCGTGGTCGAGCCGGCGCCGGGCTGGCTGTGGACGGTGCCGGTAAGGGTGATGCCGATGTTGCGCTTCTCGCCCACGACGTCGGTGTAGCTGAAGTTCATCGACGGTCCGAAGCCTTCGATGGGCGCCTTCCACGACGGGTTGGAGGCCTTGTAGGTCGGCCGCGTGATGAAACCGAGCGTGTAGGTGAAGACGCGGGCGGCGGCGCGGTCGAAGGCGCTCTTCGTGACGAGATTCACGCTGCCGCCGATCGAGGCGCCGTCCATGTCGGGGGTCGGCGCCTTGGTGACCTCGATGGTCTCGATGTTGCCGAGCGAGGCCTGGTCGAACTCGAAGGCGCGGCCGCCGTTGGCCGACTGCGCACTGGCGACCTGGAGGCCGTCCATCGTCACGGCATTGAGCTCGGGTCCGACGCCGCGAATGCTCACCTGGCGCACATCGTGGCCGTTGTAGTTGGCGGTGATGCCGGCGATGCGTTGCAGGAGGTCGCCGACATTGCCATCGGCGACGTTGCCAAACGTGTCCGAAGACACGACCGCCTTCACGTTCGGCGCCTGCCGCTGGAGCGTCTCGGCCAGCGCCGTGCCCTCGCGTTCGCCGGCGACGGTGAACTTGTCGAGCTTGTAGATCTCCGCGGTGAGCTCGACGTTCTGCGTCACCGTCTGCCCGGCGGCCACGCGCACGGGCACCCGGCGGACATCGAGGCCGGTGAAGCTGACGACGAGCGTGACCTCGGCACCCGCGGCGACGTTGAGCTGAAAGCGTCCCTCACGGTCGGTGACCGTCGACTGGGCCGTGCCGGCGACCGCGACCACCGCGCCCTCGAGGAAAGCGCGCGTGGCGGCATTGCTGACCTGGCCGCTGACGGTGCCGGTTTCGGCGGCGCGGACGGACGCCACGAGGACGAACAGCGCGGCGAGGACGGTGCGGGCGAGAAAGGCAAGACGGGGCGAGTTCATGGTTGGGCTTGGGGCGGCAAAGCGGACGGGGTTGGGCGGGGCGAGTCAAGGAACGGCGTGGGGCGGACGGGTCGGGTCTTCACAGGCGGACGCAGCGCGCGCAGTGGCCTGACGCAGAGGGGAAGGTGCCCCGGCGATTTCTCTGCGTCAGGCCTCTGCGCGTGCTGCGATTTCCTGCGAAATCATCCGCCCGTGCCGGCCGCGCCTCACTTCACCCGCCCCGCCTGCTCCGCGAGCTCGCGCACTTTTCCGACCAACACGCCCTGCACCTCCGGGGCGAAGTAGCCGATGCCGCCGTGATAAAGTCCGCGCGTCTCGTAGCCGCCCTCGCGGAGCACGCGTGCGGACGGCAGGTAGCCGAACGTGTCGTTGCAGTACGCGGCGAGCCAGAGCTTGAGCGGGCCGAGCGTCTCCTCGATGAGGCCGACGTAGTCGACGACGACCTCGCCCGGCAGGCCGACGAGGGTGAGATCGGAACCAAACTGCCAGACCGTCACGGGAGCGCGGTAACGGGTCGGCAGCGTTTCCCCGGCCTTCAGGCGGGCGAGCATCTGGTCGGCGACCCATTTCGACGTCGAAGTGGACTTGGCGCTCGTCCGCTCCAGTTCGTCGCGCGACGGCGCTTTCTGCAGGGGAAGCTCGGCCGGGGCGAAAGCGGCGCGGAGCGGACCGCCGACCGGCTTGAGGGCGTTGCCCAGCACGCGGCTGACCTCGCGACCCAGCGACGCGCCGTGTTCGCGCGCGATTTCGGCGGCGGGACGCTTGGCGGGATCGTTGAGGCTGTTCGGGTACGGGTTCGCATCGCCCGCCAGGCCCTGCATGAACATCGCCTGCGCGCCGGCGAACTCGCGTTCCACGAACGCCTGCGCCGCACTCGCGAAGTCGCCGCTGATCTGGTTGTCGCGGGAGCCGTAGGTCGTGTTGTGGCAGGCGGCGCCGAACACCACGCCCAGCAGCTTGCCCTCGGGCGAATCGACGCGCAGCACGGGCACGGAGCGATCGACCGGGCCGCGGGGGTTGACGCCGAGTCCCACGCCGGTCCGGGTGAATTCGCGGCGGTTCATGGGAAAATTCACGACCCCGGTGCCCCAGGAAAGACGCGCCGGCTGCAGCCGGCCGACCGCCTGCGTGGCGAGGCTCACGCAGTGGTCCTGCAGCTTCTTCGTGTAGGCGATCAGTTTCTCCGCCTGATCCGGCGCGATGGTGTAGTGCGACTGCAGGCTCATCATCACCGCCGGCCCGGCGTGGGTGTGCGAGGCGTTGAAGAGGATGCGTTCGCGGGGGATGCCAGTGGCCGCGGTGATGCGGGGACAGACTGATTCGGTGAAGTCGGCGCGGAATCCGATCAGATCCGCCGTAAACAGCAGGGAGCGCCCGCCCGCGGCATCCTCGAGAGCGAGGACCTTGAGATGAAGATCGTCCACGACATCGCGCGCGGGAATCGTCCGGCTCGCGTAGCCGGCCAGCATCAGCGGCTCCGTCGGGGTGATCTTCAACGCGGCGAAACCCGCCTTCCACGGCGCGTCGGCCGCGGACAGGACGGAAATGGCCGCCACCAGGGCGCAGCCAAGCAGCAGGCGGGAGCAGAAGCGGGGCGGCAGGCTCATGGTGCCTTAGAAGGCAGAATCCCCGCGGTGCGGAAAGCGGAATTCGCGGGCCGGGAGCGCGGCGGCGGCAGATCACGTGGGGCGGGAACTCGATAATTGCGCCAAGCAAGCAGACCGTACGCACCTTTACCCATGCCACCCGACGGGGATGGCCTTGATCGTATCCACCGCGCCTTTTCTGATGCGCGCGGCCGATATCGCTCTCTCACCCCGTCAACCATGCAACGGACTCCGCTTCGTACCATTTCGCTGTTGTTCATTTGGGCCAGCAGCGCCGCCGCGCAGCTTCCGCTTTTCTTCGAGGAGAACTTCGATCGCAACACGGTCGGCTGGACCGTCTGGAACAACCCGGGTTCGGGCATGTGGATTCGAGACGGGCACTACCACATGGAGATCCGGGAGGACTACAATCAACCGGTCCGCCTCTGGAGCGACCCCGTGGTTTTCGATCCGACCCGGGACTTCGCGCTCGAGACCCGGATCACCTACCGCACCGGCAACACCCGGAACCCCAACCACAGCTATTGGGTAAAGTGGGGTGCGAGCACGAATGCCAAAGACTTCTACGCGTTCGGCATCTTCCCCGACGGCCGGTTTCAATACGGCAAACTGACCAACGGCCGGTGGTCCGCCTTCACCGAACCCGCCATCGCTTCGCCCGTCATCAAGACCGGGGAAAACAGCACCAATGTCCTGCGCGTGGAACGCAAGCGCGACGACGTCTTCTTTTCCATCAACGGCACCCAGGTGCATCGGGCGCGGTTCGAACCGTTCAACGCCGCCCACAAGGCGATCGCCTTCCAGGCCAACGGCCGCATCGAGCTGGATGTCGACTACCTGCGCATCTACCAGGAACCCGCGGCCCCAAAGAATCCGTTTCACGGATTGAAGGGCCTGTACCCTGTTTTCAAATCGCTCGCGAAGGACGCGCGGCTTTATGCCGACGGTTATCTCTTCTCCGGTCCGGTCGAAGGCAACTGCCGCGAAGGGGACGGACTGTACGTCACCATTCAGAGACTCTCGAACAACAACGGCCCCTACCTCCAGTATTGGTACTTCAAGGGCCGTTTCAGCGACCAAGGCCGGAAATTCCACGGCCAGCGGTACTCGAAGTGGATTCCCCTCAAGCAAGACAAGAACAGCTATGTCTTCTCGGGCGGCGGCGACGTGAACACGTCGAACCTGGAGAAGGAGGCCCACAACGGCTTCACGGGGGAATTCATCATCCTGCCCACGCAGGGAGGCTACAAAGACCTGCCGAGCTTCGTCCTGTCCGGCAAAGGCGACCGCGACCTCTGGGCGATGGAGCAATTCAAGTGGAAGGGCTGCTCGGGCTACTACCACTGGTATGAGCCCGTGTTCCTGGCCATCGACTACGACGGCAAACGCACGTTCACCGGACTCGTGGCGCCCGGCTACAAGCCGATGCTCGGCGTCATGGACTACGGCAACGGTGACAAGTACGAGGGCGCGTGGCTGAACGACAAGTACTACGGCCCCGGCCGGCTGACGAAGAACGGCCAGGTGCAGGAGGGCATCTGGGATGGCAACGACCGACTGGCCTCAACCGGCAAGGTGTTCATCCCCGATCTGGCGGTCCTGCGGAAAGCCGTGGAAAACTACGGCCAGAATCTGCCCGTCTATCTCACGCTGAATCCCTTCACTTTCGCGGATAGCTGGGACAACAAGATCAGCGCGACGCTTTGGAACGAAAAGGGCGAGCCCGTGGATGAGAATTACAGCGGCCCCGGACTGGCGTACGGCGACAACAAGTTCGTCTATTGCGGCGAATTCAAGCACGGGAAACCCGACGGGACCGGCTACTATCGCGTGCAGCGCTGGAATGACGGCAACTACAAGGCCGGGCCCAACGTGTACGCGGGCACATTCGAGAACGGGCATTTCCTGGCCGGCGTCTCGTGGCACAAGACGAAAACCAACCAGGCGCTCGCCGACCGGCAGGCGACGACGTCCGTTTTCCCCGGCATCCCCGAACTGTTGCCTGCCGCCCGGCTGATCGCGTCGGGCCGCACAAAGGAAGGCGACGCGGCGTTGCGGGGCCTCCTGAGCCAGGGCAACGCCGAGGCCGGCTACTGGTTGGGCAAGCTCGCGCAGGACGGAATCGTGGAGCCGAAGAATCTGGCGAAGGCGGTGTCCTACTATACGCAGGCCGCCGACAAGAACGACATGCCGTCCCTCATCGCGCTCGGGCTGATTTACGGCAACGGAGCCGAGGGCATCCCGGCCGACCACCCCAAGGCCATCGCCCTGCTGAAGCGCGGCGCCGAAATGCCGGTCACGCCGATGGTGTCAAAGGCGAGCGTGGATTACTGCCGCGGAAACTACTTCATGCTGAAGTACCCGTTCCTGTCGTTCGACCAAGCGGTGAAGTTCTCGCTGGCCGACGAAGGCAATCCCGCGTCAGAGCTTGGCCGGGCACTCGCCCAGCAGCAGGAGAAGTTTGCCGCCGAGCAGAAAAAGCAGGCGCAGAAGGAGGCCGTCGCCGCTCAAGCCCGGGAGGAACACAAGATTTCCAACAACAAGCACGGCTGGATCAAGGGCACCTATCTCCAGAATCTGAAGACGAAGTGGATCTACCACGTGTCGCCCAACCGGCCGCTCTATGAAGGAAATCTCGTGGAGCTGAGCATTCGGAACGAGACGACCAAGGCGACGGACTATGTGTACGAACGGCTGGAGGCGCTTCTCGATGCGCAGCTCTACAAGAAGGTGGCCGCCCCCACCCGCTGCGGCAGCTGCCAGGGCAAGGGTTTCACTTCCCGCAGCTACACGAACACCGTCGCCGACTACGAGTATACGCTGGGGAAGAAAATCGTGCAGACCACCACGCATCGTGATGCCTGCGGCACCTGTGGCGGCTGCGGGTTGGTTTCGCGGTGACCATCGACCGCCAGCCGCGTCGAACGGCTGACCCGCGCAGCTCAGTGCGTCATGACGTAGCAGATGATGTTAATCGCGAGGGGATACGCGATCTTCTCCGCGTATTTTTCGAAGTACTCCTGGTTTTCGCCTTCGCGCTCCCAGCC
>JAEUHA010000077.1 GCA_016793535.1 Opitutaceae bacterium | reverse complement strand
TGCGGCTGTTGGTCCCCGACCGGCAGGGCCGGCAGGCCGACGTCGTGCTCGGATTCGACACGCTGGCGGAGTACGTCCACCACTCGCCCTTCTTCGGCTGCGTCGTCGGCCGCTGCGGGAACCGGATCGCCGGGGGCACGTTCACCCTCGACGGCCGCCGCTACGCCCTTGCCACCAACAACACGCCGGGCGGCCGGCCGTGTCACCTCCACGGCGGCCTCCGCGGCTTCGACAAGGTGGTGTGGTCCGCCGAGCCGTTCACCCGCGACGGGCAGGACGCCCTGCGGCTGCGTCACCGCAGTCCCGCCGGCGACGAAGGCTATCCCGGCACGGTTGACGTGGTCATGACGTACACGCTCACCGCCGACGGCGCATTCCGGATCGACTATGAAGCGACGACGGACCAGCCGACCCCGGTCAATCTCACGCACCACTCGTATTTCAACCTCGCCGGCGCGGGGTCGGGCGATGTGCTCGGGCACGTGCTGACGCTCCATGCCCGCGCCTACACCCCGGTCGACGCCGGGCTGATTCCGACCGGGGAAATCGCTCCGGTGGCGGGCACGCCGTTCGACTTCACGACCCCGCATCGGTTGGGCGAGCGCCTCGGCGGCGACACCGAACAACTGCGCGTCGCCGGCGGCTACGATCACAACTTCGTGCTCGATCGTCCCGCGCCCGGCGGGCTCGCTCCCGCCGCCAGCGTCGTCGAGCCGGTGTCCGGCCGCCGGCTCACGGTGGCGACCACGGAACCGGGGGTGCAGCTCTACAGCGGCAACTTCCTCACCGGCACGCTCCGGGGCAAGGACGGCCGCGTCTATGCCCACCGCGGCGGGCTGTGCCTCGAGACGCAGCACTTCCCCGACTCACCCAACCAGCCGTCGTTTCCCTCCGTGGTCCTCCGCCCTGGACGTATCCTGACTTCCACGACGGTCTACCGTTTCGACTCCGTCTGAGCGTCCTCCTCGTGTCTTTCCGTCCCGCTTTCACCTTCCGCTCCGCTCCCGCCCTCGCCGCGGCGCTCGGGCTCCTCGCCGCCGCCGGCTCCGGTTGCCAGCGCGAACCGGTCGTTGCCGCCCGCACCACCGCCACCGTACCGGCGCACGCGTCGTTCGCGTCCGCCGATTGCCGCGAGTGCCACGAGGACGTCTACAAGGCCTGGTCCGGCTCGCATCACGCCCTCGCCCACCGGCCGGTGAGCGCCGCGAAGGACGCCGCGGCGTTCACCCCGGGCGGCCCGGTCAAGGTGAACGACATCGAGTACCAGCTCGAATGGAAGGACGGCAAACCGTCGTTCCTCGAGCGCCGCAACGGGCGGGAGACCGACTCGTACACGGCGGAATTCGTGCTGGGGCACACGCCGCTGGTGCAGTACGTCGTGCCCGCGGGCGGCGGCCGTTTCCAGGCGGCCGAACTCACGTACGATCCGGTGAAGAAGGAATGGTTCAACGTCTTCGGCGACGAGCGTCGGCAGCCGGGCGAGTGGGGCCACTGGCGCGGCCGCGGGATGAACTGGAACTCGATGTGCGCGCACTGCCATCTCACCGAGTATCGGAAGAACTACGACCCCGTGACCGACACCTACGCGACGACGTGGAAGGAGCACGGCATCGGCTGCGCGCAATGTCACAGCACGCTTCCCGCCGACCACGCCGAAACCCAGCGGCGGAAGAAGGCCGCGGGCGCGCCCTCCGCGCCGGTGCAACCGTCGAAGGTCGACTGGAAGCGCGCCCAGGAAACCTGCGCACCGTGTCACGCCCGCAATGAACTCCTCACCGGCGAACTGAAAGCGGGCGCGACCTACCACGATCATTTCCGGCTCACCCTGCCGACCGATGCCGCGGTGTTTTACCCCGATGGCCAGGTGCGGGATGAGGATTTCAACTACACCTCGCTCCTCACGAGCCGGATGGGCGGCAAGGCCGGCGTGACGTGCCTCGACTGTCACGATCCGCACAGCGGCGCGACGAAGCTGCCCGTGCAGAACAACGCGATCTGTCTCCAGTGCCACGGGCCGTCGCCGCGGAACAACGCGCCGATCATCGATCCCGTGGCCCACTCGCGTCACGCCCTCGGCAGCAAGGGCAACCAGTGCGTCTCGTGCCACATGCCCACGACGACCTACATGCAGCGCGACCCGCGGCACGACCACGGCTTCATCAAGCCCGATCCGCTGCTCACGAAGGAGCTGGGCATCCCCAATGCCTGCAACGGCTGCCACACCGACAAGAACGTCGACTGGGCCATCGAGCACACGAACCGTTGGTACGGGACGAAAATGGAATCGCGCCAGCGCCAGCGCACGCGCGTGGTCGCGGCCGCCCAGGCCGGCAAGCCGGACGCCGCGGAGCAGCTGCTCGCGCTGATCGCGAGCGAGGACGTGCCCGCGTGGAAGGCCACCCTGCTGCTGCTCACCCGCCCCTACGCGCCCGCCCAGCCGCGCGTGATCGAGGCCGCGCGCGCCGCCGCCGGCGAGGCCGATCCGCTGGTCCGTTCCGCCGCCGCGCAGGTGCTCGCCACGGTTCCCACCGAAGGGCCGCGGCTGCGTCCGCTGTTGAACGATTCCTCCCGGCTCGTCCGGCTCGACGCCGCCTGGCCGCTGTCCGCCGAACTGGCGCCGGACTCGGCCGCCCGCAAGGAGCTCGACGCCTACCTCGCCGTGAGCGCCGACCAGCCCGCCGGCCGGATGCGCATCGGCCAGGACCTCTTCAACCGCGGCCGCGCCGCCGAGGCCGAGCCCCACATGCGCAAGGCGGCCGAATGGGACCCGAACTCCGCCGGGATCCAGGATGCCCTCGGCATCGTGCTGAACGAACTCGGCAAGACGACCGAAGCGGCCGCGGCGCTGTGGCGCGCAGCCCAGTTGAACCCGACCGAAGCCGGCGCCGCGTTCAACGCCGCGCTCGCGTTCGCCGGCGCGGGCAAGCTGCCCGACGCGGAGTTCGCCCTGCGCGAAACCCTGCGCCGCAATCCGCGCCATGATCGCGCGTGGTACAATCTTGGCCTCCTGCTCGCGCAGACCGCCCGCGCCCCCGAGGCGATCGCCGCGCTCCAGCAGGCCGAACAACTCGCGCCGAACGTCGCGGATTATCCCTACGCCCGCGCGACCATCCTGTGGCAGCGCAACGAACGCCCCGCCGCCCAGGCCGCCGCGCGCCGCGCCCTCGAAATCGATCCGACTCACGGTCCCTCGCGCGCCTTCCTGCAGCAGGCAAATCGATAGGCCCCGATCCCTGGTGGCCAGGGACCCGCATACGAACCTCGGGCTTAGGGGGTCTGCCTGTTACATGTTAGCGCGGCGCTAACATGTAACAGGCAGACCCCTTACCGCCGAGCCGCGGGGTAAGGGCACCCCGTCTACAGGCGAGTAGGCCGCGCGCCGCCCGAATCGTAAACGGATCGGTAATCTCGGCCAGCCGGCCGCGCTCCCTTGCGAGCAGGCGCCGAAAATCCGAAATCCAGCCATGGTCTTCCGAGCCCGGACGCTGTGCCCGATCGCCCTGAGTTCGCTCGCCCTGGCGGCTCCCGCCCTGGCGCAGACCTACCTTCCCTGGACCGGCCTAGGCACGAATGGAAACTGGACCGACCCCGTCAACTGGCAGGGGGCGGTTGCACCGGCGAACGACGGTACGGCTTTGGTGCAATTCGGACCGTCGAGCCGCACGCTCGTGACCGTCGATGCGGCGCAGGACATCCTGGGGCTGAAGTTCGATTTCCCGATCACCAATGACATCCGGTACCGGCTCAACGGCAGCCCCACCACGCTCACTCTCGGCGCCGGCGGATTGACCGTCACCAACGCCGCGCCCGCCGGTCCCCCACCGGCTGCCGGTTCGGTCAACAGCGCGACGCCGGGCACCACGACGCTGCAGAACACGATCGGGCTCGTGCTGAGTGCGAACCAGACGTGGAGCCTCGCCAGCGGCACCGCCGTTCTCGCCCAAGGCAACATCACCGGCCCCGGCACCCTCACCCTGAGCGGCAACGGGACAGTTTCACTCAGCGGCAACAACACCTACACCGGCGGCACCGACCTCGCCGGCGGCGCACTCGTCGTGGGCAGCAATACCGCGCTGGGCACCGGACCGGTGACCGTCAGCGCCCCCGCCGCGATCTTCTCCACCGGGTCCAGCCGCAGTCTCCTCAATACCTTCCTGCTCAATGCCTCGTCGTTGCTCATCGAGGCCTACTCCGGCGAGGTGCGACTCACCGGCCCGGTGACGCTCGGCGCCAACACCACCCTCACCAGCAAGGGAGCCCTGACCCTCCTCGAAGGCGCCCTCGGCGAAACGGGCGGGGCGCGTTCCCTCACCGTGTCGGGTACCGGCGGCCTGGTGATCGCAGGCAACAGCACCTACAGCGGCGGCACCCAGGTGCTGAGCAGCGCCCTCTTTTTTCGCCAGGCCGGTTCCGTCCCCGCGCTCGGCAACCTCTCGAGCGACGCCCTCGGCTACATCGGCGCCGGTTTCACGACCGGCGTCGCCAGCGGCTTCATCGCCCGCTTCGCCCCCGCCACCACCGCCGGCACCATCGGCTTCGACACGGATCCGGCGGCACCCAGCGCCAATATCATCGCCGAGCCGATCAACCTCGGCGCCTTCAACCCGCTCGCCCGGCTCGGCTCGGCCACGCGCGCCACGCTTTCGGCCAACGCCACGATCACGCCCGCGCCCGCCGGCGGCTACCGGTTCGGCGGCGGCGGCGGCACGCTCCAGGTCGAGAGCCGGCTGACTGGCGCCGGCACCACGGTGACCGCCGACTCCAGCCAGGGCACCGAGCTCTCGGTGTATCTGACTTTCAATGACGTCATTCTCGGCGGCAACGATTACACCGGCCTGACGTCCGCGACCCGGTCCGCGATCATCTTCGGTCCCGGATCCGCCCCGGCCGCCGGCACGTTCGCCCTCGGGCCGGGCGGCTACATCGGCAGCCAGGGTCCGGCGTTGCTGCCGTCGGCCTGGATCAACCGCTTCGCCACGACGACCACCACCGGCATGATCGGCTGGGACACGACCAACGCCGCCCTGCCGCAGCTCGTGGGCGGCATCGTCGCGCCGATCGACCTCAGCCGCTTCACCACCCCCGGTGCCGCCATCACGCTCGGCACCAGCTCGGCCGCCAACCTCGCCGGCTCCATCACCCTGCCGCCCGGCCAGGCGGACTATCAGTTTTCCGGATACAAAGGCGGCTGGCTCACCGTCAGCTCGACCCTGAGCGGCGCCCGCGCGGTGAAGATCGGCGATGCGCTGGGCGACTTCCCCGAGTTCGATCGCAACGACCCGACGCGCCAGGCCACCGTGTTTCTCACCGCCGCCAACACCCACACCGGCGGCACGACACTTCACAGCGGACGCCTGGTCCTCGATCACCCGACCGCGCTCGGCACCGGCGCCCTGACGGTCAATCGCAACCCGTACAGCACGCTGCCCCGGATCGAGACTTCGCTGACGACCACCCCCGCCTTCGGCAACGCGCTCGTGGTCCACAACGCCTTTGAAGTGGGCGGACCCCAGGCCTTCATCTGGTCCGGCAACATCGCCGACAGCGGCGCCGGCACCGGGACGATCCGGAAATACGGCGCCGCGGCCCTGACGCTGACAGGCAACAACACCGCCTTCACCGGCGGTTTTCACATCGGCGAGGGCACGATCACGTTCGCCAGTGACACCGCGGCGGGCACGGGCGCGGTCGCCTTCGGTGCATCCGGCCCGGTCACCGCCGCGTTCACGACGCTCGCGCCGACGATCGGCGGGCTCAGCGGCGGCAGCGCCGACGCCCGCGTCAGCCTCGGCAACGGCACGTATCTCACCGTCAACCAAACCTCCAGCGCCACGTTTCCGGGCCAGATCCAGGGCGGGGGCGGCCTGATCAAGACCGGCCCGGCATCGCTGACGCTCAGTGCCGCGAGCCCGTACACCGGCGGCACGCGCATCGCGGCCGGCACCCTGGGCGCCGCCACGACCGGGGCACTCGGCACCGGTCCGGTCGTGCTCGACGGCCCGACGAGCGAACTGAACGTCGCCGCCGGCGCCATCGTCGCGAATCCCGTCGTCTTCGGGGCCGCCGGCGGCACGCTTTCCGGACGGGGCACTTTCTCCTCGCCCGTGACCGTGGGGGCCAACAGCGGCCTCGTCCCCGGCGGGTCGGTTGGCACGTTGAATTTCATCGCCGGCCTGACCCTCGCTCCGGGCGGTCGCTACGAGGTCGAGGTGCAGAACGCCACCGGCGGCGCGGGCGTCGGCTGGGACACCACCGTGGTCACGGGCACGCTGCATTTCACGGCAACGCTCGGGTCGCCGTTCACGATCTTTCTCCGCTCGCTCAATGGCTCGGGTGCGGCCGGCGGCGCGCTGAACTTCGATCCCTACACTTATTACACCTGGACGATCCTCTCCGCGACGACCCTGTCCGGCTTCAACGCCGCCGCCGTGACACTCGACACCGCCGGTTTCCTGTCTCCGGTCAACGGCGGCACGTTCAGCGTCGCGGCGGCGGGCAATTCCCTCGCCGTCACCTTCACGCCCGTGCCCGAGCCGGAAACGTGGGCCCTGCTGGTGTTCGGTCTCGGAGCCGCGGCATGGACGCACCGGCGCCGCCGGCGGAGTTGATCCGACCTGGCAGCGCGGTCCCCCCACAACCCAATATAAGCAAAAGCGGACGAGGGCGTACCCCCACCAAGGTGATACCCCCTACCGCCACCGGGG
>JAEUHA010000512.1 GCA_016793535.1 Opitutaceae bacterium | reverse complement strand
CCCGCACGTGATCGAGCCGGCCGTCGGCGTCGACCGCATCCTGCTCGCCGTCCTCTGCGCCGGTTATGCCGAGGAGGACGTGAAGGACGAGAAGGGCAACGTCGAGAAGCGCACCGTGCTCCGGCTCTCGCCCCGCATCGCACCGGTCAAGGTCGCCGTGCTCCCGCTGCTCAAGAACAAGGACGCGCTCACCGCCCGCGCGAAGGAACTCTACAAGAAACTGCAGCGCCGCTACGCCGTGTTCTACGACGAAGCCGGCGCCATCGGCCGCCGCTACCGGCGCCAGGACGAGATCGGCACGCCGTGGTGCGTGACCATCGACTTCGACACGATCGAGAAGGACGGCAGCTTCACGCTGCGCGAACGCGACTCGATGACACAAAAACGCATCCAGGAGGCCGAGCTCTTCGCGCTGCTCGAGGAGAAGGTGTATTGAGGGGAGAAAAAAGTTGAGAGTTGAGGGTTGAGAGTTGAGAGCCAAGGCGAACGGCGTTCGGCGGCTCGTTCGAACCCGCACACGTGAGAGCTGATCGGTCTCTCAACTCTCAACTCTCAACCCTCAACTCTCAACTAACCCCCCGCCCCGTATGCCACGTGTTCGCCCGCCCCACGTGCGCAGCGTTCAGACGCCGGAGGCGCTGAGCGCCCTGCGGTCGTGGCTGGCCGCGTTGCCGGAGTCGCACCGGCCCCGAGGTGAGGCCATCGTCGCGGGCGGCCAGGTGAAGAAGGTCTGGGCCGGCGCCGACCACTACGTCGAGGCACAGGTGGCCGGGGAGGAGCTCTTCGGCGTCACGCTCTTCCTCACGCTCGGCAAGTGGAGTTCGCGCTGCAGCTGCGACCTGCGTGGCAACTGCCCGCACGCCTACGCCGCGGCCCTGGTCTGGCTCACCGAGGCCAATCCCCGCACGGGCAGCGTGAGCCTCCGGCCCGACCCGCCGTCCGGCTCGGCCGAGCCCACCCCGGCCGCTGCGCCCGCTCCCCCTCCCCTGCCCGCGCCGAGCCGCACCGCGTTTCGCGAACACTGGACCCCGGTGCTCAGCCGCAAGCTCGGCCGGCCGCTGAATGCCACCGACGGCCGCCACCTCGAAAACCTCGCCGCGCTGTTCGGCGAGTTCGTGCAGGCCCACGGCGCCCTGTACCCGGGCGCACTGCTGCGCCACGGCTTCGAGTACACGCCGCCGCCCGGCGCGCCGCTCCACGCGGCGGCGTATCCAGGTTGGTGGGACGACACCAACGCCCCGGCCGACCCGTGGGCGCTGTGGCAGTTCATCGCCCACGACTACGAACGCCACGGGCGTCCGATCCCGGAGGTCCTGCAGCCGCTGACGAACACAGCCGCGCTGCCCGGCTTGATCGAGGAGCGCCAGGTGCAGCAGGAACTCACGGCGTGGCGCAGGGCGTTCGCGGTCACCGAGGACGCCACCGTCCCGGGCCGCACGCACCCCGCCACGGCTGAGATCGCCGGCCTGCGCGCGCGGGTCCGGCTCGAGGGCGGACTCGCGATCGAGACGCGCCCGGCGCCCGGCAAGCCCTGGCGTTCGCCGCCGCAGAAGTGGTTCGCCGTGCTCGCCACCGCCCGGCCGATCGATTTCGAACACCTCAGCCCACCGGAAGCCGCACTCGGCATCGCCCTCGCCTCCGAGTGCGCCGCCGGCATGCCCGCACCGACGCTGCGCCAGCCGCTGCCGCCCGAGGCCGCCGCGAACCTCTTCCGCACCCGCGCCGCCCGCGAGGCCATCGTGCTGCCGGATGGAAAGCCGCTCGTCATCGAACCGCACCCGCTCGCACTCGAGGCGCGCACCTCGACCCGGGGCAGCGACCGGCTCGAACTCCGGCTCGTCACGCCGGACGGCCGCGACGCCTCCCGCGCCACCGTGATCACGCTGCGGCCGTCCCCACTCTACTTTTTCGAGCAGCGCGCCTGGCCGGGCCCGCCGCCGACGCCGGCCGCGCCGCTGCCGGTGGCCGCCCTGGGCGACACGCGCCTCATGGGCCGGCTGCGGGCCGCCGGACTCCGGCTGCCCGCGGAGCTCGAACGCAACGTCCGCCGGATCACGCTCCACCCGGTGCTGCAATGCCGGCTCACGCCGTCGCCGAACGACGAGGACACGATGGAGTTTCACGCCCGGCTGCTGGCGCGGGCCGACGACCTGCCGATCGAGCAGCACTGGATCAACACGGGCTGGCAATGGACGCCGCGCGGTGCACCCCCGCTGCGGAAACCGGGCGAACCCATGCTGGAGTTCGACCTCGCGCTCGCCCAGGCCGCGAGCGCCCGCCTCGCGGATTTCGACCTCGAGTGGCACGACTGGCAGAACGAGTGGGGCCGTTCGGTCGGGGCGGATTTTCCCGACGCCTTCATCGCCTGGCACGCCTCGCTTCCGCCCGGACTCAAGGTCGACGCCTCACCCGGTCTCGCCAACCTGCTCGGACCGCCGGTCCAGGCCCACGTCGAATTCACCGCCACCCCCGCCGAGGCCGCGGGCCGCGACTGGTTCAATCTCACCGTCAAGCTGCGCGTCTCCGACACCACCCTCACGCCGGATGAAATCACCCTGCTGACCAAGGCGCGCGGCAAATGGGTCAACCTGCCCCGCCGCGGCTGGCGGCGGCTCGAGGTCGCGGCCGGGGAGGCGGCGGAATCGACCGACGCCGCGCTCGACCGGCTCGGACTCGACGCCGACGACGTGCTCGCCGACGGCCGCGCCCACACGCACCGCGTGCACACGCTGCAACTGGCGGCCGAAGCCAGCCTGCTCGACGCCCGCGACGCCAAGCTCGCCGCCGCCCTGCGCGAGCGCGCCCGCTCGCTCACCGCCGCCCCGCCCCCGCCGCTTCCCGCCGGACTCAAGGCCACGCTCCGCCCGTATCAAGTGGAGGGATACCACTTCCTCGTGCACCTCGCGGTGCTCGGTCTCGGCGGCGTGCTCGCCGACGACATGGGTCTCGGCAAGACGGTCCAGACGCTCGCCTGGCTGCTGCACCTCGCGGAGACGCGCCCCGCCGACGCTCCGCCGCTGCGCGTGCTCGTCGTGTGCCCCAAGAGCGTGACCCACGGCTGGCTGGTCGAAACCGCGCGCTTCACCCCCGGCCTGCACGCCGTCCCCTTCGACCCGATCCGTCCCAACTCCCACCTTTCGCCTCTCGCCTCGGGTCTCGTCATCGCCAACTACACCCAGCTCCGGCTCAACGCCGACTGGTTCAAGGCGCAGGCGTGGGACGCGGTCGTGCTCGACGAGGGCCAGTTCATCAAGAACCCGGGCAGCCAGGTCGCCACCGTAACGCGGGCGCTCCCCACCCGCCACCGGATCGTGCTGACCGGCACGCCGATCGAGAACCGGCTCACCGACCTGTGGAGCCTGTTCGCCTTCGCCCAGCCGGGATTGCTCGGGACGCAGAGCTCGTTTCGCCGTCACTACCATGTGGCCAACCCCGCGGCGCACGCCCGCCTGCACCGGCGCGTCCGCCACTTCCTGCTGCGCCGGACGAAGGCCCAGGCCGCCCCGGAGCTCCCGTCGCGCACCGAGGACGACCTGATCGTCGCGCTCGAGGGCGAGCAGCAGAAACTCTACGACGCCGAGCTCAAACGCGCGCGCGCGCACCTGCTCGGCATCGAGACCAACGCCGCGCTCGGCGCGGTGCGTTTCAACGTGCTCTCGAGTCTGCTGCGCCTGCGCCAGATCTGCTGCCACCCGGCACTCGTCGATCCGGCGCATCGCAACCTGCCGAGCGCCAAACTCGACGCGCTGCTCGAGCGTGTGGAGGAGCTGGGCGACGAAGGTCACCAGGTGCTCGTGTTCAGCCAGTTCGTCGAGATGCTGGAGCTCATCCGCGGCCGGCTCGCCGCCGCGGGCATCGGTCACCTGATGCTCACCGGCCAGACCGAGAACCGGGCGGAGCTCGTCGAGGAATTCCAAACCGACCGGAGCAAGACCGTGTTCCTGCTTTCGCTGAAGGCCGCGGGCTTCGGCCTGAATCTCACGGCCGCGAGCTACGTGATCTTGTACGACCCGTGGTGGAATCCGGCGGTGGAGGCACAGGCCATCGACCGCACGCACCGCATCGGCCAGACCCAGCCGGTCGTCGCCTATCGGCTGATCGCCGAAGGCACGGTGGAGGAGAAAATCCGCGGCCTGCAGCGCGAGAAAGCCGCCCTCGCTGCCGCCGTCGTGCAGGAAGAGTCGCTCGCGAGCATCCTCGATCTCGACAGCCTGCGGCAGATTTTGGCGTAGGGGCTCGGCCCGAGGCTCGCGTCCGAGGCTACCGCGATCGGGTAAATCCTGACTTGCTCGTCGTCCTTGCCGCACCGGCACGGCCGCGACAACGTCATGCCTGTCATGCCGGACCCGAATCCAGCCACCGTCGATCACGACATCGGTTCCTTCGTGCTGATCAACCCGCTGCACATCGCACCGTTCGAGCTGCTCCACAAAACCGCTGCGTCAATGCCATGAAAGCCTCCTCCTGTTTCGCCCTGCTCGCCGTCGCGCTGTTCGCGCTCATCCCCTCGTTGCCTGCCGCGCCCACCGGCGCCTGGCAGGCCGGCGCCGCCCGGGAGAAAATCACTCCACCCGCCGGTCACTGGATGACCGGCTACGGCAACCGCGACCGGCCTGCGGACGGCACCCTCATGGAACTGTGGGTCAAGGCGCTCGCGTTCGCCGACCCGAGTGGCCAGCGCGCCGTGCTGCTCACGCTCGACCTGTGCGGCATCCCGCGCGACATCTCCGACCACGTGGCCGCCGAACTCGGCCGCAGTCATCAGCTCCCGCGCAGCGCGGTCATGGTGAACGTGTCGCACACCCACTGCTCGCCCTTCATCATCGGCTACGCCCGCGGGCTGCGGATCCTGCCCGAAGACGGCGCGGCCAAGGCGGCGGCCTACGCGACCGAGCTCAAGGTGCGGATGGTGCGCGCCGCCCAGGCCGCCCTCGCCGCCCTGGCACCCGCCACGATCAGTTGGGGCGAAGACCAGGCGACCTTCGGTTTCAACCGCCGCGAGAATCCCGAGAAGGACGTGCCCGCGTTGCGCGCCGCGGGCCAGCTCAAGGGACCGTTCGATCCGCGGGTGCCGGTGCTGGCGGTCAAGTCCGCGACCGGGGAATTGCGCGCCCTGCTCGTTTCCTACGCCTGCCACAACACCACGCTCGGCATCTACCAGTGGCACGGCGACTACGCCGGCGCCGCGCAACTCGAGTTGGAAAAACGCCACCCGGGCGCGACGGTGCTGTTCGCGATCGGGTGCGGCGCGGACATCAACCCCGCGCCGCGCCGCGAACTCCCCCACGTCGAACAGTACGGCCGCGAACTTGCCGATGCCGCCGATCGCGCGCTCGGCAAGGGCCTGACGCGGGTCGAGGGGAAGTTCGGCTCCGCGTTCACCGATGTGCCCCTGCGCTTCGAACGCCTGCCGACCGAGCAGGAAATCCGCGAGGCCCGCGCGTCCAAGCAGCCCGGCCAGAATGCCTGGGCGGAGGCCGTCGCGTCGGACCTGCGCACCAAGGGCGACAAGATCCTCGACTATTCATATCCGGTTCAGGCCTGGACCCTCGGCAATCTCACCTGGACCGCGCTCGGCGGTGAGGTCGTCATCGATTACTCGCTGCGCCTGCGCAAGGAGCTGGGCCCGGATCTCTGGGTGTTTGGGTATTCGACCGATGTGATGGCCTACATTCCCAGCGAACGCGTGCTCGCCGAGGGACGCTACGAGGGCGACACGTCGAAGATTCCCTACGGCCGTCCGAGCAAGTGGGCGACGGGCATCGAGGAAAAGATCGTCACGGCCACGCACGATCTCGTCGCCCGCACCTGCGCCGCGGCGCGCAAGTGAACGGCCCGCGACGGACCCGGAGCAGTTTGCACCGAAGCGCACGAAGGAGACGGAGACTCCCAAAAACTCTCTGCGTCAGGCCTCCGCGGCCTTCGCGTGCTCCGGTGGTCCCTGCCTGACCGATCGGCCCATCCCGGCAGGCTTGCCGCCGCCCGCCGACGCGACCTTGCTCGGGCTTCCGCGCCCCCATGCCGTCCGGCCTCGCAACTTCCCTTCGCTGGCGCTGGCTCCTGCCGGTGACGCTCGGCGTGGCGCTGTTTTACCTGCTGCCCGTCCGCGATGCGCTCGACCGCGCGTTTTTCGACGCGGCGAGCCGTCGCCCGCTGCGCACCACGCTGCCGCCCGACGGCTCCGCACTGGTGTTAATGGACGACGCCACCCTCGCCGCGCTGAGCGAAAACGGGTTCGGCGGCACCTGGCCTCCTCCCCGCGGGGTCTTCGCCGCACTGATCGCAGGACTCCACCGCGCGGGAGCGGCGAAGATCGTCGTCGATTTCGTGTTTCTTGATCACTCGATCGCCGTCGAGCAGGACCGCCTGCTCGGCGCGGTCGCGGCCGGCGTGCCTTCCGTCGTGCTCGCCCGCACCCGCCGGCAGGCGCCGGCGTTCTGGGATGACGCGTTTCTCGCGGCCCACGCCGCGTATTTCAAATCCCCGCGCCTGGGCCACGCGGACGCCGCGCCGGATCCCGACGGCGTCATTCGCGGCTATCGCGTGACCGGCTCCCTGGCGGCCGCCACCCTGCCGGCGCGCGACGGGCCGGAGGATGCCCTGCTGCGCTGGCATGGCGGGCTCGAAGCCCTGCGGACCCTCGGCCCGCGCGTGCCGGTGGTTTCAGCGGCGAGTTTCGTCGTCAGCGGACTGCCGACCGCCGGCCGGCTCGCGGAGACGTCTCCAGACGGCAACTACACGCCCGCATCGCTTGCGGCCGCGCTCGCCCGGGAGGAACCGTTGCGGGGCGAGGCATTCGACGCCGTGCGGGGCCGGACGGTCTTCGTGGGCGCCTCCGCCGCGGGCACCTTCGACCAGAAGCCGTTTCCCATCGGCAAGCTCGAACCCGGCGTGCTCGTCCACTGGACCGCCTGGGCCAATCTGGCGGGGGACGGCTTCATCCGTCGCCTGCCGACTTTCACCTCACCCCTCATCGCGCTCGCCGGCATCGCCACGCTCGCCCTGCTTTCGCTGCGGCGCCCCGGGATTCTGGTTCCGGTGGTGGTCGCGGGCGCGGTGGCGGCCGGCGTCGTCGGCGTCGCCTACGCCGGCTTGTCGTCCGGCTGGTTTCTCGAGCCGGCGACACCCGTCCTGGCCGCGGGCCTCGGCCTGATCGGCGCGGTGAGCGAAAAATTTTGGATCGAGCGCCGCCGCCGGCAGGAGGTGCAGGCGATGTTCGGCTGCTACGTGGCCCCGGAGGTCGTCGAACGCCTCGTGCGCGATCCCACCTCGATCCGGCTCGCCGGCGAGAAGCGCGAGGCCACGGTGTTTTTCTGCGACCTGGCCGGCTTCACGGATCTTTCCGAACAGGTCACCCCGGACGAGCTGCTCGAGCTGATCAACGGCTACCTGCAGGAGACGAGTGACTGCCTGATGGAGTACGGCGCCTATATCGACAAGTACATCGGCGACGCCGTCATGGCCGTCTTCGGCGCGCCGCAGGATCAGCCCGACCACGCGCTCGCCGCCTGCCGCGCCGCGCTCGCGGCGCAGCAAGTCCTCGCCGCCCGCAACGCCAAGCTCGCCGTCACCCACGGCCGCACCCTGCACATGCGGATCGGCATCAACACCGGCCCGATGACCGTCGGCAACCTCGGCTCCGAGCGGAAGAAAAACTACACCGTCCTGGGCGACGCCGTGAACCTCGCCTCGCGCCTCGAGGGCGCCAACAAGGAATTCGGCACCGGCATCCTGCTCGGCGAAGCGACGGCGGCCCGCGTGCGCGACCAGCTCGTGCTGCGCCCGCTCACCGCGCTGCGCGTGAAGGGCAAACAGACCGCGGTCCAGGTGTTCGAACTCGTCGGCGAGCGGGCCGGCCTTTCCCCCGCCCGGCAGTCGTTCCTGTCTGTCTACGGCGAAGGTCATGCGCTTTACACCGCGCGGCGCTTTGCCGAGGCTGCAGAGGTGCTCGCCCGCGCCGCAGCCCTGGCACCGGACGACGAAATGACCGCCCACCTGCTTGCCGACGCCCGCGACCTCGCGGTCAACCCGCCCGCGGCCGACTGGCAGCCGATCCTTTCCCTCAAAACCAAATGAAAGCCAAACTCTGCGGCTGGTTCGCGACCTCGCTGGCCACCGTCACGCTGCTGCCCGCGGCCTTCGCGCCCGGCGGCGCCGCGTTCACCAAGCGCGTCGAAACCGCGCTGCACGCCGAGCCCAACATGTTCGCTCCGTCCGTCACCCGCGTCGGCTACGCGCAGCAACTCAAGGTCGACGCGGTCCGCGGCGCCTGGGTCAAGGTCACCTACGGCAAGAACTCCGGCTGGGTCTTCGCCGGTAATCTGGCCGAGGAAAAACCGTCCGAGACCCGCGGCCTCGACGGCCTGCCGGTTCCCGCCAGCGAGACCACCGCCGCGGCGGCGGCGCGTCCGCTCGTGCCGGCGGCCGAGGAGTACTCGAACCGGCGCGGCCTGGGGAAGGCGGCCGAGGACATGACCTGGCTGAACCAGCAGGCGGGAGCCGTGAAGCCGGAGGACGTGAAGGCGTTCCTGCAGGAAAAGAAGAAGGGGGAATACCAATGAACCTCCACCTCCGCCCGCTCCTCCTTGCCGCTGGCTGCGGCCTGGTATTCGTCGCCGCCGACGCGCGCGCGCAGTTCAGTTTGGACAAGCTCAAGCAGGGCGTGGACAAACTCAAGGGCGCGACCCAGACCGCCACCGAAACGACCCAGAAGGTCACCGAGACCGCCAAGGACGCCAGCAAGCTCGCCAAGGGCGTGCTCGGCATCGGTCCCGAGGAGGAGCGCCTGATCGGCGAGTCGGTCGCGCTCGAGATCATCGGCAAGTACGGCGGCCTCTGGCGCGACGAAGCGGTGACGAAGCGCGTGAACCTGATCGGCCAGGGCCTTGCCTACTATTCGACGCGGCCGGTGCTGCCATGGAAGTTCGCCGTGCTCGACTCGCCCTCGATCAACGGTTTCTCGGCGCCGGGAGGCTTCGTCTTCATCACCCGCGGGCTCTACGAAAAAGTCGCCGCCAGCGACGACGCGCTCGCGGCCATCCTGGCGCATGAGATCGCGCACATCACGGAACGCCACGCGTTGAAGATCATCGCCCGCGGCGAGTTCATCTCCGGCGCCAGCACCCTGGCGGTGAAGCACAGCCAGGAGGCGGCGACCGCGCAGGCCCAGCTCCGGCAGTTCGACACCGGCATCTCCGACCTGTTGAAGACGCTGCTCGAAAAGGGCTTTGATGCGAAGACCGAGCTCGCCGCCGACAAGACCGGCCGCGCGCTGGCGGTGACCGTGGGCTACGCCCCGGGCGCGTTGCGTCAGGTGCTCGTGCAGCTCCAGCAGGCCAAGACCGACCCGAAGGCGACGTTCTCGACGCATCCGCCCCTCGCGGAGCGCATCAAGAACCTCCCGAACGACCCGG
>JAEUHA010000489.1 GCA_016793535.1 Opitutaceae bacterium | reverse complement strand
GCGAGCAGAATCGCGGCGATGCCGCCGAGCAGCAGGAAAACGACGGCGGCGACGGCGTGGAGCTTGATGAAGCGTTCCGCCGTGAGGCAGACCGAGAGGCCGGTGGTATCGCAGCGGCGGGCGACCGCGCCCTGGAAGTCCGGGGCGCCGGGGGCGGGAAGAGTGGCAGCGTAAGACATGGAAGTATTCTCCTGAGTGGGCCCGGGGGTTACTCGACGAGGATCTTGCCGATCATCTTGTCGTGCCCGATGCCGCAGAATTCGTTGCAGACGATGGTGAACTCGCCCTTCGACGTCGGCGTGATCGTGAGCACGTGGTCGTAGCCCGGCAGAACCTGGAAGTTCATGTTCAGCGGCTGCAGGGAAAAGCCGTGGTTCAGGTCGAGCGCCGAGAGGTGGAGCCGGTACGTCTCGCCCTGCCGGAGCTTGAGGATCGGATACCAGGCCCACATCCGGGCCGCGAGGTAGGCATCGCCGCCCGGCGCGGGTTCGACGACCGGCATGCCGTCGCGTTCGCCGACCTTGTTGGCGGCGACGAATTGTTCCGTGCGGGCCATGAAGGCGGCGGGCTGCACCGCGTACGCTTCGCCGCGGCTGTTCTGTTTCCCCCGAAAATGCCAGAACGGCATCATCAGGCTCATCACGAAGCACCAGAGCAGCGCGAGGCCGATCCAGAGCTTCTCTGCGCCGGCGGGCGCGCGATACCAATCACGATCAGGAATGGCCAGGCTCATGGGTGGGTTCTCCTCACGGCAACAACGCGGGTTTGATCATCTCGAGTTCGATCCAACCCCAGAGGGTGTAGGAGAGGAGGGGAATGAGCACGCCGAGGACCAGCAGAAGCCACGGGTTGTCCATCAGCCGCTTGAGCAGCGGATCTTTCGTTTCGTTGTTCATGGGAGGGAGAGGGCGGGAGCGGATGCCGCCGGGGTGGGCGACCGCCACCAGCCGCGCAGTTCGCGCAGCACGAGAAACAGGAACCAGAGTCCGGCGATTACGGCGACGAGACCGCCGACCCCCATCACGATGAGTCCGGTGACTTCACCCGCACTGCGGGCGTGCTGCTCCGCCGCATACGTCTTGCGGCCGAGCCCGTATGCACCACCGATCGCAAAGCCGAGGGCAAACACGGTCTGGCCGACGCCGAAGAGCGCGAGTTGCCGGCGCGCGGCGCGCCACCAGGAGTCTGCCGGCAGGGGACGGAATTGTCCGCGGCGCACGCCTTCGCACACGAGGTAGGCGGCCGTCATGAAGGCGACCGTCACCGCGCCGAGCGAGGCGTGGTAATGGGCGGGCACGAGGGTCGTGGAACTCCGGATACACGCGCCGAGGCCGAGGCCGAGCAGAGCCAGCGTTGCGCTCGCGGCGAAGCCGGTGCGCGCCATCCGGCTCGATCCCGTCACGGGGAATCCGGCGCGGCGGGCCGGCCGGAGATGAGCCACGCCGGCGACGAAGACGGCGAGAATGGCGGGGAAGATGGCCCAGCGCATCAGCTGCGTGGCGCCGGTATGATAGAGGGTGTCCATCGTGCCGCGGGCGGTGAGCAGCGGCATGATCGCCTGCGGCAGCACCAGCGCGGCGAAGATGGCAATCGTGACCCGGCGCGACAGCACGGTGGCGCCGGTGCTGCGTTCAAGCAGCCAGAGCCACACCGCGAGCATCGCCGCGGCGTTCGCCGCCTGCAGCACGTGGCCCGGACCCCAGGCGAGAAACTCCGCGCGGGTATGGACGTCGAGTCCGACCGGCAGGCCGGCGCGCGCAGAGACCCACGTCGCGGCCGCGATCACGATCGTTACCGCGGCGGCGCGCAGACCGAGCGTGGCGTCCGGCGGCAGCACGAGCCCGCCACCGCCCGCCGGGGTCGCGAGCGCATGCACGACGTGCCACAGCGTGCCGACGAAGAACGCCGCCAGCCCCAGGCCGAACAGCGGCGTGTCGATCACGGGCACGTAGTTCGCGAGGATCGGCTGGGCACCCCGCACGAGGCCGCCGGCGAGCATCGCGCCGACGCCGCCGACGGCCAGGATGAAGCCGACGGTGCGCACCGGCGCGGGGCCCGCGTGATTCCGGAGCGCGAGCAATCCGGCGAGAAACGCGTAGAACCACACGACGAGGGCGAGATCCACATGGACGACAAGGCAGCGTTTGAAGAACAGCGGATCGTCGATGATGCGCGAGAGGATCGGCAGGCGGCCGATCACGACGGCGAGTGAGAGCAGGCCGGCGATGACGAGACTCGCGAATGCGAGCGCGCACCAGCGGCGGGCGTCGGCGCTCACGGTGGCGGTGGCGTGTTCCCGTGCGGTGAGACGGGCCGCGACCAGCGGGACCGGGACCGCGAGTTGGGGCGTGAGCAGCGATGGGGACGACATGGCGGGCGCGCAGACTTATACGCGGTTCGCACGCCCGGCTCCTTGATCTTGGTCAAGGACGAGGCAGTTCCGGCGCGATACTGTCGCGACATTCCCGTGAACCCCACTCCCATCCTCGTTCCCGCCGCCCCGCTGTCGGTTTCAAAATCGTGGACCGCACCCGCCGCCGCCGTGTACGCGCTGACGAAGCCGCGGCTCGCCGCGATGTCGGTGCTCACGACGCTGGTGGCGTATGCCACCGCGCACCCCACCGTGAATACGTTGCCCGCCACCGTAGTCGGAACGGTGCTGGCTGCCGCGGGTGCGCTCGCGCTGAACCAGTGGTGGGAGCGGGAAGCGGACGCCCGGATGGCGCGGACCCGCGGCCGGCCGTTGCCGCGCGCGCAACTCACACCGTGGAGTGCGCTCGGCTGGAGTATGGCGTTCTCCGTGGGCGGCGTGGCGACCCTCGCGGCCGGGGTCAATTTCACGGCGGCTGCACTCGCGGCGGCGACTATCATTGTCTACGGCCTGATCTATACTCCACTCAAACGACGGACCCGGTGGGCGACGGAAGTAGGCTCACTATCCGGCGCGCTGCCGGCGTTGCTGGGCAATGCGGCCGCGGGTGATCTCGGTGCGCGGCCCGGATTGGTGCTGACGTCGATCCTGCTGCTCTGGCAGATGCCGCATTTCTTCGCCATCGGCTGGCGGCACCGGCGGGACTATCAGGCGGTGGGATTTCCGCTGCGGCCGGCCGTCGATCCGACGGGCCGGAACACGGCGGTGTGGTCATTTGGATACACGGTTCTGCTCGCGCCGGTTTCTCTCCTGCCGTGGATCGCGGGCTGGCTGGGCGTGGTGTACGGCGTGAGTGCCGCGCTGGCGGGAGGCTGGCTGCTGTGGCATGCCGGACGTTTTCTCTTCACCGCCGATCGCGACGACGCTGCGCGCGGACTCTTCCGGGCGACGCTGGCCTACCTCCCGTTTGTGCTCGGCGCGTTGCTCATTGATCGGCTTGCGGTGATTTGACCTATGACCGGGGAGCCTTCGCGGCGGGGAGGAAATTCACCAGAGTCTCGTGGGCCGTGCCATGAGGTCGGGCTGTGACGTGCAGCGAGGGAGTGCAACGATGTCCGAGCACTTACTCCATCGCGGGAAATCAGGTGAACAAGACTGTCCGGCCTAAAGCGGGATGAGACATGTGACGGCCAGCCCCCGCCCGAATACCCGCGGACTCCAGCCTACGGCGTTTTCGCGCCGCGGCGGAAATCACCGGTCAAGAAAAGGCCAACGACCAGCAGGGCCGAGGCGGCGGCGAGAAGCCGCGCCAGCGGCCATTCGGGGAACCAGCCGAACCCAGCGAGCACGGTGGGCGCGAGCAACAGCAGCTCCGTCGCCGCGACGCCAGTAAGCAGAAGCAGCGCGCCGATCCGGAACCGGGTGCGGCAGCGAAACCACCCTTGCGCTGCGGACCACGCGATCAGCGCGGGGAGGACGACCCCGAGGAAGATCAGGTGCAGGAAGGCGATGGCGACAAAGCGCTGCGGGAGCAGCGCGTTGAACGCGGGCCAGCCGCCCAGGGCGTGGAGCGCATGCTTCAGCAGCCACCCGGCGATCGCGGTGGCGAGCAGGATTCTGTGGATGCCGTAGAAGGGGAGCCGGAGCGGGCCGAACGCACGCACGAATTCGACGCAACCGATGACCTGCAGGGCTCCGCCGGCGATCGCGGCGCCCCGGACCCAGGCGGGCGGGTCGCACCAGAGCGTCGACAACGCGTAGGCGAGCACGTTGCCGGCGAAAAGCCAACCGGCGGCGCGCAGGGCCGCACTCGTGCGAACGGGCCAGGCGCGCTCGTGCGCCTGTTGGAGCGCGAGCGCCTGGAGGAAAAAGAGGAACCAGCCGTTGTATTGGCAGTGCAGGTAGAAATAGATGGCGAGCGTATAGGCGGCCGAGTCGCGCAGCCCGGCCGCGGCGAGCGGACCGAGCGCGAGCGGTCCGAGCCCGGACAGCAGCATGAAAATCAGCGCCGCGTGGAGGTGCGGACGCGCCGACGGCGAGGCGTGGTTGTGCCGCCCTAACTTCAGCGCGAATACGAAGGAGGCGACCATGTGCACGGTGGAGAAAGCGATGCTGGCGGGGGCGTAGCCTTGAAACGGGAACGTCGCCAGCATCCCGGCGACCGCAGCCTGCATCGTCCACCACAGCCAGTCGTAGCTGCCGCGGCATTCCGCAGGGATGAAGTGCTGGAGCGATGCCACGAAGAACGCATTGAAGACCCAACC
>JAEUHA010000478.1 GCA_016793535.1 Opitutaceae bacterium | reverse complement strand
TCCTCGACCTGCCGGCGTGGATCGATGGCCGCACGATCGTCGCCTCGTTCGTGCCCCTGGGGCGCCCCGCCGCGCCCGCGGCGCCCACCGTGCCGACCGGCCCCGTCGTGCAGGAGAACCTCAGTGGCAAGCGACCCGCGCGCACCTACGCGGACATGCTGACGAGCCCGCATGACGAGACGGTCTTCGAACACTTCGCCACCTCCGAGCTCGCGCTCGTGACCGTCGACGGCCAGATCACGCCGCTCGGCCTGCGCGGCCTGATCGGCAACGCGTCGCCGTCTCCGGATGGTCAATACCTCCTCGTGACGCGCTGGACGCGGCCGTACTCGTACCTCGTGCCGCTCGACCGCTTTCCCCAGCAGGTCACGGTGCACGACCGCACCGGCCGGCTGGTGCACACGGTCGCGGACCTGCCGCTCGCGGAGAACATCCCGATCCCGACCGGCTCCGTCCGCACCGGTCCACGCGGCGTGACCTGGCGGGCCGACGCGCCCGCGACGCTGAGCTGGGTCCAGGCGCTCGACAGCGGCGATGCCGGCCGCGAGGCGCCGCTGCGCGACGAGTGGTTCACCCATGCCGCCCCGTTCACCGGCGCACCGGTTTCGCAGCAGAAATTCGCGCTGCGCACCTATGGCATCACCTGGGGCGACGACCGGCATGCGCTGGTCACCGAGTCATGGTGGAAGACCCGCCGGACCCGCACCTGGCTCGTGGCGCCCGGCGAGCCCGGCGCCGCTCCCGCGCTGCTCTTCGACCGCTCGTCCGAGGACCGCTACTCCAACCCCGGCACGCCCGTGCTCACGCGCAACCGCCACGGCCGCTATGTCATGCTGCTCAGCGCCGACCGCACCAAGATCTTTCTCGACGGGCTCGGCGCCTCGCCCGAGGGCGACCGGCCGTTCCTGGACGAATACGACCTGACGACGAAGACCGCGCGCCGGCTCTGGCGCTCGGCTGCTCCGTACTACGAGAGCTTCGTCGCCTTCATCGACGCGAGCCGCACGCGCGCGCTCACCCAGCGCGAATCCGTCACCGAGCCCGCCAATTATTTCGTGCGCACGCTGGGCGAGACCGACGAGGCGCGCGCGCTGCGCCCGATCACGCGTTTTCCCAACCCGTACCCGCAGTTCGCCGCGGTGAAGAAGGAGCTGATCACGTACCGGCGGGCGGACGGCGTCGCGCTCTCCGGCACGCTGTATCTGCCGCCTGGTTACACCCCCGACGCCGGCCCGCTGCCCACGCTGCTGTGGGCCTACCCGCGTGAATTCAAGGACGCCTCCGCCGCCAGCCAGGTGCGCGAGTCGCCGTACCGCTTCATCCGCGTGAGTCCGCTCGGTCCGCTGCCGTTCCTGCTCGCCGGCTACGCCGTGCTCGACGACCCCGCGATGCCGATCATCGGCGAGGGCACGAAGGAACCCAACGACACCTACATCGCCCAGCTCGTGGCGAGCGCGAAGGCCGCGATCGACGAGGTCGTCCGCCGCGGCGTCACGGATCCGAAGCGCGTCGCCGTCGCCGGCCACAGCTACGGCGGCTTCATGACCGCGAACCTGCTCGCGCATTCGGATCTCTTCCGCGCCGGCATCGCGCGCAGCGGCGCGTACAACCGCACGCTGACCCCGTTCGGCTTCCAGGCCGAGGAACGCACGCTCTGGCAGGCACCCGAGATCTACGCGGCGATGTCGCCGTTCAACCACGCGCACAAGGTCAAGGATCCGCTGCTCCTGATCCACGGCGCCGCGGACAACAACGCCGGCACGTTCCCGATCCAGAGCGAACGTTTCTACAATGCACTCAAGGGCCACGGCGCCACCACGCGGCTCGTCATGCTGCCGCACGAATCGCACGGCTACCGCGGCCGTGAAAGCGTGCTGCACACGCTGTGGGAGTCGGAGCAGTGGCTCGACACCTACGTGAAGCCGCCGGCGAAGGACGCGCGGAAGTAGGGACCGGGGTAATTCGTCCCCTGGGAGCGCGGACGCCTTCGCCCTCACGCTCGTCCTCATCGCGGCATTCCTGCACGCGACGTGGAACCTCTGCGCGAAACGCGCCGGCGGCGGGCTGCCGTTCGTGTGGGTCGTAGGCGTGGTGATCTGCTCGCTGTACGTGCCCGTGCTGCTCGGATACTGGCTGCTCTATCACCCGGTGATTTCGTGGACGGACGCGGCGTGGATCGCGGGCAGCGGAGGGTTGAAAACCTGCTACTCGCTGCTGCTGCAGCGCGGCTATCGCACGGGAGATTTCTCGCTCATCTACCCGCTCGCGCGCGGCACCGGGCCGCTGCTGTCCACGCTGGGCGCGATCGCGCTGCTCGGCGAACGGCCGACACCGCTCGCGCTCATCGGCGGCGCGGTGATCATCCTCGCGGTGTTCTTCCTGACCGATGGCACGCGTCTGTTTCATGACACGCACGGGCACCTGCGTGTGGCGATGCGCTACGGCCTCGGGATCGGCGGCTTCATCGCCGCGTACACCCTGTGGGACCAGCAGGGCGTGCATGTCCGGGACATCCCACCGGTCGTCTACGATGGCGGCACGGCGTTCGTCGTGCTCGCGCTGGTGACGCCGCAAGCCCTGCGGCGGCGGGACGAGATCGCGCGGCACTGGCGGGAGCACAAGAAGTACATCTTCGGCATGGCGCTGTTCTCGCCCACGGCCTACGTGCTGGTGCTGACCGCGATGGCCGTGACGCCGGTGAGCTACATCGCGCCCGCGCGGGAGGTGAGCATCGTGATCGGCGCTTTCCTCGGCGCGCGCTATCTCAAGGAGGCGGACGGACGCCGCCGGATCTGGGCGGCGGTGGCGATGGCGGCGGGGGTGATTGCGCTGGCGTTGGGCTGAGCGACACTCGCCCGGTGGGATGCGGCGGCGGGGGGCGGTCGTTTCGATTCGCGGCGCGCCGCAGGTGCCGTGCGTCCGCCGGAAGCGTGAAACTTCCGCCGGGCGTTTCCTGAGCAGGGAGGTATGCACTCCCTCTCCGCCCGCCTCCTCCGTCCGCTCCCGCTACTGATCGGCCTGTTTTCCGCCGGGATTCGACTGGCGTTGGCCGCCGATGCCGGCCTGCCCCAATACGCCGCGCCCCGGCATTTCATCACCCTGGCCGGCAGCGGGTCTGCGGGGAGCAGCGATGGCGACGGGCGCGCCGCAGCGTTCCGCGAACCGCGGGCGGTGGTCGTCGCGGCCGACGGCACCGTCTTCGTCGCGGACTCCCGCAACCAGGTCATCCGCCGCGTCACGCCGGCGGGCGTGGTCTCGACCTTCGCCGGCGCCGCGGGCCAGAGCGGCAGCGCCAACGGCCAGGGCAGCCAGGCGCGCTTCGGCCGCGTCGACGGCATCGCCATCGACAGCAGCGGCAACCTCTACGTCTCGTCCGACCACGCCATCCGCAAGATCTCCCCGCTGGGCACAGTGACCACGCTCGCCGGCCAGCCGGGGACGAGTGGTTTCGCCGACGGCACCGGCGGCGCCGCCCGCTTCGCCGCCCCCAGGGGGCTCGACGTGGATGCGGCGGGCAATGTCTACGTCTGCGACCTGTTCAACCGCCGCGTCCGCCGGATCTCTCCCACGGGCGAAGTCACGACGCTCGCGGGCAACGGTGAGTTTGGCCACCGCGATGGCGTCGGCGCCGCCGCGCGTTTCATGGAGCCAGCCGACCTCACGTTCGCGCCCGACGGACGGCTTTATCTGGTCGATCAGGACGCCGGAGTGATCCGTTGCATCACACTCGCAGGAGAAGTCTCCACCCTCGCCGGCATGCCCGACCAGACCGGCCACGTCGACGGCATGGGCAACCAGGCGCGGTTCGGCATCCCCATGGGCATTGCCGCCGATGCGGCGGGAAATCTCTTCATCTCCGACTACGGCCTGGATGTCATCCGCAAGTGCTCGCCGCAGGGCGTGGTGACGACGGTCGCCGGGCGCCGGGATGCCGACCGCACCACGGACGGGCTGGGGATCCAGGCCGAATTCGATCGCCCCGCCGGCATCGCCACCGACTCCCGCGGCAATCTTTACGTCGCGGAAATTCTGGGGCACGGCATCCGCCGGAGCATTGTCGCGCCCGTTTTCGTCGAGCAGCCCGCCAGCGTCACCGTGCCCTCCGGATCCGCATTTGTCATCTCGGCGCGCTATGTCAGCGACAGCCCGTCCACGTCGGTCACGTGGATCAAGGACGACGTAGTCTTTTCGACGGGTCAGGTCGGTCCCCACGCCACGCCCCTGGGCAACTCGATCCGTTCCGAGTCGGCCCGGCTGGAATCGAGCGGCACCTACCAGTTCATCGTCAGCAATCCCGCCGGCACGGTCGCCAGCGCCCGCGTCCAGCTCACGGTGACGCCGATTCCCGGCGTGGTCGCCCCGACGATCACGCAGCATCCCGCCAATACGTCGGTCCTCGCCGGGACGACCGTCACCCTCGCGGCAGCCAGTTCCGGCACCGGGCCGCTGACCGTGCAGTGGTTCAAGGACGGTGACCCCGTCAGCGGCGCCACCCAGGCAACGCTGATGCTGCCTCGCGTGCAGGAAGCGGACTCCGGGCTCTACTTCGCCCGGTTCGCCAACGTCGCTGGCGAAGCCTTCACCGCGAAGGCCCGCGTGAAGGTCACCGCGGCGCCCGCCGCGACCACGCCGCCGGCCGCTTCTACCCCGCCGGCGCCGACCACCCCGCCCGTCTCAACCACCCCGCCCGCGCCGCCGGCCGTCGACATCCGTCCGCCCGCGCCCACGGCCCGCTTGTCGAATCTCTCCATCCGCACCGGCCTCTCCGCCGGGCAGAACGTGATCGTCGGTCTCGGCGTCACAGGGGGCTCGCGCGACCTGCTCGTCCGCGCCGTGGGCCCGGGCCTGGCCGGCTTCGGCCTTGCCCGTGCGATGTCGGATCCCCGGCTCGAGGTTTATCGCGACACCCGACTGCTGCTCGCCAACGAGGACTGGCCGGGCGAGCTTGCCGGCAGCTTCGCCGCGGCGGGCGCGTTCCCGCTGCCCCTCGGCAGCCGCGACGCCGCGCTCCGGCGGGAGCTCGAACACACCGTCTCGATCCTGGCCCGCGGTGGCCAGGCCGGGGTGATCCTGCTCGAGGCCTATGATCTCGGCGGCTCCGACCGTGCCCGGCTGGCCAACGTCTCCGCCCGCAACCATGTCGGGATCGGCGACAGCATCCTGATCGCCGGCTTCGGCCTCGCGGGCTCGGGCTCGCGCCGGCTGCTCATCCGGGCCGTCGGGCCCGGGCTGACCGGCTTCGGCGTCGACGCGCCGCTGGTCGATCCGGTGCTCGAGGTTTTCGCTGGCACCACGAAGCTGGCCGAGAACGACAACTGGGCCGTGGAACTGGCCCCGCAATTCGCGGCCGTCGGCGCGTTCGGACTCACGCCGGGCAGCGCCGATGCCGCGCTGATCGTCACGCTCCCGCCCGGCGCCTATACCGCGCAGGTGCGCGGCCGCAACGGCGGCACCGGGGAAGCCCTGGTCGAGCTTTACGAGCTACCGTAGGCCCGCCGGCTTCGCTCGCTCCCGGGACGGGCGCACGTGCTGCCGCCCCGAGGCCGTCGCCCAACGCGAAAAAAGTACTCCCGGCGCCGAAACTTCCGTCCGCAGCCGCCTGAGAACGAAGTCATGAACTCCTCCCTTGCCGCCTCCCTCGCCCTGCTCCTCGCGCTCGCGCCCGGCCTCCGCGCCGCCGACGCCCCGCCTCCTCCCCCCGTCGATCCCGCCCGCGCCATCCTCACCCTCGCCGGCACCGGCGTTTCGGGCGCGACCAACGGCCCCGGCGCCACGGCGACGTTTCACCTGCCCTTCTTTCTCGCCGTCGCGCCCGACGGCCACGTCTTCGTCTCCGATCTCCTGAACAACGCCATCCGCCGGATCACCCCGGCCGGCGAGGTCTCAACGCACACGGGATTCTTTCCCGCCGGCGGCAGCGAGGACGGCCCGCTGGCCACCGCAAAGTTCAAGGCGCCCAGCGGACTGGCCCTCGACCGCGCGGGGAATCTCTACGTCGCCGACCGGGTCAGTCACGCCATCCGCCGCATTTCCGCCAACGGACAGGTCACGACGATCGCCGGGCTCGCCGGCACTCCGGGCAGCGCCGACGGCCCCCGCGAGGAGGCGCGCTTCAATTTTCCAAACGGCCTCGCCGTCGACGCCTCCGGCAACATCTTTGTCGCCGACACCGGCAACAGCACGATCCGCCGGATCGACATTAACGGCTTCGTCACCACCCTGGCTGGGTCCCCGGGGGTCGAGGCGGCGGTCAACGGACCCGGCGGCGTCGCGCGCTTCAGTATTCCCTTCGGGCTGGCCCTCGACACCAGCGGCAACCTCTTTGTCGCCGACACGGGCAACGACTTGATCCGCCGGATCACGCCGGCCGGAGTCGTGAGCACGGTGGCGGGAAATCAGTCCCATCCCCCGTTCGCGGACGGCACGGGCGACGCCGCGCGCTTCGACAATCCGCGCGGCATCTGCGTCGACGCCGCCGGTAACCTCTTCGTCACGGACTTCGGCAATGCCGCGCTGCGGCGCATCACCCCGGCGGGAGTCGTGACGACCATCGCCGGAGCGCCCCGCGTGCGCGGATCGGCAGACGGCCGCGGCGATCAGGTGCGTTTCGATGGTCCCATGGGCATCGCCGTCGACGCCGCCGGCAACCTCTACGTCTGCGACGCCCATAACCATAAAATCCGCCGCAGCGTCTTCGCGCCATCGTTCCAGTCCCAACCCCAGGGTCTCCAACTGACCGCTGGTACTGCCGCGGTCCTGACGGCGAACGTCGCCAGCGATGTTCCGGCTACGTTCCAGTGGCGCAAGAACGGGCTCGCGGTGCCCGGCGCGACGACGGCCACGCTTTCGTTCGCCAGCGTCCAGGGCGCCGACGCCGGTGTCTACACCCTCGTCGCCACCAACCCTGCCGGCAGCGTCACGAGCCAGCCGGCGAATCTCGTCGTCGCCGTGCCGGCACCCGTCATCACCGCGCAGCCGGCCAGCCAG
>JAEUHA010000467.1 GCA_016793535.1 Opitutaceae bacterium | reverse complement strand
GGAATCGCGCTGCTGCTCTTCGGCGGCGCGACCGGAAAGTCGGCTCAGATTCCGCTCTTCGTCTGGCTGCCGGACGCGATGGCGGGTCCGACGCCGGTGTCGGCCCTGATCCACGCGGCCACGATGGTGGCGGCCGGCGTCTTTCTCATTGCGCGCGTCTTCCCGCTGATGGCGGCCGACCAGGCGCTGACCGGAGCCCCGCTGCACGCCCTGAGCGTCGTCGCTGCCATCGGTGCGATCACCGCGCTGCTCGGCGCGCTGATCGCCGTCGCGCAGAACGACATCAAGCGCGTCCTCGCGTTCTCCACCGTCTCGCAGCTCGGCTACATGATGCTCGCGCTCGGCGTCGGCTCGTGGGTCGCGGCGATCTTCCACCTGCTGACCCACGCGTTCTTCAAGGCGCTGCTCTTCCTCGGCGCCGGCTCGGTCATCCATGCGGCGCACCACGAGCAGGACATCCGGCGGCTCGGCGGCCTGCGCGGGCCCATGAAGGTGACCTTCCTCACCTTCGCGATCGGCATGATGGCCCTCGCCGGCGTGCCGTTCCTCTTCTCCGGCTTCTGGAGCAAGGAGGCGATCCTGCACGCCGCGCACGGCTGGGGCGTGTCCCACCTGCCCTTCTATGCCGGCCTCGCGGCCGTGGTGCTGACGGCCTTCTACATGACGCGTCTGGTGGCCGAGGCGTTTTTTGGCCAGGCCCGCAGCGAGGAGGCGGCGCACGCGCACGAGAACTCCGCCACGATGACGCTCCCGCTGCTCCTGCTCGCGGCGTGCGCGATCCTGCTCGGTTTCCTCGGCACGCCGTACTGGCCCTGGCTGCAGCGCACGCTGGACCCGTCCTTCAAGGCTGACGCCGGCGGCGCCGGCCTGATGGTGACCTCGATTGTCCTGGTGGCGGTCGGCATCGGCGCGGGCTGGGCGATCTATGGCCGGCGCACCCGGGCCACCGCGACCGCGCCCGATCCGCTGGCGGCGAAAGCCCCCGGTGTCATCGCCGCGCTCGCCGCCCGGCTCGGCTTCGACGAACTCTACGCCGCCACGGCCGGCCGGCTCAGTGCGGCGACGGCAACGTGTGCGGACGTCCTGGACCGCTACGTCCTCGACGGCGCCATCCGGTTCCTTTCGCGGCTGGGTGAGTTCGCCGGCGTGGTAAATCGCGAGGTTGACGAAGATGTGTTGAACGGCGGATTCGACGCCGGCAGCGAGCGGCTGCGGGCCAGCGGACAGACCTATTCGCGTGCCCAGACCGGCGATGCGCACGGTTACCTGCGGTTCGTGGCCCTGGGCTTCGTGCTGCTGGTGCTGGCGGTGGTGATGGGAGGTGGCCGGTGAAATCACTGCCCCTGCTTTCCCTGCTCGTGTTCACGCCCTGGATCGGGGCCGCGCTGCTCGCCGTGCTGCGGCGGGGCAGTCCGCGCACGTCGCGGCTCATCGCCCTCGGCTTCAGTCTTTCGACGCTGGCCCTTTCCGCCGTCCTGCTGGCGGCCTTCGATCCCGCGCGCACGTCGCTCCAGTTCGTCGAGCGGCAGCCGTGGATCACGGCGCTGAACGTCCATTATCACCTCGGCCTCGACGGCCTCAGCCTCGTGCTGGTGCTGCTGACGGGGCTGGTCACGCCGGCGGCGCTGCTGGCGTCGTGGCGGCTGGAACGCTCGACGCGACTCTTCAGCGCGCTGTTCCTCGCGCTGCAGGGCGCGGCGCTCGGCGTTTTCCTGGCGCAGGATTTCTTCCACTGGTTCGTCTTCTGGGAGCTGAGCCTCGTGCCCGCGTTCTTCCTGATCAAGCTTTGGGGCGGACCGGGCGCGACGCGCGCCGCGTATCAGTTTGTCGTGTACACGATCGGCGGCAGCGCGTTCATGCTGATGGGTTTTGCGGCGCTGTACGTTGCGACGGGCACGATGGACTTCGGGCAGCTCGCCCAGCTCGGGGCGGACGGCACGCTCGGCCGGAAACTCGCCGCCACCGGCGGGTGGTGGCCGCAGGCGGTGTTCCTCGGCGTGCTGCTGGGACTCGCCGTCAAGGTGCCGCTCTGGCCCTTCCACACCTGGCTGCCGCCCGCGTACGCGGAGGCGCCGGTCGGCGCGTCGATGTTCCTCACCGGTGTGATGTCGAAGATGGGCGTCTACGGTTTCCTGCGGATCCTGTGGCCGATCTGTCCGGCGCCCCTGCACCAGGCTGCGCCGGTGCTGCTCTGGCTCGCGCTCGCGGGCGTGGTGCTCGGCGCGTTTGCGGCGATGCGCCAGACCGACCTCAAGCGGATGGTGGCGTATTCTTCCCTCAACCACCTGAGCTACTGCCTCCTCGCCCTGTTCGCGATCGCGAGTGCGACCGGCGGCGCGAAACCGGTGAACGACGCCGCGGTGGCCGCGCTGAGCGGCACGTTGCTGCAGCTGTTCAACCACGGGCTTTCCGCGGCGGCCCTTTTTCATTGCGTCGGCCTCCTCGAGGCCCGGTCGGGCGGGCGGCGCGGACTCCACGATTTCGGCGGCGTGCGGGCCGCGGCGCCGATCTTCGCGGGCCTGTGCGGCGTGGCGCTATTCTCGTCGCTCGGCCTGCCCGGACTCAACGGATTCGTCGGCGAGTTCCTGATCTTCCGCGGCGTCTTCGGCCTCGCGCCGTGGGCGGCGGCGGTGGCCTGCCTCGGCCTGCTGGCGACCGCGCTGTTCCTGCTGACGTTCTGGCAGCGGGTGTTTCACGGTCCGCGGGCGGGGGCTGCAGCCGGAGACTTCTCCGACCTGCGGGGCGTCGAGTATGCGCCGCTGATTCCCTTGATCGCGCTCATGTTCATCCTGGGTCTCCTGCCGCACCTGCTGACCCAACTCTTCAACCCGCTGGTCACCGCCTGGGCGGGCCACCTCGTCCTGCCATGAGCCACGGGACCCTCAACCCGGTCGTCCACGCATGAACGCGCTGCCCTGGACCATCTATCTCTCGTTTGCCGGCGCGCTGCTTGCGCTGGTCGCCGGCGCGCGCTCGGCGGCGGCGGCCCGGCTGGTGGCGCTCGTGACCGCCGCCGGAGGCTTCGCCGCGACGCTGGTGGCCGCGGCCGGCTTCGTGGCCGGACCCGGCCTGCAGACGATCGTCGACCTGCCGTGGATCGGCGCGCTGGGCATCCGGTACCACCTCGCGGCGGACGGCATCAGCCTCACGCTGCTCGTGCTGACCGGCCTGGCCGCGACCTCGGGCGTGCTGTTCTCATGGAACATCGAGGAGCGGGCCGGCGAGTTCTTCGCGCTCTACCTCGCACTGATCGGCGGGGTGTACGGAGTGTTTTTGAGCGCGGATGCGTTCCTGCTCTTCGTCTTCTACGAGATCGCGATCGTGCCGAAGTATTTCCTGATCGCGAACTGGGGTTCGACGAATCGCGAATACGGCGCGATGAAGCTGGTGCTCTATTCGTTCGCCGGCAGCGCACTGGTGCTCGCGGGGTTGCTGTGGGCGTATGCGCTCGGCGGCGGCAAGAGCTTTGCGCTGGCCGATCTCGTGCGGGCCGCGACGCAGTTTTCCCACCACGAGCAGGTCGCGCTGTTCGCGCTCGTGTTCCTTGGTTTCGCGATTCTCGCCGGCCTGTTCCCGTTCCACACCTGGGCACCGACCGGCCACGTGGCGGCGCCGACGGCCGCGTCGATGCTGCTGGCGGGCGTGGTGATGAAGCTCGGCGCGTACGGCTGCCTGCGGGTGGCGATGCCGATGTTTCCGACGGGGTTTGAATTCTGGCAGCCGACGATCGCCTGGCTTTCGATCATCGGCATCATCTACGCGGGACTGATCGCGCTGATGCAGGACGACTTCAAGTTCGTCATCGGCTACTCGAGCGTGAGCCACATGGGCTTCGTCCTGCTCGGACTCGCCGCGGCCAATCAACAGGCGGTCAGTGGCGCGGTCCTGCAGATGTTCTCCCACGGTGTGATCGCCGGGCTCCTGTTCGCCGTCGTCGGCCGGATGGTCTACGAGCGCACGCACACGCGCCGGATGGCCGACCTGCGCGCGATGCCGCTGCACCGGCGGCTGCCGTTTGCCGCGCTGACCTTCGTGCTCGCCGGCCTCGCCTCGATGGGCATGCCGGGCTTCAGCGGCTTCCCCGCCGAGCTCACGATCCTGATCGGCACGTGGAAGACATCGCCGCTCTGGGCCCTGTTTGCGGCGGGCGGCGTCCTGGTCGCGGCGGCGTTCACGCTGCGGGCGATCCAGGTGTCGTTCTTCGGCACCACGGACAAGTCGGGGCCCGCCACGCCCACCACGCCGCTGCACTGCGAGCCGATCACGTGGCCGGAGCGGGCGGGCACGATCCTGCTGTTGACGGCGACGGTGTATGTCGGCCTGAAACCCGACGTGCTCCTGCAATGGATCACGCCCGCGCTGCAATCACCGCTCATGCAGGCGGTGCTGAAGGGAGGCACGCCATGACGCCGAACTACCACGAACTTTTCCTCGCGCTGCAGCCCGAGGTCGCGCTGGTGCTCGGCGCGCTGGTGGTGCTGGGCGTCGATCTCGTCGCCGGCCGCCGTCAGGACCTCGCGCGCCGCCTGCAGACGGCGGTCACGCTAGGGCTGATTGCGCTCGCCGCCGCCGCCTGGTGCGCGCTGCACCCGGGAGTGAACGGCCCGGCCTTTGGCGGCGTGCTGGTGCTCGACGCGCTGACGCTGGTGGCACGGCTGGGCGTGACCGTCCTGGCGGCGCTGACGCTCCTGACCCTGCCCGGCGTGGCGCGGGTGCGCCAGCCGGCGGAATACGTGGCCATCATCCTTTTCGCCACGTCGGGTTTCACCCTGATGGCGGCGGCGCAGCAGCTCCTGCTCGCGTTCCTGGCGCTCGAGCTGGCGAGCCTGTCGCTTTATGTGCTGGCGGGATTCGACAAGACCCGC
>JAEUHA010000072.1 GCA_016793535.1 Opitutaceae bacterium | reverse complement strand
GGGCGCGTCAGGAGCTCACGCAACAACGGGACGTCGTGGACGTAGTGATGCGTCATCACCACGGCGAGGACATCGGGCCCGGGATTGACGGCTGCGACCAGCCGGTCGGCGGGCGCGACCACGCACCGGTGGGCGGTCGGGAAGCGTGCCGCCTGGGCAAACGCCGCGCGTGGGTCCGCGATCGTGACCTCCCAGCCGAGTTCGTGGGCGAGCCGGGCCAGCGGTTGCGCGTCGTCGCCCGCGCCGAAAATCACCAGCGCGGTCGGCGGCGCAATTTCGTCGAGAAAAAGCGCCTCCGGATCGGCGCAATCACCCGGCGCCGCGAGGCGTGTGCCCCATTGCGCGACCTCGGCCCCGCCATGGACGACGGTGAGGGCCGTGGGCCGCCGCCGGGCGGTGTTGGCCGCCAAAACGCGGGCCCAACCCGGGGTGGAAACGATTTTTTCCAGCAGGACCCGGACGACCCCGTGACAGCCCAGCCCGACGCCCCAGACCAGGTCGTTTTCCGAGGTGGTGTCGTAGACGACCGTTTCGGCCTGGCCGGTCTCGAGAACGCGCCGGGCGCGAACGAGAACGTCCTCCTCCAGGCAGCCCCCGCTAATGGAGCCGATGCGTATCCCGTTGGCGGTAAAGAGCAGTCGTGCGCCCGGCCGACGGTAGGAGGATCCCTGGACGGTCACCAGGGTGGCGAGGACCGACGGCGGGGTTTCAGGCGCGAGGAGGGCCGCGACGATGGCCGGGAGTTCTTTCATCGCGGGGCAAGAACACGGCGCACCGCGCCCCAAAACGCAAGCGGCGGCGGTAGCATGCAGGTTCTGTGCCGCGATGGCGCGAGCCTTATTTGCCTTGAGTTATGACACATAGTTAGCTTCTTGGACCAACCGGGGGTTGGGACGTGAGTCGCAGCCGCTGGTACTACACAACCTACACTACACTTAAGCTATGAACATCCGCTCGCGGAAGTTTACTGCCGTTCTTGCCCTGATTCTGGGCGCCGGCGCTGTTTCTACGCCGGTGATGCGCGCTGCCGCTGCACCTACGGTTCAAATCGAGGAAAAGGTCACGCTGGAGAAGTTTGTCGTGACGGGCTCGCTCATCCCGATTGCCGCCGGCTCGCCCGCGGTTCCGGTCACCGTGATCGGGACCCCGGAAATCGAAAGGACCGGCGTCACCACCGATCTCCTTGATGTCCTGCGCAAGGCTCAGCCCCAGTTCTACGGGTCGAACAATGCCGGCGCCGAAGTGGCGAACATCAACTCCGGCGACACCAACGGTGGCTCCGGCATCGCGCTGCGCAACCGTTCCACGTTGGTGCTGATCAACGGCCGGCGTGCTCCGGTCTCGCCGGTGGCCGCGACGGGTGGTCTCGCCTTCGTCGACGTCAGCGCCATCCCGCTGGCGGCGATCGAGCGCGTTGAAATCCTCTCCGACGGTGCCTCGGCCACATATGGCTCCGATGCCGTGTCGGGCGTCGTGAACATCATACTAAAGTCCAACTACTCGGGTGCCGAGGTCGGTGGCATGTTCTCGATGAGCTCCAACAAGGAGCACTGGTCGAATCGCAACTTCTACGCAGTTGCCGGTTCCACCTCGGGCAACACGAGCGTCACGATTTCGACCGAGTGGAAGCGCGCCGATCCGCTGATCCAGAAGGACCGCGCTTTCTCGACCGGCCTCTACCGCACGCCCAGCTTCGCGGGCGTGATCGACTTCACGGCCGGCGGCAACCAGCAGTTCTACATCCTCAATCCGAGCCTCAATGCTCCCCCGCAGAATGTCGATCTGACGCCCGCGCAGGCGGTGGCGCAGGGGATCTACAGCGGCCCGGTCGATCAGACCACGGCCTCGCAGGTGCAAGATCTCTCGGCCTACCCGACGCTCATCGCGTCCGCGGAACGGCGCAGCTTCACCTCTATGGTCGAGCACAAACTGAATCCGTCGACGACGCTGTTTGCGGATTTCATGTATTCGGTGTCTGAGACCGAATCCGTCCTCAATGCGCAGCCGGTCACCGGTCTGGTCGTCGCCAGCCACCCGTTCAATCCGTTCAACATCGACGTCACGGCCCGCAACCGCTTCCTGCAGTTCCCGCGCATCTACGCCAATCAGGCGACGACCCTGCGCGCGATCGCCGGCATCAAGGGTAACTTCTCCCAGAACTGGTCCTATGATGCAGCGGTCAACTGGAATCGCGTCAGCCACGCGTTCCGCAACCGCAACC
>JAEUHA010000418.1 GCA_016793535.1 Opitutaceae bacterium | reverse complement strand
CTCCGCTATGCGTGCATGACCTGCCCGCCGTCGATGTTCAGCGTCTGCCCGGTGATGTTGTTCGCATGCTCCGACGCCAGGAAGACCGCCATGGCGGCAAACTCCGCCGGGGTCTGCCAGCGGCCGAGCGGGGAAATCTTGCGGATCTTCTCCTCCGCCCAGGTCGTGTAGTCCTGGCGCTGTGACTCCGGCAACCGGCGCTGACCGGCGGCCCACACCGATTCGTTGAGGTCGGTGCGCACCATGCCGGGGGCGAGCGCATTCGAGCGCACGCCGAAGGGGGCCAGGTCGCGCGCGGCGCACTGCATGAAGTTGATCAGGCCGGCCTTCGCCGCGCTGTACGGGGGATCCGTCGGCGAGCCGACCTGGCCGGCGACGGAGGTGATGAACAACAGGCTGCCCCGCCGCCGCTGCGCCATCGCGGGGGCGAAGGCGTGGGCCGCGTTCACGGCGGCCACGAGATTGATGTCGAGCACCCGCGCCCAGTCGGCGGGTTCGAGGTTCCAGAACGGGAAGCCGAACTTGCCGGAGCCTGCGCCCACGGAAAACACCACGTGGTCGACGTCGCCGCAGGCCGCCGCGAAGGCCTGCACCGCCGCATACGACGTGGCGTCGCCGCTATGGATGTCGCCCGGCGTGCGCAGCGGCACCGGATGCGGCTCCCGATCGAAGCCCAGCACGCGGCAGCCTTCGGCCAGGAAGCCTTCCGCAATCGCGCGACCAATGCCTTTCGCCGCGCCGAGCACGGCGACGGTTTGTCCGGAGAGGTTCATTTGCATGGAAAAAGAGAATGGCGGCGCCCGCGCCGGCGGGAGATCCGCCTCACAGTTGCACGGCCATCGGCGCGCCGTGCGTAGTTGCGGGTTGGAGACGCAGGGACGCGGACTTGCCGGTGTCGGGATCGGAGATCCTCACGACGTGATAACCGTCCGCGAACACCGGCGGACGGAAGACCGGCGCGACCACGCGCAGGAGGTACACGAGTTCACCCGAGGCTTCATGGGTCACCTCGATCAATGGCTGGCTGACGCCGCTGATTTCCAGGGCCGGCAGGAACGCGCTGGGCTGGCGGGCGTAGTTGTCGCGCACGTCGATCTCGAGCGGCCAGCCCGGGAACTGCGTGCTGCGCTGCGTCACGTCCGCGAGCAGCGGCCAGCACTCGATCACGATTTTCCGCCGGGGCTTGTCGAACCGGACAATGCCGATGCCGGAGGCCTTGTCGTCGAGGAAGCGCAACACGTCGCCGGTCCGCGGTGTGTCGGCGGCGTTCTTGACCGCGAGCACCGTCATCGGATGACCGAAGCTGTCGGTGAAATCGCCGGTGAGTCCCGGCTGCTTCGGCTTCATCCACGGCGCGGTCTCGGGTTTGAACCAGCGCGGGTAACCGACGTTCACGGCCGGACCGGCGAACGCCACGGGTCCGTCGCGGTGGGCGTCGACGCCGTACTGCACGACGCCGGGGATGTGCTGGTCGCCCGCGACATGGAACGCGAATGCCTTGCGCATCTCGCGCACCGCGCGGTTGCGTGCGGTCTGCGGCCATCCGTTGGTGTCGTAGTCGGCGCGCAGGACCATCGCTTCGCGGCCGTGCGTGGTGGGGAACGACGAAAAGATCGTCTGCGAAATCACCACCTTCATCTCCGCGCCGCGCCAGTCGCGCACCCACTCGCGGAGGAACTGCTCCTGCCGGTCGCCCAGCAGCGCGAGGCCGGGCAGGTCGGAGGTCTTCGGGTCGAAGTTGGGATTCGTCTCGTGGTCGGCGCGGCCGCCGGTCGGTGGGACTTTGCCGCCGGGACCGGACTTGTACTGCCGGTCCGCGAGCACCGCGAAACTCACGCGGCCGTAGGTGAAGCCGCCGTAGTACTGGAGGATGCCGCGCTTGCTCGGCGTCGGGTCGTAGGGGTCGGGATGGTGCGCCGTCTGCGTGCGGTAGACGACATTCACCCATTCGGGTGCCATCGCATAGCCGCCGGCTTCCTGCGTCGCGCCCTGCGCCGCGCCGCCCTCGCCCCAGATGTTGCCCTGGTAGACGTCGTGATCGTCCGGCAGCGAAACGCTCGGCCGGTCGCGCATCAGCTCGCGCCAGGTCCAGCCGTGCAGGTACCACTTGCGCAGGTAGTCGATGATCGCGAGGTCCGTGGGCGTGCGGATGATGCCGTAGCCGCCGCTGCTTTCGTAGAACTGGTCGCCGGTGAACGCAAGCAGGTCGGGGTTCAGCCGGGTGACGCTCGCGAGGTAGTGCGTGTTGGGAAAGGCCTCGTGGATGTTGCAGGAGACGTCGGCGACGCTGATGACCGGCGCGTCCTTCGGATCGCGGCGAATGGTGCCGGACCAATGATGCTCCTCCGTGCGGCCACCGCGGAAGGCGAGGGCGTACGCGAGGCGGTAGGGCGTGTCGCGCGTGTCGTCCCAATCCGCGATCCGGAACGTCGCACAGCGGGCCTCGGCGTGAATCGGCGCCTCGGCGACCGTCTGCCAGTCGGAGCCGGTGCGGAGCTGCAGCCGCACCTGTTTCGCATCGCCCGCGCCGAGCGGCGGCAGCTGCGCGGTCAGTTTCATGATCCGGCCCGACAGCGTGTAGTGGGAAAACAACAACGGGCCGAACGTGCGCTCCGGGTGGGCGTCGACCTTGGGTCCGCCGATGCGCCAGTCCGCGAACCAGAACGCCCCGAGTCCGGCGGCGCCGGCGCTCGCGGCCTTCTTGCCGGGTGCCTTCGCCTTGGCCTTCGCCCCGGTGGTGGTGGCGGCGGGGTCGGTGAAATTGTTCACCAGGGCGAGCCCGCCGTGGCAGCGCTCGCGCGGGAACTCCTGCGTCACCTGGCCGAGCTCGCGTCCGCCCGGAATGGATACGGTGAGCGTGAGCCGGCAATTGGCGCCGGCCGGGGTGCCGGTCAGCTGCAGTTCGGCCTCGGGGCCGTCGAGCGCGATCGTGCCGGCGCGGGCGGACGCCAGCGCGCCGATGAACAGGCCGCCCGCCGCCGTCATCCCGGCGTCGAGACCGCGGCCGAAGATGAGGCTGTTGCGGGGATCGGGCAGCGGTCCGCGAATGCCGATCCGGAATCCGCACGAGCCGGCACCCCGCCCGAGCGGGGAGCCGTCCGCGCGGCCGACGCGCACGCGCAGCGTGAACGCGGCGTCGCGTTCGCTGAGCGAGCGCGTGAGCACATGGACGTTGCGGTCGGCGGCGGCGTGCGTGCATTCCGCCCGGCCGCCGGCGACGCGCCAATCCTGGAGCGGGTTCGACCAGAACTCGGGTCCGAGCCACACCCGGTCCGGGCAGTCCCGCCAGTTCGCCCCGAATTCGTCGCCGGGCGCGCCGGCAGCCGCGAGGGGCGGGAGCGTGTGGGCGACGGCCGCGCCGACCGCGAGCGCGGCGGAGTTCTGCAGGAAGTGGCGGCGGGTCAGGTCGGACCGGGGGGTGCCCATGGCGCGCCAAGCAAGACGGCGGGCGCGACCCGACGTCAAGGCCGGGCGGCAGCCCGCGAAGGGGGCGCGAGCATCCTGCTCGCTTGAATCGGAAGGGCGGTTCGTGCCCTCCCGCGCGCAGGAGATTCGCGCCGCCCGGGGCCGACTGATTCGACGTTTACACGGGCGCGCCGCCGGGATCGGATCGCGGCGAATGTCGTGCCTCGGGAAGCTTCGTTGTCTCGCCTTGTTTTCCGCCGTCGGGTTCGCGCTCGGTGCGAGCGGTGCGCGCGCGGCGTCCGCGCCGCCGCCGAACATCGTCTGGATCATCGCGGACGACATGTCACCCGACACCGCGGCCTACGGGATGCGCGGCGTATCGACCCCGCACCTGGACCGCCTTGCCGCGCAGGGCCGGCGTTACGAGCGCGCGTATGCCTCGGCGCCCGTGTGCAGTTCCTCCCGCTCGGCGTTCATCCTCGGCACGTACCAGACCACGACGGGCCTGCAGGCGCACGACGTGGAGAATCCGCAGCCCCTCGCGGCCCCGTACCGACACCTGCCGGAGCTCCTGCGCGAAGCCGGCTGGTTCGTCACCAACGCGGCGGCGCCGGGCACCGTGCGCAACGGCCGCGTCATCACGCGCGCGAAGACGCACTACAATTTTGCCCACGACCCGGCGAAAATGTACGACGGCACCGACTGGCGGAAGCGCCGGCCGGGGCAGCCGTTCTTCGCGCAATACCAGATCACCGAGCCGCACCGGCCGTTTCCCATCCCGGAGCAGTTCGATGAGGCGGCGCTGCGGGCGGTGGCGCTGCCGGCGAATTATCCGGACCATCCGCTGATGCGGCGCGACTGGTACGCGTACCAACGCAGCGTCGAGATGGTCGACCGGCGCGTGGGCGCGATCCTCGCGGAGCTGGAGCGGGAGGGTGTCCTGGAGCACACCCTCGTGATGTTCTTCGCGGACCACGGCCGGCCGATGCCCTGGGGAAAACAGTGGCTCACGGTCGAGGGACTGCACGTGCCGCTGCTCGTGCGGGGGCCGGGCGTCGCCGCCGGCGGCGTCGAAGCGCGGCTCGTGAGCCTGATCGACCTGGCGCCCACCGCCCTGGCGCTC
>JAEUHA010000324.1 GCA_016793535.1 Opitutaceae bacterium | reverse complement strand
TGCCCCTCCAGCTTGCAATAGATCAGAATGTCGCGGCAGCGCGGCGGGAGGGAGTCGAGGGCGGCCGCCAGCTGCTCGATGTTCTCCTGCATCGCCAGGTTCTCGGCCGCGCCCGGGGCTTCGTCGCAGACGAACAGGTCGTCGAGGTTCCCCATCGAGTCGATGGGCGCGGCCTGCCGCCGCCGCAGCACGTCGATCATGACGTTGCGGGCGACGTGAACCAGGAAGGCCCGGGCGGACAGTATGGGCTCGATGGCCCGCGCCTTCCAGACGCGGAGATAGGATTCCTGGATGACGTCGTCGACGTCACTGACCGATGGATACGCCCGCCGCAGGTAGCATTTCAGCTGCCGGCAGTGCGCCTGCACTTCGTCGACAAACCAGCGCGCGTCTTCGGCGGGAGGCGCGGGGAGGGACGGAGCGCAGGAGTCGGGAGTGGAGGGCGGCGGACTCACGATTCGGCGAAAACGGGACCCCAGCCTGTGGCGCGCTCTGGCGCGGCTGGCGAGCTGATTTCACGGCCGAGGGCCGCCCAACCCGCAGGCCTTCCTACCCTGAATCGGCGGGTTCGGGTGTTGTGGCCGGCATGGCTTTGCGGGCGAATCTCCTTCATGCGCATGCGCGATCCGAATCGGCGTCAGCGAATGCACGCGGGGGCGAAGCTCATGAACGGCAACCGTCGCCGGGGAGGCGACGCACGACCCACCGTGCAGCGACGCGACGAGCCATGATCGAAAACGTGTCTTCGTTCATCATTCCGCTACGTGGTGAGCGGGTCATCCTCGCCGCCGACCTGGCCGCTCTCTACGCCGTGACGGCGCGCCGGCTGAACGAGCAGGTTCGACGCAACGCGGCGCGATTTCCCGACGACTTCGTCTTTGCGCTGACGAAAAGCGAGTTCGCCCGGCTCCGTCGGGCTGGCGTTGTGGGGACGGACGGACGGACGGCTTTAAGGTCGCAAAATGCGACCTTAAAGCGGGGCCAGCACGCGAAGTATCCGCCGCTGGCGTTCACCGAGCATGGTGCGATCATGGCGGCCAACGTGCTCAACAGTCCGGAGGCGATCGCCATGGGGGTGTATGTGGTGCGGGCATTCGTGCGATTGCGCCGAAAGTTGGCCACGGACGCGGAAGTCCTCAAGCGACTCGCCGAAATCGACCGGACCTTGATCGGGCATGACGAGGCGTTGAAGATCCTGTGGCGAAAACTGCAGCCGCTGTTGGCGCCGCCCCCTGAGCCGCCCCGTCGGCGGATCGGATTTCATACGAGTGACTCCGGAGCATGATCCAACCGGGCGGCTGGGATCGGGAGCTGTTTCTGCGCCCTTGCCATGGCGGCCAATCTCGATTGCAGGAGGAGCGGTCGCGACCGCTTCCGCGCTGGCATGAAACTCCATTTCCGTCCCTACACGCTCGAGCTCAAACACGCGTTCACGATCGCGACCAGTTCGCGCACGACGACCCCGGTGATGCTGGTCGAGGTGGAGCACGACGGCGTCGTCGGCTACGGCGAGGCGTCGATGCCGCCCTACCTCGGTGAAACCCAGGAAACGGCGGCGGCGTTTCTGCGGCGCGTGGATCTCGCGCGCTTCCCGGACCCCTTCCAACTCGAGGAAATCCTGCCCGCGATTGACGCCCTCGCGCCGGGCAACACCGCGGCCAAGGCGGCGGTGGATATCGCGCTCCACGACTGGGTCGGGCGAAGGCTCGGCGCGCCCTGGCATCGGATCTGGGGCCTCGATCCGGCGAAGGCGCCCGTGACCTCCTTCACCATCGGCATCGATACCCCGGACATCGTGCGGCAGAAAACCCGCGAGGCCGCTGCGTACCGTATTCTCAAGGTAAAACTCGGCCGCGACACGGACCGGATGATGATCGAGGCGATCCGCGAGGTGACGGACACCCCGATCACCGTTGATGCGAACCAGGGCTGGCGGACGCGCGACGAGGCGCTGCGCATGATCGAGTGGCTCGCGACCCGGGGCGTGCTCTTCATCGAGCAACCGATGCCGAAGGAACAGGTTGACGACACCGCCTGGCTGCGGGAACGGAGCCCGCTGCCGCTGATCGCCGACGAGAGCGCGCAGCGACTGGCGGACGTCGCGCGGCTGCAGGGCGTGTTTCATGGCATCAATATCAAGCTCATGAAAAGCACCGGCCTGCGCGAGGCGCACCGGATGATCACCGTGGCGCGCGCCCTCGGCCTGAAGGTGATGCTCGGCTGCATGACGGAGACCTCGTGTGCCATCTCCGCCGCGGCCCAGCTCTCGCCGCTGGTCGACTGGGCCGACCTCGACGGCGCCGTCCTGATCACGAATGACTGCTTCGATGGGGCGACGATCGTGGACGGGAAAGTGACGTTGTCGGACCGGCCGGGCATCGGGGTGAACAAACGGTCGTGACGGCGCCTTTTCGGACGGCGGCAGACCAGGCAAGCGGGCGACAGGATGAACAGGATCTACAGGATGGACTCCGGGTGGGGTGGGGCGACCCGTTGACTCCGATCCTGCCCATCCAGTCCATCCTGTCCAAAAGAGCCTGCCGGCGAAGTCACCGCACCCGCACCGCATACGCCTCCGCGGGATTCCGGATCGTAAGCTGGTCGATCTCTGCCTCCGAAAACCCGTTCTCCCGCAGCAACGGCAGAAAGGTCGTGAACAGCAGGTCGTACGGCCGGAATGGGCCGCCGTCGGGCTTCGCCGGGTCGTACCAGCCGGCATCGTGGGAAAGCAACACGCGACCGAGGTGGCCGCGCCGCTTCATCTCCTGGCACAGCGTCAAGTGACGCGTCAGTGTCGGGCGGTTGAGTCCGTCGCACGACAACCAGGCCCCCCGGTCGGCGGCGGCGAAGAGCTCGTCGTCGCGCGCTCCCTGCGCATGCACCCAGACGAAGGCGGCCGGCCCGACGCCGTGCTCGCGCAGCACGTCGAGCGCTTCGAGTCCCGGCCCGCGGCCGGTGTGGACCGCGATCGTCAGACCCGTGGCGGCGTGCGTACGCGCGGCGGCGGCGATGAGGGTGCGGTGCAAGGCCGAGAGTTTCGGATCGCCGTCGACGCCACTCTTGATGAAGCCCGGCCGGATGCCCGTTGCCGCGATGCCGTCGCGCGCCTCGATGATCCAGCGGGCGGCGAGCTGGGCGGCCGTCTCCCGACGGGCGTAGGCGGGAATGAACGCGTTCTGCCGCGCCCCGTAGAGGCCGGTGTTGGTGACGAGGTGCAGGCCGGAGGCTTCGCTCAGTCGCGCGAGCAGCCGTGGGTCGCGACCGATGAAATCGGGCGTGGCCTCGAACAGCGCCTGCGCACCCAGTTCCTGGATACGGCGCAGGTGCGGCAGGGCGGCGGCGAACACCTTGTCGGCTTCGTAGCGCGCCGGGCTGATGGCGCCGGCCCCGATGAAATCCACGAGCACGTGCTCGTGGGGCAGCGTGCGGCCGAGCGCGGAAGCGGGAATCGGACCGCGGACCGTCTGGATGACGGGGGCAACGTCGCCGCTCCGCGCGGTCGTCGCGGCGGCGAGCCCCGCGGCAAGGTGGAGAAACGTCCGCCGGTGCATGGGGCGACGAAGACAGCGGGCCGGGCGATTGGCAATCGCAGGTCGCCCTGGGAGCGCGGACGTCCTCGTCCGCATCGGATCGAAACGCGGACGAGGACGTCCGCGCTCCCGGAACTAAGCCGCGTAGCGCGCCAAGCCTTGAAACGCCACGACTTCCTCGCGCCGCCGGTCCGGAGACCAGCCGGCCGCCTCGGCCATCCAGTCGGCCGCCTGCTCGATCGCCGCGGGTGACCAGCGTTGGTAGTAATGCCAGCCGCTGCGGCGCAGGAGCACATCCTCGAGTTTCAGCGCCCACTCGCGGCGCACGTAGTGCTCGACGGCCTCGCGCGTGAATGGCGCGGGGAGGATGCCGCTGAACGCGTTGCGCTCCTCCGGCAGGAGCAGCGGCTCGGTCGCGGTCCGACACGGTTGCGCCGTAGTGCCCAGGTGGCGGAGGATCTGGTCGACGGCCTGCTCGGCCATCAGCCGGTACGTTGTCAGCTTGCCGCCGGCGATGTCCCACCAGCCTGGCTCCGGGGACTTGATCTGGTGTTCGCGCGAGATGTCCGAGGGCGAACCGTCGGGATTGGCGATCAGCGGGCGCAGTCCCGCCCATGAGCTGATGATGTCGGCGTCGCGCAATGCGACCGCGGGAAAGAACTCGTTCACCGTGCGCAGCACGTAGGCGACGTCGACCGCGTCGACGGTCACCTGCTCCGGCTTTCCCTGGTAGTCGGTGTCGGTCGTGCCGATGATCACGCGCTCGCCCCAGGGCAGCACGAAGAGGATGCGTTTTCCCTCGGTGATGACGACGGCCGACGGTACCGGCAGGCGCTGGCGGTCGATCACGATGTGGATGCCCTTGCTCAGGCGCAGCTTCACGGCGCTGTGGGCCACCTGATCGGCCCAGGGCCCCGTGGCGTTGACGAGCGTGCGCGTGTGCACCGTGTGTCTCGCGCCGGTGGATACGTCCTCGAGGTCGCACGTCCAGCCCTGGCTGTGCCGGCGGGCATCCAGGAGGCGCGTGTAGTTCACGAGGGTGGCATCGTGGCGGGCGGCGGAGCGAAGTGTGTCGAGCACGAGCCGCGCGTCATTGGTCAAGGCGTCGAAGTAGCGCACGGAGCCGGCGAGCTTCGTCTCCTTGAGCGCGGGCAGCATCCGCTGCGTTTCGGCGCGGGTGAAACCGCGCGAAGGCTCGAAGTTGCCGTTGCCGCAGAGCAGGTCGTAGAGCTTCACGCCGATGCGGAGCTGCCAGACCGGGCGGCCTTCGCCGCGGTACGAGGGGAAGACGAAGCCGAGCGGTTCCGCGAGATGTGGCGCGATCCGGTGAATGGTCTTCTTCACGATGCTGGCCTCGCGCACGAGCCGGACGCGTCCCTGTTCGAGATAACGCAGCCCGCCGTGCAGCAGCCGGCTCGAACGGCTGCTCGTGCCGGAGGCGAAGTCGGCCTGATCGACCAGGCCGGTTTTCAGCCCGCGCAGTGCGGCGTCGCGCGCGACGCCGCTGCCGACGATGCCTCCGCCCACGACGAGCAGGTCCAGCGGCGCCGCGGTGAGGCGCGTGAAGGCTTCGGCCCGGCTCCCGGCCGGAGTGGAGTGCGCAGTCGGCTTCATGTTCGAACGACGGGGAGGCGTGACTCGGCCAGCAGTTCGCCCAGCTCGGCGAGGCTCGGCAGGACGAGGTGCGGCGGCGGATTCGCCTGTGCGGCATCGTGCGCCGTGGCTTCGCCGGTGAGCACGAGCACGCCGAGGGCCTCGGCGCGATGCGCCATCAGGATGTCGGTGTAGATCCGGTCGCCCACCATCGCGATCTGCGCGGGGCGCAATCCGTGGCGATCGAGGATGCCGCTGAGCATGGCGGGATCGGGCTTGCCGAGCACGAGATCCGGCGCGCGCCCGGTGGCCTTTTCCAGCAGGGCGCAGATGGCGCCGCAGTCGACGAGCACGGTCGGCTGGTCGGTGGGGCAGACGCGGTCGGGATTGGTGGCGACGAACAGCTTGCCCTGCTGGATCCACCACGCGGCGCGGCAGAGTCCGGCGTAGGTCAGCGTCAGGTCGAAGCCGACCACGACGGCGTCCGGTTCGTCCGCCGGATCATCCGCGGTGAGCGTGAAGCCTGCGCCCTGAAACTCCGCCCGCATGCTCGGCGTGCCGAGGACAAAGATGCGCTTCACGGCCGGATAGACCCGGTGCAGCCGGTCGATCGTGGCCTGCGCCGAGGTGTAGAGTTCGTCCGCCGTCGCGCTCAGGCCCAGCTTGCGGAGGTGGGCCAGGTAATCGGCGGAGCTCTTCGAGGGGTTGTTGGTGAGAAACGTGCAACCGATGCCGAGCTCCCTCATGCGGCGGAGAAAGGGCAGCGTGCACGCGAAAAGCGTCCCGCCCCGGTAAATGGTGCCGTCCATGTCGAGCGCGACATGGGCGATCTGCCGGAGCCGTGCGAGCACGGCGGGAGAGGAGGAGGGCGCGGAGACGGACATGAGGAGTTATGACGCGGGGGTCTGATAGCCGTGGGCCTTGGCCGGCCAGGCGAGGACGAACATGAACATGCCGATGGCCCCGATCCCGAGCAGCGCGCCGAACGCGACTTCCCAGCCCTCGCGCTGCACGAGCAGACCCAGGCCCCAGCCCGACACCAGCGTGCTGGCGTAGCCGAACAAGCCGGTGAAGCCGGCGGCGGTCGCGGCCGCGCGCTTGGTGGCGAGGTTGGCGGCGGTGATGCCGATCAACGCCTGCGGGCCGTAGATGAAGAAGCCGGCAAGCGCGAGAAACACGGTCGCCAAGGTGGGCGTGCTGCCGAATTTCCAGAACAGGAACATGGCGGCGCACGCGCCGATCATGCAGAAGACGCACATGCGGGCGCCGCGGCCCTTGAAGATGCGATCGGTGGCCCAGCCGGCGAGCAGCATGCCGACGATGCCCGACACCTCGAACGCCCCGACCATCCATCCGCCCTTGTGCACGGGAAAGTGCTTCATCTCCTTCAGTAGCGTCGGACCCCAGTCGAGGATCGCGAACCGCAGGACGTACACGAAGAAGTTCGCGAGCGAGATCCACCAGATGTAGGGATTGAGAAACACCTGCTGCTTCACGAACGCCTTGTAGCCGGCGGAGGAGCGGTCGTCGTGGTCCTCCGGCTTCGCGCCCTCGACCTTGATCTCGGGGAGTCCGACCGACGTCGGCGTGTCGCGCAGCAGGATGAACAGGATCACCCCGGCCACCGTGCAGAGGATCGCGGGCCCGAAGAAGCACCAGCGCCAGCCGTAGGCGACAATGTAGCCGCAGAACACGCCGGCGACCGCGGCGCCGATCGAGTGCGACGTGTTCCAGATCGACATCTTCGTCGCGAGGTTGCCGGGCGGGAACCAGTGCGTGAGCAGCCGGCAGCACGGCGGAAAACCCATGCCCTGCACCCAGCCGCTGATCATCCAGGCGACGCCGAACCAGAGCACCGTCGAACTGAAGCCGAAGAAGACGTTGGCGCCGACCGAGAGCATCAGGCCCGCGACCATGAAATAGCGGGCGTTGGCGCGGTCGGCCCACATGCCGTTCACGAAACGCGAGACGCCGTAGAGCAGCCCATGCAGCGTGAGGAAGAGCCCGAGATCGGCCTTCGTGATGCCGAGGTCGGTCTGCATCGCGGGCATGGCGAAGCTGAGGTTCTTGCGGACGAAGTAGAACGCCGCGTAGCCGAACATCGTCGCGATCAGCGTGCGATACTGCCAGGTGCGGAAGCGCGCGGCGACCTCGGGATCGGCGAGGGAGGCGGCGGTGGACGGCGGGGCGGCGGAGCTCATGGGGTGGGGAACCGGAGGGGTGACGCGGCGTGCACCCGGGATGACGTGGAGCCGAAGAGCCCGTCGAGCAGCGTATCCAATCGTCCGATGCGCACCGCGGCATCGAGCACGGTGAACCGGCGGCGGATGTGGTATGCGCGATGGAAGCTGTCCCGCAGCCGCTCGCGGGTGATCCCGATCTGCTCCGGTTCAGTCGGCGCGCCGACCAGGGAGAGCCTTTGCTGCAGGTCCGCCGACGGCAGGAGCTGGGCGCGCAGCCGCGGGCGCAGCTCGTTCCAGGAGTCGCGGAGCCGCTGCAGCTGCGCGCGGAGGATCTCCGGGTCCACGTGCTTCGCGCGGGTCTCGGTGACGGCGGTCTCGACGAAGTCGGTGCCGGCGAACCGGCGGCGGATGCCGGATTCGACGGCATCCGCATCGGGCCAGGCCGCGACGCAGGCCCCGACATCGAGCGCCGTGAGATCCTGGGCGAGCAGCTGCTCGTAGAGCCTGGTCACGGCGAGGGTGGCGATGCCGACCTTGAAGCCATGGGACGGCGCTTCGCCGTCGTGGACGTGGTGCTCCATGTCCCAGAGGTGGCTGAACTGGTGCTCGGCGCCCGAGGCGGGACGGCTGGTCTTCGACCACTGCATGGCGAAGCCGCCGAGCATGAGGCCCTCGACGAGCGGAGTGAGGGCGGCGCTCGAGCCGGCCCGGGCACCGGCGGGATCGGCGAGGGCATCGCGCAGTCCGCCCTGCACGATGGCCCAGGCGCGGGGATCGATCGGTTCCGCGCCCAGGGCGTCGGCGAGGATCCAGTCCGCGCCGGCGGTGAGCTTGGCGCAGAGATCGGCGTAGCCGGAAGCCGTCATGGCGGGCGGCGCGTGCCGGATGATGTCGATGTCGGCCACGACCGCCCGCGGTGCCGGGCAGTTGAACGTCTGCTTGGCGCCGGCGTAGGTGATCGAGGCGCCGAAGGCGGTGTAGCCGTCCATCGAGGCCGCCGTGGCGACGCACAGATACGACGGCCGGCCGGTGCGATGAGAGGCGAGCTTGACGAGATCGTTGATCGTGCCCGAGCCCACGGCGACGGCGATGGCGTCATGCCTCCGGAGCGCGGCCTCGAGCTGCTCGACGTAGTGGAATTCCGCGTACAGGCCGGGATCCCGGAACAGGTACGGCGGCAGCATCGGGATGCCGGCGGCGGCGAAGGCGGCGGCGACCGCTTCACCTGCCACGCGAAATGTCGTGGGGTCGGCCACGATGACGGCGCGCGCGCCGCCGAAGTGTTCCCGAAAGACCCGGGCGGTGTCCGCAACGATGCCGGCGCCGAGCCGCAGCGCGCGGGTTTCGCGGGCGGAAGCGAGCGCTTCGTCGAGGCTCAGTTTCGCGACGGGCGGAGGAGTGGCCGGGGCGGAGGCGCTCATGGCTGGGGGCGGGGTGCCGTCACCCCGCGCGACGAATGTGGGCGGGTTGCCCTCACCTTGCAGGAAAATGGGGATGACGCGGGATGAACGCGGGGTGGGAGTGCCCCGCCTGCGAGGTAAGGAACCCCCATCGACCCTGGAAAAGCGGATGTCGTGATCATTTCTTCTTCCGGGCCGCGTAGTAGGCCTTGATCTCGCGCAGCGTGATATCCGGGTAATCCGTCGCGAAGGACATGACGCCCAGGTCGAGCAGCTGCGCGTAGACGGCCGGATCCTTGGTGTAGGGAAACGTCTGGAACAGGATGCCGTGCGCGCGAAGCTCCTGCCCGACCTCGACGAGGAAGGCGTTGCGCAGCCGGAACGGGTTGTCGGCGGAACTCTCGTCGGTTGGCGGCGCCCAGGCGTCGTTCGTGACCTTGGGGTAGACGTGGATCTGCACCTGGGTGAGGCCCGCGAACTTCGTCTGGCGCAGCGCGGCGAAGTCGCGGCGCAGTTCCGCCTCGTTGCCGTGCATCCAGAGCAGCGTCTCCGATTCCGGCACCAGGGCCTTCCACGCCCGGATCTCCTCGACCTTGCGCGAGGCGAGCACGATCTGCTTTTCGATCCCGTACTTCCGGACCTCGGCGGCGAGGCGCGGAAATTCGATGCTCTTGATGTCCATGTACAGGTGCCGCTCCGGCCGGCCGCGCATGAGCTCGAAGATCGTCGCCATCGGCACGACGCGCCGGCCCTTGAACTGCTCGCCCTTCCAGGAACCGACATCGAGCTGGGAGAGTTCGGCGAACGTGAGGTCCTTGACGCCCTTCTTCTTCAGTTCGGGCGAGGCGTCCTTCACGACTCGCGCGAAATTGCCGTCGTGGAACGGCACGATCACGCCATCCTTGGTCATGCGCAGGTCGGACTCCGGGTAGATCCCCAGCTTCCACGCGAGCTCGAAGGCCTCGACGGTGTTCTCCTCGGCAAGATCACCGACGCCGCGGTGGCCCTGGATGATGATTTTTTCCAGGGGGATGTGGTCGGTGATGTTCCAGTCGCTGCGCGCGGGCGTGGCCAGGAGCAGGAGGGCCAACAACTGGAGGAGCAGCCTTAGGCCGCGACCCGGGCGGAGACGAAAACTTCCATCGCGTTTGCGGTCGCGGCGTGAAGCCGCTCCGACGGCGGGCGGAGGTACGACATTCATGGGGAAGGCTTCCTGGTTTTCGGCCGGACGGGCTCGGCTGGCGGCGGGGCCGCGAGCAGCGCGCCTGCGCCGAGTTCGTCGATGACGAGCGCCTTGATGATCCGGCCGCGGATGGCGGCGAGGATCGCCGCGGAACGGTCGCTGCCGGAGACCACGCCGATCACATGGGGAATCTTGCGCAGCTGCTCGATCGGAATGCTCATCACACGATCACGCCAGGCGGTCGCGCACTCCTCGCCGCGGGCGTCGATGAAGCGGCCGCAGATCTCGCCGACCGTGCCGGCGCGCTCGAGTTCGCGCAGCATCGAGGGATCGAGCGTGCCGCGTTCGACGAAGACGGAGTTGGCGAGCGTGCCCAGCCCGACGAGCGCGACGCGGGCGCGGGCCAGGGTCTCGCGCACCCGCCGCACCTGCTCGAGCTCGAGCAGCGCGTCGCGCGTCCGCTTCTCCGGAATGAAGGCGGGCGTGTTCAGGGAGAGGAAGCTGCCGCCGAGCCGCTGCGCCATCACCCGCCCGACCTCCTGGGCGTCGAAGGCGTTCACCGACGAATCGACCGTGCCCATCGCCTGCACCACCGTGAGCGACTTGGTGCGCGTGGCGGGCAGGTGGTGCACGAGTTCGTGGATCGTGCGGCCGCCGGCGAGCGCCACCGTATCCCGGGGCTCGATCAGCGCATCGACCGCCGCGGCGCCGAAGTGCCCGACCGTCCGGCGGAGGTCGGAGCCCTCGAGGCCTTCGCTCGACTTGATCACGATGGCTGTCGCCAGCCCGAGCCGCGTGCGCAGCTGGTCCTCGAGCTCGCGCCGGCGCGGATCGTAGTCGGCCACCGTGATGCGCACGATCCCGCGCTCCTTTGCCAGCGCCAGCAGCCGGGAGACCTTCGCCTGCGAGACCTTGGCGAACTTCGCCACCTCGCTCTGGCCGAGCCCGTCGAGGTAGTAGAGCCGCGCGACGAGCCGGAGCCGGTCATCTGAATAATCATTCGGCATGTTTACTCAAGCGAGAGGAGGAGAAGAAAGGGTGTCAAGCGATCGGCCTGGGCGTGCGGACGTCCTCGTCCGCCGCTTCGATCTTGGCGGACGAGCACGTCCGCGCTCCCAGGGTTCACCCGTCGGCCGGGCTTGCCTTCCGCCCGCTCCGGCGTTGTCCCTTGGCTCGCGCATGCCACCGCAGAATCCAGAGCAGGCCCGCTGGTTCGCCGCGGAGCTCGAACCGCACACCGCGGCGCTCCGGGCCTATCTCGTTGCGCACTTCCGGAGCCTGCCGGACGTGGACGACATCGTGCAGGAGAGTTTCGTGCGCGTCCTGCGGCTCCGGGAATCCGGCCGCGTGGAATCGCCGCGCGCCCTGTTGTTTGCCACGGCGCGCAACCTGGCCGTTGACCTCCTGCGGCGGCAGCGGGTGGTGGCGTTCGAGCCGATGACGGAAAACTCCGACTCGTTCGTCGTTATGGGCAGTGCCAATGTTGCGGAATCCGTCAGCCAGAGTGAATTGTTCGACCTGCTGCGCCAGGCCATCGCGTCGCTGCCCGAGCGCTGCCGGCAGGTGGTCACGCTCCGCATGGCGTACGGCCTGTCCCAGCGGGAGATCGCGGCCCGGCTCGGCATCTCGGAGCACACCGTCGAACGGCAGATGGGCAAGGGCGTCCGCCGCTGCACGGAGTTTTTCGCCCGCCACGGCCTGCCTTGACGTACGCCGCCATGGCTGACGCATCGGGACATCGCGGGGCCGAGCAACAGGCGGCCGACTGGGTGGCGCGCCGCGACCGCGGGCTCAGCGCCGCCGAGCAGGATCATTATCTGCAGTGGCTCAGCGAAGACCCGCGCCATGCGGGGTTGGTCGCCCGGCACGAGGGCACCGTGCGGCTCCTCGGGCAGCTGCGGCACTGGCAGCCGGATGGCAGCAGCGAACCGAATCCGGACCTCTTCGCCCGCCCCCGCCGGGCCTGGCGACGCTGGGCGCTGGCGCTCGCCGCCGGCGGAACGCTGGCCGCCGCGCTGGTGATCGGCGGGTTCCTGCGCTCACCGGTGATCAAGCCGGCGCCGCCGCCGACTCCGGCCAGCGCGTTCCTCCGCCACAACGAGCGCCAGGTGCTCACCGACGGCTCGATGGTGGAGTTGCGCGACGGCAGCCGGATCGAGGTCCGGTTCACCGCGCAGGAACGCCGCGTGCGGTTGTCGGGCGGCGAGGCGCATTTCACGGTGGCGAAGAATCCCGCGTGGCCGTTCATCGTCGAGGCCGGCCGGGTGGCGGTGCGCGCGGTCGGCACGGCGTTCGCGGTGCGCTACGATCCGACCGAGGTCGACGTGGTTGTCACCGAGGGCCGCGTGCGGCTGGAACCGTCGGGCGCGCCCGGTGATGCGCCGGCCGGGATCGAGGCAACGGAAATCGCGGCCAGTCATCGCGTGCTGGTCTCGCTGGCACCCGCCGCCCCCGCGCCGGCGATCACGCCGGTGACGGCCGAGCAGATGCGCGCCGCGCTCGCCTGGCAGGTCCCGCGGTTTCAGTTCTTCGAAACGCCCCTGGCCGAGGCGGTCGCGGAGTTCAACCGCCGCAATCCGCAGCAGGTCGTGATCGGCGATCCCGAGCTCGCCGCGGTGCCGATCGGCGGGACTTTCCGCGTCGACAACGTCGATGGCTTCGTGTCGCTGCTGGAACTTTCGCTCGGCGTGCGCGCGGAACGAAAGGGGAAAGGGTCCTATGTGCTGACGCGGGGCCGCTGAGCCGGATCATTCCCCCTGGGAGCGCGGACGTCCACGTCCGCACTCCGAAACGATTCGGCCGCGGGCGTCCGCGCACC
>JAEUHA010000054.1 GCA_016793535.1 Opitutaceae bacterium | reverse complement strand
CGGCGCGTCCGCTCGACGGGATGCTCGGCAAGAGCCTGCCGTCTATCGCCGCTGGATACCTGCAGGTGACGCTGATCCTGGTCGCGGCGCGGAGGATCTTCCAGGTGCCGCTGGTCGGGAGCCTGGGGCTGGTGTACGCCGTCGCATTCCTGTTCATCGCGGCCAACCTGGCGGTCGGCATCACCTTCTCGACCCTCGCGCGCAATCAGCTCCAGGCGGTCCAGATGGCGTTCTTCTTCTTCCTGCCGTCGATCCTGCTCTCGGGTTTCATGTTTCCCTTCCGGGGCATGCCCGAGTGGGCGCAGTGGATCGGCTCGGGGCTGCCGCTGACGCATTTCCTGCGCATCGTGCGCGGCATCCTGCTGAAAGGCAGTGGCCCCGCCGACATCGCGCCGGAGCTCTGGCCGCTGCTCCTTTTCCTGGCCGTCGCGATGGCGATCGGCGTGAAGCGCTACCGGCAGACGCTGGATTGAGACGGGGAGAAACCCGCGGCGCTGGCCGCCGGCCGTAGGCGGGGTGCCCCCACCCCGCGGGCGATCGAAGTCGAAACGGAACGGCGCAGGGTGAGGGCACCCCGCCTACCCCGGAGGATGAAACGGCTTCGACCCGTCAGCCGCGCTCCGGTCGCTTCTCCACGGCTCCAACGGCGCCGGCCACGTGCACGGTCTGGGTGGGGAACGCAAACGACAGGCCGCGCTTTTCCACTGCGCGCATGATTTCCAGGTTCACGCGCTGCCGGCAGCCCATGCCCTCTTGAAAACTGGGATCGGAGAGTTCGTAGACGAGCCAGATGTCGAGCGAGGATGCGCTGAAGTCGCGGAAGTAGGCCTGGACGCTGGCCGCGTCGACTTCCGGCTGGGAACAGATGATTTGGCGGATGGCCACCACGAGTTCCTCCAGCTGCGCCGGAGTGGTGTCGTAGGTGAGGCCGATGACCTGCTCGACCCGCCGGCGGGTGAACCGCGACAGGTTGGTGATCGAGTCCGAAGCCACGGTCTTGTTGGGAATCACCATCAGCGACTTGTCGGCCAGCCGCATGCGCGTGGAGCGGAGCCCGATGTCCTCGACCATGCCGACGTTTCCGCCAATCCGCACCGTCTCGCCGATCCGGAAGGGCTGGTCGACGGCGACGACGATCGCCCCGAAGATGTTCGCCAGCGTGTCCTGCGCCGCGAGCGCGAAGGCCAGGCCGCCGATGCCGAGGCCGGCGAGGATCGCCTTCACGTCGTAGCCGAGGCTCTCGATCGTCAGCAGCGCGCCGACGACGACGAACACGGTCAGCACGCTCTTCTTGATCCACGGCATGAACCCCGCGGCGGCGGAGGAGCGGACGCGGGCGAGCTCGGCGACGTGCTCGAGCACCGCCGCCAGCGCGCGCCAGAGACCCCAGAAGATCACGAGCGAGAACGCCACCTTCGACCCGTACGGCAGATAGGTGTCGAGCTCGGGGGGCAGCTTCAGGACCTTCAGCGACGCGAAGAGGCCGACCACCATGACGAACGCCGCCGCCGGCGACTCGAGGGCGGGAAACAGCTTGTCGTCGAGCGTCGTCGCCGTCTTCGCCGCCAGCCGGCGCAGCATCGGGAAGATCAGCAGGGTCACGATCCGTCGCGCGAGCAGCGCGACAATGAACAGGACCGAGCTGATGACGTAGTGGGTCACCGTGTTCCCGCTCGAGCGAACGTCGAACAGGGCGAGGACGAGGTCGACCAGGTGTTCGAGGAAATCCGGCGCCTTGGGCTCGGCCGCGGCGCCGCTCGCCACGGCGGCGCCGGCGGCAGTCGTCAGTTGCTGCCGGGCGGTGTCTGCCGGTACGGTGCCACCGGGAGGGACGGCCTCCGCCGGCGCATCCGCGGCAAGGATACACGGCGCCGGGAGCGCACCGGCGAGCGCGAGGATCAAACCAAGGAGAAATCGCGGCATATCGATGGCGCAATCAAGGCCCGGTCACGGTGATGTCAAAACCCGTTTCCCGGGGCGCACTGCCGGCGCGGCTCTGCCGCGTCACGCGCTCAGGCCGCGGCGCTGTCGTCGGCCTGATGCCGCCGGCGATGAGACCAGCCGTAGAAAAAGATCACCCCCACGAACAGCGCTTCCACGCCATACCGGAACCAGGTGTAGGACTTGATCGCGTCCACCGCGCCGGTGAGGCCCGACCACCAGGGCATGAGCGGCCCCGCGATCACACGATCGGTCAGGATCATCTCGCCAGCCACCTTGCCAAGGATCGCCGCGCCGATGAACACGATCACCTGGTAGCGCGCCATCAGGCGGGAGATGAGGTTGCTGCCGAAGACCACCAGCGGGATGCTGAGCGCGAGACCGAAGAGGATCAGGGCATAGCTGCCGCGCGCCGCGCCGCCGACCGCCATGACGTTGTCGAGCGACATCGTGACGTCCGCCACCAGGATCATCCACACCGCGCCCCAGAGGCTGGTCGCCCCGGCACCGTCGCCCTCCTCCGCTTCGCCCTGCCGCAGCAGCTTGAACGCGATCCAGAGGATCAAGACGCCACCGATCAGCTTCAGGTAAGGGACCAGCAGGAGCTGGGTCGTCACGGCAGTGAGCGCCGCCCGCAACAGCACCGCGGCGCCCGCGCCGAGCAGGATGCCCATCTTGCGCTGCTGGGGCGGGAGGCTGCGCACCGCCAGCGCGATGACGACGGCGTTGTCGCCCGCCAGGACGATGTCGATCCAGACGATGTAGAAAATCGCTACGAACCACTCCCATGCGGTTTGAGGCTGGGTGACGAGGGTCGCGGCGAGGGTCAGCATGGACAAAATCCCACTGCATTTTGCGCACCCGGAATCGTCAACGGCAAAGACCGAACGGAGGGGTCCCGGCTTGCCCCGGGGAGGAACGGCTTTGCGCCGCGAGCGAACGTGAGACCGGGCGTCAGGTCGCGGTGTGAAGCCGCTCCTGGAATCTACCCATCACAATCGGTCCGGCTCGCGACCCATTTCGCCGGCGGCCAATCATCCGTGGAGAAACCGCTCCGCCCATTCCGGCCGGTCCAGCGGGCGCTCCTGCCCGGCGCCAAACACCCGGTGCCGGACGCGCGCCACGCACCGGTAGCCGGCGTCCCGGAGGCGCTCCGGCACGAGCCCGAGCACGCCGGCGGCGAAACGGGCCGGCCCGTTGCCGGTGACCCGCAGCGCGGCCAGCGCGCCGGCGGTGCGGACGAGAAACTCCCGCTGCTCGCGCCGGCGCCAGTCCGGCACGAAGACCAGCGAATCGAAGTCGGCCACCGGCAGCCCGTGGCGGCGCAGATAGGCCTGGGCCACCGGACTCTGCAACGCGGCATACCGCAGCCGCGCGCCGCGATCGAGCCGGAGGAGCAAGCGCACCAATCGCTGGCACAGCCCGCACTCGCCGTCGAAGAACAACACCGCGCCCGCCACGGCGGCCTCGGCGGCGCCTTGCTCGGGAGATGACCCCGGTTTCATCCGGTCAGCGTCGGTGGCCGGCTCCCGCCGCGCAAAATAAAACGCCGGGGCTGGCGGGCAGCACCCGGCGGTTGGATCCGACCTTGGTCTCCGGAGAAATCGAGGCGCCGTGCGCTCCGGCTGGATTCAGTTCACCGCGATCTTGCGCGGCTTGAGCGCCTCGTGCTTGGGCAGGGAGACCCGCAGGACTCCGTCGCGGAGCTCGGCGGCAATCTTGTCGACGTCGATCGCGTTCTCGTGCGCGAGGACGAGCTCGTACGGGGCATCCGCGCTCTCGCGGTGCAACGCCGTCCAGCCTTCCGGTGGCGTCCACGCCCGGCGGCCGACGATGCGGACCTGGCCTTCCTCGGCCGTGATTTCGAGTCCTTCCTTGGCGACGCCCGGAAGATACACGGTGGCGCCGAAGGCGTCCGGCGTTTCCTTGAGTTCGAAGACCGGCTTCACGGTGTAGGCGAGGTCAGCCGATCGATCCTGACCGGAGGCGGCCGGCGTCGGGCGGGCCGAGGGAATGAGGGCATTGAACAGAGACATGGTAGTGGGAGGGAGTTTGAGTTTCGGAGTGGCGTTGAACGGGCCGCGCTTACTTCACGGCGATGCTGACCTTCTTCGGCTTGGCCTCTTCACGCTTCGGCAGCGTGACGGTGAGCACGCCGTTTTCGTAGGTGGCGCTGACCTGGTCGGTCTGCACGTCATCCGCGATGCTGACGGCACGGCTGAACGAGAACGACTCGCCCGGCTTGCCATCGGCGCCGACCGTCTTTCGCGCCGCGGTGAGGGTCAGATAACCATCGGTCATCTCGACGTTGATGTCCTCGCGGCTGACGCCGGGAAGCTCCGCGCGGACATAGGTGTTGGCCTTGTCCTCATAGAGATCGACCGGGAAGCGGGTCGGACTCGCGCCGCCGAAATCCGTCAGGGCGGTGGAAAAGAGCCGGTCGATTTCGGATTCGAGGCCGGACCACGGTGAACGCTGCAGCGCGCCAAACACGGGCGTCAGGCTGCGGAACGAAGGATAGGTGTAACGAACGAGTCTCATGGTGTGATGATGGTTGGAATATTGATACAGTGGTTTGAAGCGTGTCGGTGTGACCCTCTTCGCATACGCCGCACCAGTCGCCGCCCGCTCGCAAAGCACGGACGTTTCGCCGGTTGCCGCACGCCTTGAACTCCACGTTGGGAAAATTCGGCGCGGCCTGTGCCAGCCGGAGGGATAGAACGGCACGGACCGGGAGGGCTGCGCTGCCCGCACTCGGCAACCGGAGGGTCGGGAAGAACGGGAAGCCTGCGCGCACGCCCTTTTTCTTCAGGCTCTTGCCGGTCTTCCTGCTGCATGGCTCGGATTGTTCGTCCAGAACCAGCATGGGATCCATGCCGGCCCTCCTCCCATTGCACGACTCCGCCGATTCAACCATAACACACGCAAAAGGGTGGTGCCCGCGCCGGCATCCGTGATTCGCTGCGCGTTCGATGAGTGCATTCGATTTCGAACACGTGCCCGAACGCCGCGGCACCGACTCGCAGAAGTGGCAGAAATATGCCGGCCGCGACGTGCTGCCGCTCTGGGTCGCCGACATGGATTTCAAGTCGGCTCCCGCCATCATCGAGGCGCTGCACCAGCGCGTGGAGCACGGCATCTTCGGTTACGCCCGGCCGGTGAAGTCGACGGTCGACGCCGTGGTCCACGCGCTCGAACAGCGCTACGGCTGGAAGATCGATCCGGCGTGGATCGTGTGGCTGCCGGGGCTCGTGGTGGGACTCAACGTCACCGCCCAGGCCTTTGCCGAGCCGGGGGACGAGGTGCTCACGCTGGCGCCCGTCTACCCGCCGTTCATGTCCGCGCCGAAGCACAGCGCCCGGGTGTCCGTCACCGTTCCCTGGATACTGGAGCGGGCCGCCGGGGGCGACCGCTGGAGCATCGACTGGGACGCGCTCGAGCGGGCCGTGACGCCGCGCACGCGGCTCTTCTACCTCTGCAACCCGCACAATCCCCTCGCCCGCGTCTGGCGGCGCGACGAGCTCGCGCGACTCGCCGAGTTTTGCCTGCGGCACAACCTCGTCCTCTGCTCGGACGAGATCCACTGCGACCTCATCCTCGAGCCTTCGCTCCCGCACGTGCCCACGGCGCTGCTCGCCCCGGAGATCGCGGCGCGGACCGTGACGCTGATGGCGCCGAGCAAGACGTACAACGTGCCGGGGCTGGGCACGTCGATCGCGATCATTCCCGACAGCATGCGGCGCGCGCGCTTCCTCCGGGCGACGGCCGGCATCGTGGCGGAGGTCACGTGCCTCGGCTTCACCGCCTGCGAGGCCGCGTACCGCGACTGCGAGCCGTGGCGACAGGCGCTGCTCACGCACCTGCGGGGCAACCGCGACTACCTGCTCGAGGCCATCGCACGCGAGCTTCCCGGCGTGCGCGTCGAGGCGCCGGTCGAGGCGACCTATCTGCTGTGGATGAACGTGTCCGCGCTGGGACTCGACCACCCCGCCGCCCATTTCGAAGCGCACGGCGTGGGGCTCAGCGACGGCGCGATGTTCGGCGCCGCGAAGGGCTCGCACGTGCGGCTCAATTTCGGCTGCCCGCGCTCGACGCTCGTCGAGGCGGTGCGCCGGCTGCGGCGGGCGCTCGGCCGGGGCTGAGCCTCGATCAACCCGCGGCGGCCGGAGCCGCCGTGGCGAGGCCGCGGCGCACGGCGGCGAGGAGATTGGACGGCGTGAGCGGCTTCGCGAGGCACTGGACCGCGGGCTGCAGTTCCAGCAATTCGTCGAAATCGCCCGAATCCATCATGCCGCTGATGGCGATCACCGGGATGGCGGGACTGCGCCGCCGGATGGCCCGCACGACCTGCGTGCCGATCACATCGGGCAGCATCATGTCCGAGATCACCAGCGCGATCTCGTGCTCCGCGCGTTCAAACGTCGCGAGCCCCGAGGCGCCGTCGCTCGCGGGAAACACGCGGTAACCGGCCCGTTCCAGGAGCAGCTGCAAGGTGTCCCGCACCACGGGTTCATCGTCGACGAGCAGGATTCCCTCACCCTCGCCCCGCACGAGGCTTCCGCCGGCAGAGGGACCGGGCGCCGGCGTGGGCTCGGGATAGGCCGGAAAGAACAGGTGGAACGTCGAGCCGTGGCCGGCATCGCTCTCGACCTGCACGAAGCCGCCGTGGCTTTTCATGATGCCGGCGACCATGGAAAGACCGAGGCCGGTGCCCTTGCCAGCCGCCTTCGTCGTGAAGAAGGGATCGAAGATCTTGTCGATGACCGAGGAGGGAATGCCCGTGCCGGAGTCGATCACGGAGATGCACACGAACGGACCGGGACGGGTGCCGGGCGTCGCCGCGGCGAGCGCGCCGTCCACCGTGGCATTCCGGGTCCTGATCTCGAGCCGGCCTCCGTGCGGCATCGCGTCGCGCGCGTTGATGCAAAGGTTGATGAGCACCTGATTGAACTGCGTCGCGTCGGCCTGAATCGGCCAGATGCGCTCTGCGGTGGTGATCGTGAGCAGGATCGGCGTCGGCAGGCTCTGTTGGATGAGCGGCCCGAGGTCGGCGAGCGCGGCGGCCGGGTCGAGCCGCGTGCGCCGGGCGTCCGCCCCGCGGGCAAACGCCAGGAGTTGCTGCACGAGCGCCGCCCCGTGGGTCGCACTGGCCTTTGTCTTCTCGATCAGCCGGCGGTCCTCGTCGGTCGTCGCCTTCCCGGCCAGCAGCTCGATCGCGAGCAGGATCGGCGTCAGGACGTTGTTGAGATCGTGGGCCACGCCCCCGGCCAGCGTGCCGATGCTTTCCATCCGCTGCGCGCGCAGGAGCTGGGTCTCCAGTTTCTTCCGCTCGGTGACATCGGTGTCGATGTAGAGGATCGACCGCGGCCGGCCGTCGTTCTCGACCACGAGGCTCCACGTGCTCTCGACGAGCACCGTCTCGCCCGCCTTCGTCCGCAGCCGGAAGTCGCCGCGCCACTCCCCCGTGGCCAGCAGCTGCGCCCGCGCCACCGCGAAGCGCGTGGGATCGTAGCCGAGTTCGAGCGTGTCGAGCCGGTGGCCGAACACCTCGCCGGCCTTCCAGCCGTACAGCCGCTCCGCGCTCGCGTTCCAGTAGGCGATGCGGTGCTCAAGGTCGGTCGCGATGATGGCGTCGCGCGCGCGATCGAGCAGCGACGCCTGCTCCCGCAGCCGCGCCTCGGCTTCACGCCGGGCGGTGACATCGCGGGAGACGAGGAGCACGTGGACGACCCGCGCGCCGGAGTCACGCAGCACGCTCGCGTGCGATTCGATCTCGCGCAGGCTGCCGTCGGGCACGAGCAGCCGGTATTCACAGCGCTGTGTCACCCCGGTGCGGATGGCCTGGGTGAAGGCGGCGCGGGCCCGTTCCCGGTCGTCGGGATGCACCTCGCCAAACGCGTCCACGCCCGGCAGAACCGCCGCGTCGCCGAGCAGGTCGCGATAGGCGGGGTTCGCGTAGATGCGGCCCATGTTCAGGTCGATCAACGCGATCATCTCGACGACGTTCTCGGTGATCTGGCGGAACCGCTCCTCGTTCTCGCGCAGCGCGGCTTCCGTGCGCCGGCGCCGGTCCGCCTCGACGAGCAGCGCGAACGCCTGCCGGATCGCCGGGATCAGCCGGGTCGGCTGGTCCTTGAGAATGTAGTCGGTCGCCCCCCGCTTCAGGGCCTCGACCGCGCGCTCCTCGCCGATCGTGCCGGAGAGAAACAGGAATGGCGTCTCGGGAAACCGGGCCCGCGCCAGCGCCAGCGCCGCCAGGCCGTCGAACTCCGGCAACGAATAATCCGAGAGGATCAGGTCGAATCCGCCGCGCTCCAGCGCCACACGGTACTCCGCCGCCGACGCGGCGAGCTGGATCTCACACGCGGGCCATTCGCGGCGGATCAGGCGGCCGATCAGCTCGGCGTCATCCGCGGAGTCCTCGAGATGGAGTAGATGCATCGCAATGATGGAAACGGCCCGGCCGCGGGCGGCGCCACGAAACTCCGGTCCGTCCTTGAAATTTACGGGCCGTTGCAGCGCGGAGCGAAAGTAAACGCCACTCGCCCCCGTCCCGCAAATCCGGAAACCCCGGCATTTTTCCCCGGAGATTCCCCGAGGGGCGCAGGGGCGCGAAATCCGGGGCCACCGGGGAACTTGCCCGCCGCGCCCGATGCGGACTCACTGGCCCGGCGTGCGACTCGGACCCTACGAACTTTCCTCCAACCTCTTCCTGTCTCCACTTGCCGGATACACGAATCTGCCCATGCGCGTCACGGTGCGGGAACTCGGTGGCCTGGCGTGGGCTACGACGGACCTGGTGAACGCGCGCTCGCTGCTCGAGCGCAATCCGACGGCGCTGCGGCTGGTGGCGTCCGCGCCCGCGGACCGGCCGCTCGCGATCCAGCTCTTCGGCAGCGTGCCGGAGGAGATGCGCGACGCGGCGGTTTTCTGCCAGGAACTCGGCGCCGAATCGGTCGACATCAACATGGGTTGCCCGGTGAAAAAAGTGGTCAAAATCGGCGGCGGGTCCGCCATGATGACGGAACTCGCCAGGACCGCGGCGCTGGTGCGGGGGATGGTCGACGCGGTGCGGATTCCCGTGACCGCGAAAATGCGGCTCGGCTGGGACGACGACAACCTGACCGCACCGGACCTCGCGCGCGTGCTCGAGGACGTCGGCGTGGCCGCCATCTTCGTGCACGGCCGGACGCGGGCGCAGGGGTTTTCCGGCACGGTGAATCTCGCGGGCATCCGTGCGGTGGTCGCGGCGGTGCGGTCGATTCCGGTCATCGGCAACGGCGACGTCACGACCCCGGCCGCCGCGCGGCACATGCTCGAGGCGACGGGCTGCGCGGGCGTGAGCATCGGCCGCGGCGCGTTCTACGACCCGTGGATCTTCCGGCGCACGGCGCACCTGCTGCGGACCGGCGAGCTGCTGCCGGAGCCCGACCTCGCCGAGCGGCTGCGGGTGCTGCGGCGGCATTTCGAGCGCTACATCGAGTTCTTCGGCGAGGAGCACGGCGTCCGGCTCTTCCGCCGCGTGGCGCCGTGGTACGCGCGGCGCTTCGGGCCGGCGAAGCCGTTCAAGCGCCGTATCCTCGAAATCAGGACGCGGGCGGACTTCGACGCGGCGATCGCCGAGTTCCTCGCCTGGCGGCGGCCGTTTTGCGACGAGCGGGGCGAACTGCTCCCGAAGTACGCGCCGTCGCCGCTCGTGGCGTCGTTCATGCGCGATCCCGACGACCCGGCGAGCGTGGCCCGCGAGGCGATCCCGGTGCCCAAGGGCCCGGTCGACGTCTGGTAAGCATTTGCGGCCGGGGCCGGGCGCGCTTTGCTTGGGCTGCCGGTGCCCGGCTGACCCGGCGACGGCCAACCTCCATGCACGACGTCCGTCACTTCTGGGAACTGATCCTCGGCACGGTGATTGCGCTGCTGCCGCTGATCAACCCGCTCGCCGCCGCGCCGACCTTCCTCGCGATCACCGACGGCGATCCGCCCGCGCGGCGGCTGGAACAGCTGCGGAAGGCGTGCCTCTACATGGTCGCGATCCTGGTGGCCTTCCTGATCGGCGGCACGTTCATCATGGGTTTCTTCGGCATCTCGATTCCCGGGCTGCGGATCGCCGGCGGCCTGCTGGTGGCGGGCATCGGATTCGAGATGTTGATGGGTTCGCACGGCAAGGCCGGGAGCGGTCCGGACGAGGCCGCGGCCCGGGCGAAGCGCGACGTCTCCTTCTCGCCGCTCGCGATGCCGATGCTGAGCGGCCCGGGCTCCATCGCCGTCACGGTCGGCTTCACCTCCCTCGCCGGCCAGTGGCTGGACTACGTCGCGATCATTCTCGGCATCCTGATCGTCGCCGTGATCACGTACTACTCGCTGCGCCTGTCCGAGCGGGTCGTGCGCATCATCGGCACCAACGGCATGAACGCCCTCTCGAAGGTGATGGGCTTCCTCATCCTCTGCATCGGCATCCAGTTCGTCGTGAACGGAGTCGTGGGCATCGCCACCGATCCCGTCGTGCTCCGGGGGATACGTGATGCGTTGCGCTGAGCGCGCTCAGAAGCGCCGGGCGACGGTCGCACCGGTCGCGTCCTTGAACATCAGGTTGCGCCGCTCGGCGTCGATGCCGTCGAACGTGATGCCCAGGCCGGCGTCGACGGACTCGCCCGCGCGAATCAGGCGGCCGTTGATGACGGCCCGCGCCGGGTTGCCCTGGAAGACGCCGCTGACGCGGGCGTTGACGATATAGGCGCGAAACTCAGGCGTCGCTTCCGGCGCCGCTTCCACCGGCGTCGTGGCGGACAATCCCGGCGCCACCGTCGTCACCGACGTCACCGTGGTCGTCGCCTTCGCCGGCGGCGTCCCGGGCTTGATCGGAGCGGCCGGGGGCACGCCGAACGTCTTGGCCGGCAAATCCTCGCCGCTGGCGGCCGCATCCACCCGATCCTGCCCGCTGGCGCGCCGGGCCGCGAGGGCGTCCTGGGCCTTGTTGATCGCGTTGGCGGGGACCTGGGCGAGCTTGTTCAATGCTTCGGACGGCGTGGGCGCCGTGCTGGTCGCGCCCGGCTTGGCCCTGGAGATCGTCAGTCCCGGCTTCGTGCGCACCGTAAAGCCCGCGACGGAGAATTCCGCCGGGAGATGCGGCCAGACCATGTAAGTGCCACCGCCCACGACGGCCAGCACGGCCAGGACGACCAGGAGCCGCTTGAGGGTGCCGTTCGATTCCGTTCCCACGGGCGCCAGGATTTCCTCTTCGGGGATAACAGGAGCCGACCGCACCTTGATGTGTGGGATCGTCACCGGAGCCCCGGGCTTGGCGGACCGGCCGATGGGATCGAAGGCGGGACGCGATCCCGGCGCTTCGCCCGCGGGAACAAACGCCGGTACCGGCGTCGTCACCTGGCCGGGGGCCGTGGCGGGAAGATCGTCGGGCAGGAAAAGGGGTGGGACGGTCGCGCTCCCGGCCGCCACCGCGGCAGGAACCGACGCCGGCGACTTGGGCTTGAGCTTGAATTTCCCCGGGTCACTCGCCGCCGCCGGGGGCGCGGTGAACGGCGCAGCCGACGGGGAGGTCGCCGGGGCGGACGGGGCCGCCGGTGGATCCGTGATGAAAAGCGGCGGGGGGGGGACGGGACTGGCCGCGGGAGCCGGCGGACTGGCCGGGGCGGGGACCATGGGCGGACGAGTCCCGCTCGCTGCCGCCGGCGCGTTGGCGACCGGCGGAGGAGTTAGCTTGGGACGCAGCCGAACCTTTTGCAAAGCGGGGTCTTCCGTCGCGGAAGGCACCGTCGGAGCCGGCCCGCTGGCGACCGCGAATGGCGACGGAACGGCCTCCGCAGTCATCGCGTTGCCTGCCGGTCCGGGCGACGCACCTGCCGCGCCGGAACCGTCCGCCTGCTGCAGGCGCGGTTTCAAACGGAGGGAAGCGGACGGTGCGTTGGGCTCTTGGCTCATTCTCAGGTACCAACGGTCATTTCGTCACAACCGCGAAACCAAAAAAGTTTCCCTCGCGGTCGCAGCGTGCCGATACCACGATTAAACCCGATTTTAACATGACCAAAGCCCTCTTGCTGACCGCAAGCCTAGCCACGCTCCTCCTTTCCAGCGGCTGTTTCCTTTCCAAGAAAACCAATCGCACCAAGGAAAGCTCCGCGATTTCCGCCGACGTGGAGGAGAGTTTCCGCCGGCGTTGGGTCGAGAAGCGCACCGCGGAACTCACCGCCCAGGGATCCAGTGGCGACGCGGCCAAGACCAAGGCTGAGGCGGAGTTTCGTGAGCGCTTTGGCTACACGCGGGCGGGAAACAAGTAGCGTGCCTAGAGGGCGCCGCCGAGGGACCGAGTCGGCCCGTGGCCGGCGCGCCCGGGCGGCCGGTGCAACGCTCCACCGCCCGCACCCGCACAGCCGCACCAGGATTGACGCCCGCACGCTCCGCCCGAGCGTCGCACGGTGACCACTTCGAACGCCCACGACCTTTCGCCGGCTCGTGGCGCGCTGGCCGCGACGCTGTGCTATTTCCTGTGGGGCCTGGTGCCGCTTTATTGGACGCGTCTCGCCGGCGTCAACGCGGTCGAACTCATCGCCCACCGGCACCTGTGGTCGCTCGCGTTCATGCTGGGCATCGTGGCGCTCCAGCGCGGCTTCGGCCCGGTCGCGGCGACGTTTCGCACCCGGCGCTCGATCCTGACCAACGCCCTCGGCGGGCTGCTCCTCACCGGCAACTGGCTCGGGTACGTCTGGGGCGTCAATACGGGGCACGTGATCGAAACCAGCCTCGGCTATTTTCTCGTCCCGCTCGTCAACGTCGCGACCGGCCATTTCGTGTTGCACGAACAACTGCGGCGCGCCCAGTGGCTCGCCATCGCGCTGGCCGGCCTCGGGGTCGCACTGTTGATCATCCAATCCGGCCGCCCGCCGTGGATCGCGCTGGCCCTCGCCGGCACCTGGGGCGCCTACAGCCTGATGCGCAAACGGTCACCCCTGCCGGCGGTGACGGGGCTGACGGTGGAGACGCTTCTGCTCTCACCGTTCGCGATCGGATTCCTGCTCTGGCAGCACCACACCGGCGCGGGCGCGCTGGGGCAGGCGGACCTGGACACCCAGCTGCTCATCCTCTGTTCGGGCGTGATCACGGCCGTGCCTCTCCTCCTCTTCGCCTACGGCGCGCGCCGCGTCCGGCTCTCGACCCTGGGACTCCTCCAGTACCTCGCTCCGAGCGTGCAGCTCGTCCTGGGCGTGTGGATTTTCCACGAGCCGTTTTCCGAATCCCGGCTGCTCAGCTTCAGCTTCATCTGGGCCGCCCTGGCGCTCTACACCGCGGACAACTTGCTCGCGCAGCGCCGGGCGGCGCTGCAGGTGAAAGGCGAAATACAATAGATCGGTCCGCCAAGACCGCCGGTTCACGGAAAGGCTTCTGCCTCGAGGTTCCGGACTCTCAACTCTCAACCCTCAACTCCCAACTTCCCCTACTCCTTCCCAAAACTCAGCAGCTCGATCTCGAACACCAGCGTGGCGTTGCGCCCGATCTTCGGCGGCTGGCCGCGCGTGCCGTAGGCGAGTTCCGGCGGGATGATCACGATCCGTTTTTCACCGCGCTTCATCAGCTGGAGAATCTGGTCCCAACCTTCGATCACCGCTTCCCGCCGCACGCGAAACGTGAACGGCTGCGCCGGATCCTGCGCCTGGTCGAAGATCTTCCCGTCGAGCAAGCGTCCGATGTAGAGCACGCTCACCTTGTCACCGGGCTTCGGCATGTCGCCCTGGCCCTCTTTCACCACGACATAGCGGATGCCGGTCATCGTCTTCTTCGCCTCCGGCCAGGTCTTCTCGACGTAGGCCAGGTCGTCGGGCGGCAGTTTTTCGCGCTGGGCATGGAGGGCCGGCGACAACATCGCGGCGGCGAGAACGATGGCGATCTTGAGCACGGGTTTCACGGTTAGCACGGTTAAGCCTTTCCGGCATCCGTGTCATCGGTGTAATCGAGGGTCAAAACCAATCCATGAGCGCTCGTCCCTCGGTCGTCATCCTCTGCCCCAAGGAGTTCAAGTTCACCGACAACGAAGCGACCGTCGAACAGCCTTTTCTGCGGGACGTCGCCGACCTCTCGACGGTGTGGCTCGATTTCAACGCGCCGATTCCCGACGCCGTGCTCGCGGCCCACGCGCTCATTCTCTGGCACGGCCCGCTTATCACCGCGGAGATCATCGCCCGCATGCCGCGCTGCCGCGCGATCATCCGCAACGGCGTCGGCTTCGACACGGTCGACATCGCCGCCGCGGCGAAAGCCGGCATCCCCGTGTGCAACGTGCCCGACTACGGCACCGAAGAGGTCGCCGATCACGCCATCGCGCTCACGCTCGCACTCTACCGGCAGCTCTTCCCGCTCGATGCGGAGGCCAAGCAACTCGGCTGGAAAATCACCGTCGCCGCCAAAATGCGCCGGCTGAGCACGCAGACCTTCGGCATCGTCGGGCTCGGACGGATCGGCACCGCCACGGCGCTGCGCGCGAAGGCGCTCGGGTTCAAGGTCATCTTCCACGATCCGTACGTGCCGAGCGGCACGCACAAGGCGGTCGGGATCGAACGCGTGGCGTCGCTCGATGAACTGCTCCGGCGCGCGGACACCGTTTCCGTTCACTGCCCGCTGACGACTGAAACCCGCGGCCTGATCGGCGCGCGCGAGATCGCGTTGCTGAAGCCGGGTTCGTTCCTCGTGAACACCGCGCGCGGCGACATCGTGCAGAAGGCCCCGGTCTTCGCCGCCCTGCAACGCGGTCATCTCGCCGGCGCCGGACTCGACGTGGTCGAGGCGGAACCGCTGCGCACGAAGGAGGAAGCCGCAACCCCTAACCTGATCGTCACGTGCCACGCCGCGTTCTGCAGCCCCGAGGGCATGGTCGAGATGCGCAGCACCTCGGCCCGGATCGCGCGGGCGGCCGTGCTCGGCGAGCCGGTGTGGAACCGGGTGAATTGAAGTCGTGGCGGCACACCGCCGCGCACGGATCAAGGGTCAGGTTTCAAGTGACAATAACCTCAGCCACCCACGAGGCCCCGGCACTTGGCACCTGATTACTTGATCCCTGGCCCAAGTGCGATCGCTGTCATTCCAATGTGCGGCGGGGCCCAGTCAGGGCGCGGCCGACCCGACCCGCGCATACTCCTCGCGCAATTTCTTCGCTTCGGCCGGCGTGATCGTGAAGCGGGGGGCGATCGGACGCGTGGGGTTTTCCGAGAGGATCCACCGTCCCCACTCCGCGTAGGGATCGTCCGCCGGCAGGGCGGCCAGCGCGGCGCGCACCTCGTCGATCCGGGCGAATTCGTCCGCGGCGCTGACGAGTTTGCCGTCATCGTTCAGGCGCTGCCCGGCGCAGATCGCGGCGAGTTGGAGCAACCACTTCGGCGTGCGCGTCCCCTGACTATCTGGCGGGGCCGGCCAGACCCGTTGCGAGCCTTTGGGCGTCGTGCCAAATTGGGAGGTGGACACGAACCGTCCATCCGGGCTGAAGGAGACGATGAGCACTTGATCCCCGTCGTGAGTCAGGGGCGCCGTCAGGGGCAGCCCGGATTGCACATCCCAAACCCGGGCGGTACCGCCCAGCGACGGCGTGATGATGCGCCGGCTGTCCGGGCTGAAATACACGCGCGCCGGCGCACCGTCCTGCACCAGCGGCGGACCGAAGCGTGCATGGGTGCCCGCATCCCACACCTGCACCGAACCATCCGCGGACAGACTCGCATAGTAACGGCCGTCGTCGGAAAAATCGAACCGCGTGACAACCGTACGGTGGGCTTGGGTCGTGTGCAGAAGGGTCCCGTTCCCAGCATCCCACACCTGCACGCCGCCCCAGGTGTCGCCCGTCAGGAGATGCGCTCCGTTGGCGCTGAAACGCTCGGTGTTGAATTTCGCCTGGCCGGAAAGCTGCACCTCAAACCGGGTCTGCCCACTCGCCACGTCGCAGACCTGCAGGGCGTCGTCCGTGGTTCGAATCACCACCAGCCGGTCATCCCCGGAGAACGGATCCCCCGGCAACCCGGTGAGCGGCGCGGAGGGCTTGATCGTGGCCACCCGCCGGCCGGTAAGCGTGTCCAGGATACCAATCGATCGCGCGTCGCCTTCCTGGACGATGTGGGCCAGCCGCTTTCCCGTCCGACTGAGCCTCAAGCCACCGCCACCGACGACGGCGGGAGCGTCGATCAGAACCACGTCGTGCGCGATCCCGCGCTCACTCAAATGCCACGCATGGATCCCATCCGACAACCGAGGGGTCAGAAACGTATCGCCCACTCCGGCGGTCCCGCCGTACGAGGAGCGTGTGAGGGAGACCAAGGGCGTCGGGTAGGTGAAGCCACCCTCCACGTTGCGTCCCGAGACAACGTCCACCGCCCGGGCTTCGGCCCGCGTGAACCAAAGGAGCCGGGCGGGCGGGCGAGCCATCCAGTTGACGATGAGAGGCGCGCCCGCGAAGCGCGGCAGAACCAGCGGCACCGCCGCGCCCGCTCCCAGGCGCATTCGGTAGGCGAGGGCATCGGGAGCGAACAACGCGACCGTCCGGCCGTCAGGTGCCAGCACCGCCGGAGCGTAGTTCGCCTGAGCGAACGTAGGCTCGGCCCGGAGTTTGCCGGTCTCGAAATCCCAGAGTCGGAACAAACCATCCACGCTGTTCGTGAACAGGATCGTACCATCCTCGCTCACCCGCGATTCGCGGATGGGCCCGCCATGGATCAACGGCGGAAACACGGGCTTGCCCGTATTGACATCGACCACATGGACCGCGCGATCGACGGCGTAAATCAATCGACTGCCGTCGCGGGAAAACCCGACCTGCCATACCGCCGTGCCCATCGCATATTGACTCCGTATCGGTTCGCCGGTGGCCGCGTGGTAGATTCCAGCGTAGTCTTCCGCGCCAACAGAAAAATGAATCAGCAGCCGGTTTCCGTCGGCACTGAATTGAACGTTGTCCACCCACTGTGACCCTGGCTGTTGCATCGGCTGGCCGACCGGGGTCCCATCGGGCACACTCCAGATCTGCGTGGTCGGAGCCACCCGTTCGGCCCGCGCACCATGGGTCGTCGCGATTCGGCGACTGTCCGGACTGAACGCAAAAACCCGGTAGTAGCTCCCGTTGTTGGGCAGGGTCGCACGCAGCTCTCCGGACGAGACGTCCCACAGCCACAGTTTCTCACGTCCGCCCAAGGCCAGCCAGCGACCGTCGGGGCTCAGGCGGAAATTCACCCAGCGATCCGGCATCGCCTCCGGCGGGCGGAAGGCTTCGCGCAGCGGCCTACCGGTCGACGCATCACAGACAAGCATACCGCCGTCGGCCAGCATGACAGCGAACACATTGCTGTTCCGGTCGGCGCGCTGCACGCCGTCGCGTCGGACTCCTTGCTCAAACGCCAGGACCCGTTCGACCCGCCAGGTGTCGGCGTCGATGATTCGGACCGTGGCGTCCTCGCTCTGGACGAGGATCCGGCGTCCGTCCGCGAGGTAAACCGCATTCGCTCCCGGAGACGGCAGAGCGAGCGGGGTTCCCACCGGCAGAGTGAAATTGTGCCCGGCCAGCGTCGTGAGTATCCGCGGAGCCAGTACGCTGTTGCCCGGGTCCTTGCGCGCGGCACTGACGAGATAGGCGAGACCTTCCGAAAGCCGGCCCTCGTCGAGCAGCCGTGAACCGAGCAGCAGATCGCCGCGGCTCGCGTGCTCGGTGGCCCGCCGCTGGGCGCGGATGCCGAAGACCGCGCCAATGCTCAATCCGACCACGGCCACGGCGAGGCCCGCGATCGCGAAGCGCAGGCGCCGGGTGCGCCGCGCGGCCTCGGCGTGCGCGCGCTCCTCGCGAACCCGCGCCTGCTCCACCACGAGCCGCTGCTGCCGCGCATCGCGGCTCGCGCGCACGACGTCGGCCAGCACGTCGTGCGTCAGCTCCACCCGCTGCGTGCCGATCCGGTCCTCGATCCGCAGGAGGCGGCGCGCCACCAGCGTGTCGATCAACGGGCGCGTGACGCCCGGCTCCTCGAGCGCGGTCTCGAGCGCCAGGTTGTCGCGGAAACCGGATTTCGTGAGCAGCTTGTCCTCGATGAACGTGCGCAGGCCGGCCGGCAGGTCGGCGACGCTGCGCTCGTAGAAGTCGGTGAGGATCTCGCGGCGGTTGCCGGAGACGAGATCGGCCGTGATCTGCGCCTGACCGAGCGCGCGACGGCGTTCGTTCAGCTCGCGGCAGATGACGGAGAGCAGCGGTGGCTCGACGTCGAGTTCCGCGAGCCGCTCGATCGAGCCGCCCTTGGCGCCGGCCACGAATTCAACGATCGCGCGGGCGACGTCCTCGGTGACGAGCGCCCCGCCGGGTTTCACGACCGCGTCCAGCGCCTGCGTGCCGGTCATGCGCGCGAGCCGCATCCGGTTTTCCATCAGCGCCGGCATGATCGTCTTCAGGCCCTCGAGGTGCGGCAGGTAGTCTTCCCGCAGCGTGATCACCACGCGGTAGTCGGTGCGCGAGAAATCGAAGACCTCCATCTCCGCCGAAGACTCCTCGAGCCGCGCGACGAGTTTTTCCGACGGCCGGTTTTCAACCAGCTCCGCCAGCTCGCTCATGAACGCGACGGCCCGCGCGCGTTCGGAACCGGCGCCCGCTCCGAGCGTGAAGAGTTCTTCAAACTGATCGAAAACGAGCACGGGCACGATGGTGCGGCCGTTGGCGCCGATGAGCTTGTCGTCGCGGTGATGAAAAAATTCCCAGAGCGACTCGCCGGGCTGGGCGCTGCCGGGTTTGGTCCACGTGCCCGCGCGCGCGGTGTCGGCCAACACGAGTGCCTTGATCTGCTCGGTTGGCGTCGGTGCGCCCGGACCGTGATCGAGCCGCACGTAGATCGGCCAGTAGCTGGACGCGCGGAGGCGCGGAAAGACACCAGCCTGCAGCAGCGAGGATTTGCCGAGGCCGGACTGGCCGAAGAGAACAGTGAGCGGATTGCGCTCGGCGCGCTTCGTGAGATCGCGAATCTCCGCGTCGCGGCCGTGGAAGAGGCCGGCTTGTTCCTCGGTGAAGGTGGCGAGGCCCGGCCACGGGTTGTCGCGGTCGATCGCAAGGGCAGACGTTGCGTTGGCGTCAGACATCGGAGTTTTGACCACGGATTACACGGATGGCACGGATGGGAATGCTGCCCGTCAGCGGTCAGTTTTTCATTCTGAGCAAAGCGAAGAATCCAGAGAGACTCTCGTTGCGCGGAAGAGCTGCGAACATCCTGCTGGATTCTTCGCTGCGCTCAGAATGACAGAGCAGGATGCCTTTATCCGTGTTCATCCGTGTAATCCGTGGTCAAAAATTCAGGGCGTCTTGCCTCCGACGAGCTCCCTCAACCGCGCCGCCACCTCCGCCGTCACCGCGCCCCCCGGCAGCCGGGTCCAGTGCGCCTTCAGGAAATGCTCCGGCACGAGCGCATCTTTCTCCGGCGTGTCGTCGATGCACACGGGCAGAATAAACCGCGCGCCGGCGGCCATGCCCTCGGTGCGGTCGACGGCCCAGTTCCACTCGCGGCGGAACCAGCCTTCGACGCGGCGCTGCGTCGTCGCGGAGATGACCGGGATAAAATAACTGCAGCGCGCGATGTTGCCGCGGATCTTGCGGGCGAAGTCGTCGCCGCTTTCCAGCCGGTCCATGTCGAACCAGGCGTTGATGCCGGCGGCATCGAGTCCGGCCTTCAGTTGCTGCACGGCGGCGAGATCCTCGCGGGCGTAGCTGATGAAGACGGCCTGGTCCGCCATGTCGCGCGCGGGCGGCGTGAACCGCACGGGAGCGCTGGCGGAGGGCACCGCGACGGCGGTGGGTTGACGGCGGGCCATCCAGCGGCGGTGCAATTCGTCGACGAAGCTGTCGGCACCACCGGCGAAGAGCCGGGTGCGGCTGCTGACCTGCTGCAGGAAAAACACGAGGCCGGGATCGCCGGGCGCTCGGGAATCGGCGAGCGTTTCACCCAC
>JAEUHA010000311.1 GCA_016793535.1 Opitutaceae bacterium | reverse complement strand
CCGGATCTCCAGCCGCAGCGTTCGAAGAACCTCGACGTTTCGCTCGAGTATTATTTCGAGCCCGCGGGCCTGGTCTCGCTGGGCGTCTTCGAGAAGAAGCTGAGCAACTTCATCTACCGGGCCAACGTCGGCCGGGTGGACGACTCCAACAACATCTTTGGCCAGGAGTACGAAGGATACCTGCTCACCACCGACCTCAACGGCGGCTCCGCGACCATCCGTGGTCTCGAGTTCTAGTACAGCCAGCAATTCAGCCATCTTGGCGGTATCTGGCGCGGCTTCGGCGTCTTTGCCAACATGACCTGGCTGCGCACCGAGGGTGACTACGGGACGCCGGGCTCCAACCGCACTGGCCGCACCCTGCCGCTGTTCACTCCGCGCACCGGCAACGCGGGCATCTCCTACCTCGGCCACGGCTGGACGGTGCGGGTGAAGATGAACTACGCCTCCGACCGGCTTTCGTCGTACAACGCCGACGAGTCGCGGCGCGTGTATGACAAAGGCAGCACGCCGGTTGACTTCAACCTCGCGTACGCCTTCAGCCGCCGGTTGAGCGTCTACGCCGACGTGATCAATGTCTTCAATACGGGCACGAATCATCAGTACACATACATCCCGGACCGGATGACGCGGAACGACCTCTACACGACCGTGATCAAGTTCGGCGTGAGCGGCACCTTCTGAGCCGGCTTGAACACCGCAGGGGCAGGAAGGTGCTACTGCCCCGGCAGCCGGGCGAGCGCGGCCCGTACGTCGAGCACCAGCTTCTCCATCGGCACGGTGTCCCGGTAGCGTTCGGGCAGCTCCTCGATCGCGGCCAGCGCGGCGCGGTAGGCGGCGACCGCCTCCGTCGTTCGGCCGGACGTCACGAGAACGTCGCCCTGCCGCGCGAGCCAGCGTTCCCGGCGCGGGGCGTGCGTCATGGCCTGGTCGATCCGCTGGAGCGCCCCGGGGTAGTTCTTGCGCTCGAGTTCGAGGGCGATGGCGTAGTCGATCAGCGCGATCACCGGACCAAGTCGCCGGAGGCCGTCATCGAGGGCCTCGAGCACGCGCGCGGCATCGGCGTTGGGCGTGGCGGCGAGGAAACGCGCCCGGCGCAGGTAGTGTTCGGGTCGCGGACTCGGGGCGCGCTGGATGCCGGCGGCGTACTCGAGCGCCCCGGCATCGTGCCGGCCCAGCGCCGCGAGGATGTCGCCGCGGAGAAACCGGCCTTCAGGTTCGTCGGGCGCGCTGACGAGATAACGGTCGACGAGCGGCAGCGCCTTGTCCGGCGCCCCGGATTCGAGCTGCATGCGGGCGCGGAAAAAGTCGACGAGCGTAAGGCTGGGGTCCAGGCGCGCGGCCGACGCGAAATCCGCATCGGCCTTGTCCCACAGTTGCTGATGGCGGAAGAGCTCGCCCCGCCGGATGTAAAGATCGGCGTCGGGTGCCTTGCCCAGTTGCTCCGTGAGGGCGTCGATCAGCGCCTGGTCGTCCCCATGGGCGCGAAGCGCCGGCCCGTTGGCAGCGAGCGCGCCCAGCAGCACGGCGGCGGGGAGCAACCGGCGAACGGCGGAGAGGGAGAGCGGACCGGACATGGAGCGTGGACAGGAGAGATGGGCCAGGGCAGGCCTAGTTTCCCGGCGTTTCCGGCATTCGCAAGTCCGACGGAGGATTGGACGCGACGGTCGTAGGAGCGGCTTCGCGCCGCGCCCGAACGATCGGTCTCACGTTCCGGTCGCGGTGCAAAGCCTCTCCGGCCGGGGTCGACGGCCCGGCGTGGGCGCCGGCCTGCCGAGGCGGTGCGGACAAGGGACCACCGCTCTTTCAGGTTTTTCCCGGGTGAAACACGCTGGTCACGGTGGGCCGGCGGACCTATCGTGGGGGCGTACGATGAAACGCGTCGTTCTGCAATACGGTCGGGACGGACTGACGCTCGACTTGCCGGCGACGCACGTCCGGGTGGTTGAGCCGCGGTTCGTCCCCGGTCTCACGGACGAGGCCGCGGGGTTCCAGGCCGCGATGCGCCGGCCCATCGGTCGGCCGCCGTTGCGTGAAACCATCAAGGCCACCGATCGCGTCGCCATCCTGATTCCCGACCACACGCGCCCGCTCCCGCGCGAACGCCTGCTCCCCTGGCTCTTCGCCGAGCTCGATCACGTGCCGGCGGCGAATTTCGTTATCATCAACGGCACCGGCTCCCACCGCGCCAACACGCCCGCCGAGCTGCGGCAGATGGTGGGCGACACGGTCTTCGACCGCTACCGGGTGATCAACCACGACTCCCGCGACCCCGCCACGCTTGCCCTGGCGGGCCGGACGGCGGACGGGCGTCCGGTGTACCTGAATCGCGAATACGTGGAGGCGGACCGCCGCATCGTGATGGGCTTCATCGAGCCGCACTTCATGGCCGGCTTTTCGGGCGGCTACAAAGGCGTCTTCCCCGCGGTGGCCGACCTCGACTCGATCAAACATTACCACCGGGCCCAGGTCATCGGCGATCCGCGCAGCACGTGGGGCAATCTCAAGGAGAACCCGACCCAGGCCCAGGTGCGGGCCAACGGGGCGCTGTTGCCGGTGGACCTGCTGATCAACGTGACGCAGAACCGCCAGCGCGACATCACGGGCTTTTTCTGCGGCGAGGTCATTGCCGCGCACGATGCGGGCTGTGCGTTTGCGAAGAAGACCGCGATGGTCGCCTGCCCGCAGCCGTTTCCGATCGTCATCACGTCGAACAGCGGCTTCCCGCTGGACCAGAATCTTTACCAGACCGTGAAGGGCATGTCCGCGGCCGCGCAGGTCGTGAGCGATGGCGGGTTGATCCTCGCTGCGGCCGAATGCGGCGACGGGTTTCCCGAGCACGGCAGCTTCAAACGCTTCCTCTTCGAGCATGCCTCCGCGCAGGCGATGCTCGACACGATCAACCAGGCGCCCGAGCCGATCGAGGACCAGTGGCAGGTGCAGTTGCTGGCGCTGATCCTCGTGCGTGCGCGGGTGGGCGTTTACTCGCAGATTGCCCCCGGGGACATCCGGCGCGCCCACATGGAACCCGTCGCGGACATCGCCGCCCGGGTCGCTGCCGAACTGGAGCGCATCGGCCCCGATCAACCCATCGCTGTGCTGCCCGAGGGGCCGATGACGATCCCGTACCTGGCGTGAGCCGGACGCCGCGTCGTTGTCCCGGGTCGGCTGCGGGCCAGTCGGGATTATTTCCGGCGGGCGTATATCTCCGGATTGCCGAGGTGCGCAGAATCGCCGGCGTGCCGGGCGACGGCCTGACGCATCGCCGCGGTATCCTTGATGGTCTTGGGAATCACGTCATCGCGCACGACTCGAACTTCGAGCCGGTTGCCATCGGGCGCCAGGGTGTAGGTCAGGTAGGCGTACTTGGGCTTGGCGTTGTCGAGCGACTGGATCGTGACGTAGGCCGCACCGTCCACGGTCGAGTGCCACGCGCGAAACATGTCGCCATTGTGGACGATCACATAGTTCTCGGTGTCGAACGGGCGCACCATCATCCAGCCGTGGGGCGAGAGCCAGTTTCCGGTGAGCCTCCCATCGACCGGCCGCTCCGGGCGGATCGAGAGTGGCACGTCGTAGTCGCAACCGCCGAAGATCAGGGCGGCACAGACCGCCAGCAGCACACGAAGGTGCAGGAAACGGGTGACGGAGGAGTTCATGGTGGAACGGGGATGGCGGGGTGAGAATCCCTTCAGGGCCGGCGGCGATCGGAGAACTTGGGGGTCCAGTTCAGGGACGTCGCCATGCCGTCGCGGATGACGAACTCCGCCGTGCCGGCCTCGATCGCCGGGTGCTCGATGCGCAGCGTGTGCGTGGTCGCGGTCAGGGCGCCGATCTCCCACGTCCGCGCGTCGCCCCCGGCGGCGGCCGCAGCAGCGACGGGTCGTCCGTCGATGAAAAAGGCAGGTGCGCCGAGCTGGGCCGGCCACGAGGGACCCACCCGGATCAGCAGATTCCCGCGGGCGATTTCCGGGCGTTGATTGCGCCAGACGACCGTGGCGGGACGCTCTCCCGCTTCGATCCGCCAGGTGGCGGCGAAGGCGCGCCACGCCGTCTGGCGGCGCTCGAACGAAATCCCCGGCTCGCGCCCCAGCCGGCGGATCGCGGCGTACTCCGTCCGAAAGCGGGCGCTCACCGCCTCCTCCGTCTCCGTCACGAGCCGGCGTGCGGCGGCCAGCGCGGCGCGCGCGGCCTGCAGCCGGAGCGAGTGGCGCCGGAGCGCTTCGGAGTATTCGGTGGCCGAATACGATCCCGGGGGCGGGGGCGGCCCCGCGGCGGCGTGGGCGCCTTCGGCAACCCGCAGGTCGGCGCGTGCCTGGTCGATGGCGGCGAGGGGATTCGGCCGCGGATCCGGGGCCGGCGCCCCGGCATCGGCCCTCGGCTCGAGGGAAAAGGTAGCCGCGACGGTGACGAAGCCGGGACGCACCGCGAGCGGCTGCTCGTCGGGCGCGAATCCCCGCTTCACAACCGTGAGGCGATGCTCGCCCGCGGGAATATTCTCCAGCAGCAGGCCGCCTGTCGCAGCGCTGGTCGCACCCCGCAGGTTGCCATCGAGAAAGACCTGCAGGCCGCCCTCCGCGTCGATCCGCAGGTGTCCGGCGGCCTCCGCCGCCCGGGCCGGCATGAATCCGGCCGTCGCAACGACCAGGAGCGCAAGCCGGCGAAGGCAGGTGGCGGCGAGGTGGGCGGGGCGAGGGAGTAGTGCCATCAGACGGGTCGAGTCAGGGTGATCGGCCAGGATTCGTCTGGTCGCGGACGAGAGGATACCAGGGGCGGGGAGGTCGCGCGTCCATCTGATTCCACGCCGTCGGCGGCGCGACCCGGGGCGGGCGGGCGACGCGTTGGCGGAACCACGATCCTCGCTTGTACTGCGGTCGGCCGTGCGTTGCATGGCGGGGTGCGGACGAGTGGCTTCGTCCGTGAGCGTACACCCCCACGCCAAACCCCTGCACCATGAAACTCCTGCGTTTCACCCTTCCTGCGGCTGCGCTCGGCGCCGCCTGGCCCGCCCTTCTCCCGTCCTCGCTCCCAGCCCAGGTGGCGCCGGCCGTTTCGCCCACGGCGGCGGCCCAACCGCAGCCGACGGGCGCCGTGGTTGAACTGAGTCCGTTCACCGTGCAGACCGACCGCGACCTCGGTTATCAGGCGGAGAACACGCTCGCCGGCAGCCGCCTCAACACGCAGCTGCGGGACACCGCGAGTTCCATCTCCGTCTTTACCCAGGAGTTCCTCGACGACACGGCGATCACCGATCTCGGCGAATTGCTCCGCTACACCGTGAATGCGGAGATGAACACCAACGAGAACCAGTCGGTGTCGGAGCAGAACCCGTTCGTGAACGCGCAGAGCCTGACGCCCACCATTCTGAACCGCGGGCTGACCGCGAGCATCGGGCTGGATTATTTCACCAGCATCGTGCCGACCGATCCCTACCGCGCGGGCCGGATAGAGGACAGCCGCGGGCCCAACAGCATTCTCTTCGGCGTCGGCGCGCCGGGCGGGCTGATCAACCAGTCGTCGCGGATCGCGGCGTTCACGCGCGACACGGGACAACTGCGCTACAGCCACGGCTCCTGGGCGCGCAACCGCTCGGAACTCCACGCGAACAAGGTGCTGATCAAGGACAAGGTGGCCGTGTCGATCGCAGCCCTGGACCAGGAGAACGGCGGCTGGCGCGATTGGGAGTTCAACGACAAGGAGCGGATCTTCGCCTCGGTGACGGTACGTCCGCACCGGCGCCTTACGCTCACGGCGATGGGCGAGATCGGCCGGGACATCAACGCGGTGATCCGATCGACGGTCGACTCGGACGCGGCGCTGGCGTGGTACGACAACCGCGAGGCGCGCGGCGTGACGGCGGTGACCTTCACGCCGAACAACACGCTGCCGACGGCCGCGATGCAGGCGGTGGGGGTGACGACGCGCGAGGTGGCCGCGACGGGCCTCAACCGGCGGGCGATCTTCATCGAGAATGACGGCACGATCTTCGACGCGCGGGGCACGTTCCTTACTGGCAGCTATAACAACGCCGCAGTGCGCGCGCCGGATGGCACACCGGGCGTGACGACCGGCGTCCTGCGCGTGAACGACGAGCGGCTTTTCCCGCGGCACATCAACGCTGCCGGCCCCGGCATGGCACGCGAACAGAGCCTGCGCAACCTGACGCTCTCGGCCGACTGGCAGGTGACGCGCGATTTCGCGCTGAACATTGCGCACAACTACCAGCGGACGACGGCGAAGGTGACGTTGATGGTCGGCACGGACCCGACCTTGCGCGGCGATGCGAACCGTACGCTCGGGGTGAACGGGCCGGTGAATCCGTACGCGGGCCGGCTCTACTTCGACGGCAACTGGCGGGAAGACGTGCACGTCGGCGAAGTGTCCGAGACGCGCCTTTCGGCGTCGTACGCGTTCGACACGAAATCGAAATGGTTCGGCCGTCACCGAGTGGCGGGGATGGTCTCGACCCAGGAGCAGTTCGATGCGCGCGCCAACTCGTGGCTGGCTTTCGCGGGCCGGCCTTACAACAACGTGCCGAACAATCCCAACAACCGGATCACGGTGCGGAATTACCTGACCGAGGGAAATTACGGCACGTATCGGGTGGGCGATTACCGGCAGTTGCCCAAGACCATCCGGTTCGACGGCCAGGAGTATGGGCTCGTCTTCGCGAACGAAGTGGCGGGGGCGAACAACAGCGGCGGCGAGCAGGAATCGACCTCGGTGCTCGGGGTGATCCAAAGCCACTTCCTCGAAAATCAACTCGTGACGACGTTTGGCTACCGGCAGGACCAGGTCGACGTCATCGAGCTCGGCTACTACAACGATCCGATCAAGGGCGACATCGTGGATCGCGACCGGAGCAAGTCGCAGACGACGAGTGCGACGGGTTACACCGGCACGGCGGGTCTGGTTTACCATGTGCGGCCATGGGTTTCGCTCGTGGCGAACTACTCGACCAACCAAGGCGTGCCGTCGTTCGTGCGGAAGACGTTTCCCACGGGCTCGCTCGCGCCGCCGTCGAAGGGCACCGGCTCGGACTACGGGCTGAGCTTCGACCTCCTGAATGGCCGGGTGAACGCGAAGGTCGTCTACTTCACTTCGGTCGAGAAAGGGAAGATCACCACCACGGGTTTCGGCGGCGCGGCCGGGCGCAACACGCGCGTGTCCGACGCGCTCGAGAGCGCGCTGGTGGGCCCGGGCCGACCCTACTCGGCGGCAGACTGGGCGCCGATCGAAGCGGCGTTGAATCCGCCGGCGACGGCGGCTTCGTCGGACTACGAGTCGGACGGCTACGAGGCGCGCGTGACCGCGAACCTGACGCGGAACTGGCGCCTGGTCGCGAACTACTCGTACACGGACACGCTGCGCACGAAGGTCGCGGACGAAATTGCCGCCTGGTACGGCATGAAGCGGAACGGCAACCGGCTCGTGCAGGGCGTGCGGCAGGACGCGAGCGGGCGGTTTGTGGTCGATCCGGGGGCGTACGAAACCAACGGGACGATCGCGAAATGGCTGGAGCTGGCGGCGAAGCATCCCGAGGCGAACGTGGGCACGCTCACGGCCTCCAACGGGCTCACGGTGGCGGAGGAGATCTTCAACGCCGTCGACGTGATCAACGATGCGAAGGAGGAAAACGAGCAGCGCTGGGGCGTGCGGCCGCACAAGGTCAGTCTCTACACCGCGTACGATTTCAAGGACGGGCGGCTGCGCGGCATCACGACCGGCGGCGGCTGGCGCTGGCGCAGCAAGAACATCATCGGCCGCACGTCATCCGGGGGCGAGCGCTTGGGCAAGGCGCTCGTCGCGACCGACCTCATGGTCGGCTACACGATGAAGATTCCGCGCGTGCCGGGCAGTTTCCGGTTTCAGATCAACGTCTACAACGTGCTCGATGAAACCGATATCATCCCGGTTCGCGTCGCATCGTCGGAGACGAACCCGGACGGATTCCAGGTCCCGGGCGGCCGCGGGCTGGCGTACAGCCGGTATGATCTCGTGACCCCGCGCGAGTGGCGGTTCACGACGACCTGGTCGTTCTGAGTCCGAGCGATACCGCGGGGCCGCGCGAATTTGCTGCGACCAAACTGGAACAGGAAGGCCGGGGAAGCCGGGAAGAAATCCGGTCTCTTCCCGACCTTCCCGGCCATTCGGTTCAAAATTTCGGGATGATCGGAAGCGGTCAGAAGCGGCCGCACCGCGTTTCACATCCGACCGCGATGCCACTGACGGATTCGACTCCGCGGAGAAATTCTGGCGGACGAGGGCGTCCGCGCTCCCACACGGGCCATCGGTCTCAAACCTTCTTCAACAACGCCTCGATCTGCTTTAGCGCCGCCGCGGTGCCGATCTTCGCGCTGTCGATCACGACGGTGCCGTTGCGGTCGGTCACGACCAGCTGCGGAATCAGATTCGAGAAGAGTCGATTCACCACCTGCATCTCCATCTGGCGCGACTGGGGCAGGGAAGGCCAAGAGAAGCCCATCTTGGCGGCGTAAGCTTTCAAATCGGCGGGCGATCGGTCGGCGCTGAAAAAGATCACCTCGTAGGCACCCGGGTGCCTGGACTTGGCCTCCTTGTCGAATTTCACCAGCGACGGGGAAAACTGGATGCACGGTCCGCACCAGCCAGCGCCGCGGTAGAACACATAATACTTAGGCTCGGCTTTCGCGTCGAGCGACATGGGCGCGCTGGTCGCAGGGGCGACGAGTTTGCCCGCGAGGTCCTCGCTCACGCGGCTGGGAAACGCGTTCTTGTCGGCGAGCAGCTTGCGCGCGGAGTCGAGGAGGTCCGTGTCGCGCACCTCGCAGCCAAAGAGAAATTTTCCGTTCGGATGCACGAGGGACAGGTTGGGGCCTTCGAAGCCGACGAGAATGCAGGCGTCGCCCGGCTGCACGGTGCCGCCGGGGAATTGCATGATGGTCCGCGCCTTCACGCGGTAGGGCCACAGGTCGACGCGCTGTGCGAGCGCGGCGTAGGTGAGGGCCCGCTGCTCGGGCGAGAGGCTTTTGTGGAGGGTCTGAGCCGCGGCGAGGAGATCGGTGTCGGCGGCCGGGGCGGTGAAGCGCGTGCGGCCGTCGAGGGTCCCGAGCTGGACGTTGGCGCCCTGCACGGCTTCAACGGTGAATTTCTGGCCGACCGAGAAGGCCGGGCGGTTTTGCAGCTTGATGGGTTTCGTGATCGAGACCTGCGCGGGCAGCAGCTCGGGGCGGCGCGCGAGCTCGGCGAGCGTGAGATCCTGGGCGATGGCTGCGGGTGCGACGACGCACGCGAGGGCGAGGAGGCGGAGTGTCTTCATGGGCGTGTGGAGCGGATGAGTCGGGTTTACGGCAGTTCCTTCAACGGCGGCAGGCCCTGCCGCTTGCGCTTGGCGTTTTCGAGCTGGAGTTGCCGCGCCTTGGTTTTGGCCGCGGCGGCGTCGGCGCGAGCCTTGGCGGCGGCCTCGGCATCGGCTTTGCGCTTGGCCGCGAGCGCGTCGGCGTCGGCTTTGCCCTTGGCGGCCTTTTCCGCGGCCTCGTCGTCGGCCTTCTTCTTCGCGGCCGCAGCGGCCGCGATGGCCGCGACCTGCTTCTCCTCCGCTGCGGCGATCATCTTGTCGATGTTCATGTCGGCGGCGGGAGTGACGCGGAAGCGCTTCACGGAACCGTCCTGGATCGCGAGGAAGGAGAGGACGCCGTCGTCGCCCATTTCCCAGCCGCCATCAATATTCTGGAACGAGTCGCCGTTGAACTTTGCCACCGGCTCGCCATCGACGTAGGCGACATATTCCATCTGGTTGGCGTCGGGTTTCCGCTGCCGGGCCAGCCATGACGCATGCTTGCTGTCGGGCGTGAAGTTGAAGTGCGTGGTCCCGGTGTTGTTTTCAAAGACGAGCTTGTCGTTGATGTAGAGCCCGGCGCCGGACTGGTCCGGCTTGCGCGCCATCCGGGCCATGTATTTCCCGTCGTTGCTGAAGGAGAAATAGGTGTTGAACTGCTTCTCCGTCCAGGCGCGCTGGTTGAATTCCCCGACCGCGAGCTCATTGCTCAGTTTCCCGTCGATGACGAGGCCGATGATCTCGTTGCGCCCGATCGGCCGGGCCACGTAGGCGTAGCGCGAGCCGTCGGCACTGAACGTCAACGAGCCGCCGTCCGGCCAGATGTTCGGCGGGAGGACCTGCTTGCCGTCGACGATGACGGAAAAATTGCGATTCGTGCCGTCGATGGAAGTAAAGGCGTAGCGTCCGCCTCTTTGAGGCATGGGCACGGGCGAGGTGGTGAGCGCGGCGACGTTCTGGACGGGAAACTCCTCCGTGTTCACGACCATGAAGTTCCGGCCGCCGCTGGTGATGCTGTAGATCGCCTTCGAGGAGTCGGGCGTCCAGTACACCTTGTCCGACACCGTCTGGTACTCGTTGCCCTTCTTTCCGTCGAGGATCATGAACATCGACCGCGCCTCGACATTCTTGCACCGGACGGCGTAGCGCTTGCCGTCGGGACTGAAGCTGATGTCCACGGCGCCTTCAGTGCCGGGCACTTCCTTGCCGTCGAGGTAGAGCGTGCCGACGCCCTCGTGGTTGATCACCTTCTTGCGCACGATCACGGCGTAGCGGCTGCCGACCGGGCCCATGACCACCTTCTCGAGCTGGATGCCCGGGGCGTTGAGCGGTTTGCCTTCGACGAACACGGTGTTGCCCGGCGCGAGCGTGATCAGGAGTTTGCTGTCCGCGGTGAATTGCGGGGAATAACCCGGGTAGCTGGCGACTTTGCCGTCCACCATCAGCAGCCGTTTCTTGTTATCTTCGGCGGAGGCGAAGGTGTAGGCATAGCGCGACTCGTCCGGGCTGAAGACGATGGGGAAATCGTGGTGACCGGTCTCCGGCCCCGGCTTGCCGTTGACGAAGAGCCGCCACTTTCCGCTGCCGCTTTCGGTCTTCATGTCGCCCCACGTGACGAACTTGCCGAGCGGCGACATCGCGACGGGATTGTAGTTGTTGCCGAGCGAGAGGCGCGGACCGCGGCCGATCTCCTTGTTGTCGTGGATGACGACATAGTCGCTGCCCTGACGCGCCATGTAGGCGTAATGCTTGCCGTCGATGCTGAAGAGCACGGCGCTGCCCTGGCCCGCCATGCCGGGAGCGGTCTTCCAGGTGTGCTTCGACTTGTAGACGCCCGGCGCCGCGTTGGGCGTGGGCACCTGCATGGGGAAACCGTTGATCAGCTCGTCAACGACGGGGCCTTCCACGCCGTCGACGACGACGGCGATGCGCGTGCCCTTGGAGGCGATGTGGGCGACGCGGACGCCCTTGGGCGCGATGATGTAGCTACCGCCCTCGTTGCCAGGGCCGACGACCAGCTCCTCGACTTTGGGCGCAGCGGCGTTGGCGGCGGTCGACGAAAGTGCCAACAGGCTGGAAAGGAGCAGGGAAGAGACAGCGCGAATTCTCATGGTCGTTGATGGAGTGATGTCCGGTGCAGCCGTGACGGGGAAAGGGAGCTCAATTATTTCTTCTGCTTCGCGGCTCGATCGGCGGCGGCCTTTGCGGCATCGGCCTTGCGCTTCGCGGCGGCGGCATCGGCATCGGCTTTGCGCTTCGCGGCAGCATCGGCGGCGGCCTTGATCCGGGCGTCGTTGTCGGCCTTGGCTTTGGCCGCGGCGGCGGCGCGGTCGTCCTCCTGTTTTTTCTTGAGGGCTGCGGCATCGTCCGCGGCCTTTTTCTTCGCGGCGTCGGCGTCCGCGATCGCCTTGGCGGCGGCGGCTTCGACGTCGGCGATCGCCTTCGCGAGCGTGTGGTCGGCGGAGGCGGTCACCCGGTAGCGTTTGTACTCGCCACCGCTGGCGCCGATCAGGGTGAACACGCCGTCGGCGCCCATGGCGAAAGGATAAAGTGTGCCTACGAACGTGGGGCTCGAAAAGGGTAACGCGTCGAGCGTGACCACCTTTTTTCCGTTGACCAGCAGGGCGTGGCTCTTGCCGTCGCCGGGATTCTGGACGATGGCAAAGACATGCTGGCCGTCCGGCGTAAAGAAGGGCGCGGCGTAAAGCTGCGCGAATTCCGCCAGGAGCCGGCCATTCGCGACGAGCCCGCGTTTGTCCCGGTTGCCGGCGAAACCGTAATGGGCGATCGATTTTCCGTCCGGGCTGAACGCGTAGTGCGAGGCTTCGCTATTGCTCGGCGCGATTACGCCGACGTCTTTCTGTTCCACGCCGTCAAGGTACAGAGAGCCGAAAAACGGATCTCCGCCAACGAATGCCGACCGGCTCCCATCGGCGCTGAAGCCAACGTTGCGGGGCCCGGGATACTTCGTGGCTTTCCCGTCGATGACGACGTCGCCCTCCTTGATCATGTTCCCGTAGCCGACGTACCCGAAACGCTTGCCGCCGCCGCCCCAGGAGAAGCGCTGGTAGGTGTTGTAGCCCTGAGACTCTTCTCCGTCCACAATTCGGAAACCGCCGCTGCTGCCGCGCGCCATATACGTGTAGCGGGACGAATCGGGCGAAAATTCGAAGTCCGTGATGTTCTGATAGTGCTCCCCCTTCTTGCCGTCGATGAGCATGTATTTGATCATCGGAGCCATGGAGCAGAGGGCGGCGTACCGTTTACCGTCGGGGCTGAACTTCACCCACTCGATCGTCTGGCACTCGCTGCCCTCGATCTTCTTTCCGCCGATGCCGAGATAATCGCGAAACGTGCGGTCGCTCCCTTGGGTTTGCAGCACGAGGAGGTTGACCCCGCCGTTCGACATGTGGACCGCGCGGATCCTCCGGGCACGGGAGCCGGCTTTGCCGTTCATGAGCAGCATGCTCTCGGTGGGCGTGTGGCCGATGGTCACGACCGTCTTGCCGTCGGGCGAGAACTGCGGTTCGACGCCTTGGCGTCCGACATTCCTGCCGTCCACGACCAGGGTCTGCCCGCCCTTGTCCGCCTCGTTCCCGGCCAGATAGGCGTAGCGCGTTTCGTCGGGACTGAAGACGAGATTCTGAATGGCGGTGACCTTGTCGCCTTGCTTGCCGTCCAGCACGAGCCATCGAAAGGCGCCCTTGGTTTCCCTTTCGTGGCGATGGTAGGCGAACCGCTTTCCACCGGGTGAGAACACGAGTTCGAAGTATGGAGGCGTATTGTCCATCAGCGGTTCGCGCGCGACCTCCTTGCCGTCGAGCACCAAAATGCCGTCGGTGCCCGAAACGGCGACGTAGGCGTGCCGCTTTCCGTCGGGGGAAAAGACGATCTGATTGACCCGGCTGTCGAAACGCGGGCCCTCGACGCCGTCGACCATGATGACGGACTTGCTGCCTTTGGGGACCGTGACCGCCATGTGCAGGCCATCCTTGCTGAAAGTCGGTGCTTCCCCTCTTGGGTTATAGGGGCCGAGGACCAACTCTTCCACTTTGGGCTGGGCGAGAGCGAGCGGGGTAACAGCCGTGAAAAGGACGGCCAGGGCGGGAGCAAGGGCGGAGAAGCGCATGGGATGGGATTGGAGAGAAAGTGGCGATTCTTCAGGGACGCATGTAGTGCCCGTTACACTACGCACGGAGGCGGGCGCGACTGCGACGACTTCTGTCCGGCGTTTATTCACCGGAAGGTGTCGGATAGAAATTGGGTGGCGGGAGCGGAGAGAAAGGGAGGCAGGCGTGCCTCAGCCCTGTCGCGCAGGAAGCGCAGGGTTCTCGGTATGCGATGGGGGGACGCGCAGGGGGACCACGGGGATGAATGGACCGCCGGAACAGCGGGCTTTGTGCCAGATCCCCGGGCAATCGCAAGGCCGGTTGGGTGTCATATCAGCGACGAAACGGAAGGTGTAAGCAGGTTGCGTCCTGCCCCCCGCTGGGAGCGCGGACGTCCTCGTCCGCTTTCCGTATCGATGCGGACGGGGACGTCCGCGCTCCCAGGGAACGAGCACCTCCGTCCGGGACGGGTTGACGTGGGTAACCGTTCGCTTACCAGTGTAGCGCTCGCGTCGAGCCCGCCCCGTTCCCCATGTTCACCCGCCGCCTCGTCGTCCTCAGTGCTCTCCTGTCGGTCTCGGTCTTCGGTGCTGCGCCGGTCACTTACAACGAGCACATCCGGCCGATCCTTTCCGCCAACTGCTTTGCCTGTCACGGCGTCGACGCGACCCACCGCAAGGCCAAGCTGCGCCTCGACACCTTCGAAGGCGCCACCGCCGAGCGCGAGGGCGTCCGGGCGCTGGTGCCGGGCGACGTCGAAAAGTCCGAGCTCTGGCAACGCATCATCAGTCCGCACGAGGACGAGGTCATGCCGCCGCCGGACTCCCACAAGACGCCGCTCAAGCCGGAGCAGCGGGAGCTGATCAAGCGTTGGATCCAGGAGGGAGCCGTTTACCAGAAACACTGGGCGTACGAACCGGTCGCCGCCGTCGCGGTCCCGCCGGCGGCGGGCGGAGCGCAGGAGCATCCGGTCGATCGATTCATCAGCCGAAAACTGGCGACGCACCGGCTCGCCCTTTCGCCCGAGGCCTCGCGCGAGACGCTCATCCGGCGGATCACGCTCGATCTCACCGGCCTGCCGCCGACGGTCGAGGAGGTCGACGCCTTCCTGAAGGATCGTGCGCCGGGTGCCTACGAACGCGTGGTCGACCGGCTGCTGGCCTCGCCGCGTTACGGCGAGCACTTTGGCCGCTACTGGCTCGACGCCGTCCGTTATGCCGACACGCACGGCCTGCATCTCGACAACGTTCGGACGATCTGGCCGTACCGCGACTGGGTCGTCCAGGCGTTCAACCGCAACCTCGCGTTCGACCAGTTCACGATCGAACAGCTCGCCGGCGACCTGCTGCCGAATCCGACCACCGCCCAACTCGTCGCCTCGGGCTACAACCGGCATCAGCTCACGACCGCGGAAGGCGGCGCGATCGAGGCCGAGGCCGAGATGCGCAACACCGCGGACCGGGTCGATACGACCGCGGCGGTGTTCATGGGCATGACCGCGAACTGTGCGTCGTGCCACGACCACAAGTTCGACCCGCTCACGCAGCGCGAGTACTACCAGATGGGCGCGATTTTCAAGGGCCTCGCCGATCGCGTCTGGGACGGCAATGTGCGGTTGCCCGGACCGATCGTGACCCTCGCGGAGGATCCCGCGCTGCAGTCGCGGATTCATCAGGTGGTGCGCGAGGTGAAGCCGCTGGAGCGGGCGCTGACCGCGAAGGTCGAGGCGGCGATCGCCGCCGGCCATGCCGTCACCAAACCCGAGAAGGGACCGATCACCTATGAAGTGGTGTTCGCGGAGGACTCGGATCTGGTCGCCGTCTCGGATTTCCGCGGCCCGCCCGCGGTGGGCGAGTGGCGGACCGGGGACGGCGTGCCGGTCGCCGGCGGAAAACGCGCGCTTCGGCTGGAGGGTGGGGTGGCGCGGAAGTTCAATTTCACGGCGGACGACGTGACCCTGACCGTGCCGACGGAAGTGCGGGCCTTTGTCCATTTCCAACCCGATCCGGCGCGTCCGCCGCGGGCCGTGAGCGTGGAATTCGTCAGCAAGGAAAAGACCAAGCGCATGATCTGGGGCGACCGGAACGCCTTCGGCGCGGAGGTCGCGGCCACCGCGCTCTACGGCGGACCGCTGCCGGCGGCCGGCACCTACGCCCGCTTGGAACTGACCGCCTGCGACTCCGGGGTTCGCGAAGGCAAGGCGTACACCGGCGTGCGCGTCGCGCAAAGCGACGGGGCCGGCTGGTGGGACCGGGTGGGTGCGGTCATCAAGAGTCCGAACGCTTCGGAGGAACCGCTGCTGTCGAGCGCCGCGTGGTCGCGTCCGCTGCGCACCACCGCCCGCGATTCCCTGACGCTGCCGATCCGCCATGACATCAAGTTCCTGCTCGGCCTTTCGGGCAACCAGCAGAACGACGAGGAGAAAGCGCGGCTCGAACGCTTCCATCGCGATTACATCTATGCGCCACTGAATCCGCAGGTGGAGGCCGAGCGGCACGCGGTCCGGCGGCTGATGAGCGAGCAGATTTATCACGAGCTCACCTATCCTTCGACGCTCATCTCCCAGGAGCGCGACGAGCCGCTGCCGGCCCACATTCTCGTGCGCGGCCAGTACGACAAGCCCGGTGATCGGGTCGAGGCGGGCACGCCGGCGTTCCTGCCTCCCGTGGCGAAGTCCGGGTCGCGGGTGAGCCGGCTCGATTTTGCGCGCTGGCTGGTCGATCCGCAGCATCCGCTGACCTCGCGCGTGACGGTGAACCGCCTCTGGCAGCAGCTCTTCGGCGCCGGCCTCGTGGCCACGCCGGGAGATTTCGGCGTGCAGGGCGCGATGCCCACGCATCCCGAGCTCCTCGACTGGCTGGCGGGCGACTTCATGCGCTCGGGCTGGGATGTGAAGCGCTTCGTGCGGCAGATCGTGACGTCCCGCACCTACCGGCAGGATTCGGTCGTGACGCCCGCGCTGCTCGAGCTGGACCCGGAAAACAAGCTGCTCGCCCGCGGCCCGCGCCTGCGGCTCGACGCCGAGGTGCTGCGCGACCAGGCGCTCGCGATCGGCGGCCTCCTGAACCCGAAGTTCGGCGGCCCGCCCGTGCGGCCGTACCAGCCGACCAACATCTGGGAGCCGGTCGCCTTCGGCGGCAGCAACACCAAGACCTACGTCCAGGACAAGGGCGACGCGCTGTATCGGCGCAGCGTGTACACCTTCTGGAAACGCACCGCGCCCGCGCCGGCGATGTCGACCTTCGACGCGCCGTCGCGCGAGAACTTCTGCATCGGTCGCCCCCGTTCGAACACTCCGCTGCAGGCCCTCGCGCTGATGAACGACGTGCAGCAATTCGAGGCCGCCCGGGCGTTTGCCGAGCGCCTGCTGCTCCGGACGAGCAGCGAAAGCGAACGGCTGGCCCATGCCTTCCAGTGCGTCACGGCCCGGACGCCGGCCCCGGATGAACTGTCGCTGCTGGCCGGCACCCTGGCCACGCATCGCGCGCACTACGCCAGGCACACCGAGGCGGCCAGCCAGGTGATCACGAACGGAGAGTCGAAACCGTCACCGGCGATCCCCGTGGTCGAATTCGCCGCCTGGACGATGGTGGCGAATCTCCTGCTCAACCTCGATGAGACGATCGTCCGGAATTGAACTTTTGGCCCACGGAACACACGGAGCACACGGAAGAGACAGCACCACGAGTAGTTTTCTTTCCGTGTATTCCGTGTGTTCCTTGGGCAACTCCCTGACATGAATCCCAGTCACGAATTCCTGAACCATCTCACCCGCCGGCAATTTTTCTCCGGCGCCGGCCTCGCGATGGGTGGGCTCGCGTTCAATCTGCTCGCGCCGCGGCTACGAGGGGCGGCGAAACATCCGGACGCCCTCAATGCCCGGGTGCACCCGCCGCTGGCGGGCTTCCCGCATTTCGCGCCGAAGGCGAAACGCATCATCTACCTGCACATGAACGGCGGGCCGTCCCAGCTCGATACGTTCGATTACAAGCCGAAGCTTAAGGAGTACTTCGACCAGGACCTGCCCGACTCGATTCGCCAGGGCCAGCGGATCACGACGATGACGAGCGGCCAGGCGCGGTTTCCCGTGGCGCCGACGATCTTTCCGTTCGCCCAGTACGGCCAGAGCGGCGCGTGGGTCAGCGATCTGCTCCCCTGGACGGCCAAGGTCGTCGACGAGCTGGCCATCGTGCGCAGCGTCCACACCAACGCGATCAACCACGACCCGGCCTGCACGTTCCTGATGACCGGCAGCGAAATTCCCGGCAAGGCGAGCATCGGCTCGTGGATCTCCTACGGCCTCGGCAGCGAGAACAACGACCTGCCGGCGTTCGTGGTGCTGACACCGAAATTCTCCCCCAAGGTCGCCGCGCAGGCGCTGTTCACCCGGATGTGGACCAGCGGGTTCCTCCCGACGTCGCACAACGGTGTCGCCCTGCGCGCCGGCGCGGACCCGGTGTTGTTCCTGGAAAATCCCAACGGCGTCGACGCCACCACGCGGCGCGCGATGCTGGATTCGCTGGCGAAGTTCAACCAGCGGGCGCACGCGCGCCACGGCGATCCGGAAACGATGACCCGGATCGCGCAGTACGAGATGGCGTTTCGGATGCAGACCAGCGTGCCGGAGCTCACGGATTTCAGCAACGAGTCGCCGGCCACGCTCGACCTCTACGGCCCCGACGTGAAGGTGCCTGGTTCGTTCGCCGCGAGCTGCCTGCTCGCCCGCCGCCTCGCCGAACGCAACGTGCGCGTCGTCCAGATCAACCACCGCGGCTGGGACCAGCACGGGACGCTGCCGGAGCATCTGAAGATCCAGTGTCTGGATACGGACCGCGGGTGCTATGCGCTGATCGCCGACCTCAAGCAGCACGGGCTGCTCGACGACACCCTCGTCATCTGGGCCGGCGAGTTCGGCCGCACCGTTTACTCGCAGGGCACCCTGACGAAGACGAACTACGGTCGCGACCATCATCCCCGGTGCTTCACCGTCTGGCTGGCCGGCGGCGGCGTGAAGGGCGGCGTGGTGTACGGCGAGACCGATGATTTCTCGTACAACATCGTGCGCGACCCGGTCAGCCTCCACGACCTCAACGCCACGCTCCTGCACTGCCTCGGCATCGACCACCTGAAGTTCACTTACAAGTCCCAGGGCCTCGACCAGCGCCTGACCGGCGTCGAGCCGGCCAAGGTGGTGAAGGCGATCCTGGCCTAGTGTAAATACAGCGGACTGGCGCCCACGGAACACACGGAGC
>JAEUHA010000289.1 GCA_016793535.1 Opitutaceae bacterium | reverse complement strand
CATCGGGACCGAAGTGACGAGTGACAAGGGACAGGTTCAGAACAGGGTGTGGGCCTGCATCGCGAAGTGTTCCGCCACGGGTCCGATCGCGAGGGCGGGCAGGAAGGTGAGCGCGCCCACGAGCAGGACGGTGCCGACGAGAAGCACGACGAAGGTCGGACCCTCGGTGCGAAAGGTTCCCGGGCCCGCCGGAATGTGCTTCCGCGCGGCGAAACCTCCCGCCAGTGCGAGGATCGGGACGATCATGAGAAAGCGGCCGATCAGCATGCCGGCGGCGAGCGTGACGTTGTACCGCATGTCGCCGTCGGCCGGAGTGGCCGTGAGCCCGGCGAAGGCGCTCCCGTTGTTGCCCACCGCGGAGCTGTACGCGTAGAGGATCTCGGAGAACCCGTGCGGACCGGCGTTGTTCAGGCCGGCCACGCCCCAGTCGCTGGTCGCGGCCCACGCGGTGAGGCCGAGGATCGCCGCGGGCAGCAGCATCAGGACGAGCATCACGAGTTTCACGTCGCGGGCCTCGATCTTCTTGCCGAGGTACTCCGGCGTGCGGCCGACCATCAGGCCCGCGATGAAGACGGCCAGGATGACGTATGTCAGCATGCCGTAGAGGCCGGCGCCGACGCCGCCGAAGATGACCTCGCCGGTCTGCAGGTTGAAGAGTGTCACCAGGCCGCCGAGCGGCGTAAACGAATCGTGCATCGCATTGACCGCGCCGCAGGAGGCGGCCGTCGTGATCGTGGCGAAGAGCGCGGAGTTGAAGACGCCGAACCGCTGCTCCTTGCCTTCAAGATTGCCGTCCGCCGCGGCGACGCCGAGCTCGTGGTGCAGCGGATTGCCCGCGGCCTCCGCCCACGTCGCGACGAGCACGCCGGCGAGGAAGAGGACGAACATCGCGGTCCAGATCGCCCAGCCGTGGCGCGGGTTCTTCACCGCCCGGCCGAAATGGTACGTGAGGGCGCTCGGCAGCGCGAAGATCGCGAGCATCTGGAAGAAATTCGCAAGCGGGGTGGGATTCTCGAACGGGTGGGCCGCGTTGGCGTTCGTGAAGCCGCCGCCGTTGGTGCCGAGCATCTTGATCGCGACCTGCGAGGCCATCGGTCCCTGCACGATCGTCTGCGTGGCGATGACTTTGTCTGCCTGGAGGGGCTGGCCGTCGGCGCCGAAGACCGGACGGCCCGCGGCGTCGGTCTGGGGCACCTGGACCGTGAGCGATTCCAGCGTCCGCGCGGTGTCGTACGGCTTGAAATTCTGGATCATGCCCTGCGAAACAAGGAAGACCGCGAACGCGAGGCTCGCCGGCGCGAGCACGTAGCAGGTGATGCGAACCAGATCGGTCCAGAAGGAGCCGACGGTGGTGGCGTGCTGGCGGGCGAGACCGCGGACGAGTGCAGCCGCGACGCCGAGACCGGCGGCGGCAGACGTGAAGTTGGGCAGCGTCAGGCCGACCGCCTGGGAGAAATAGCTCATCGTGCCCTCGCCGCCATAGCTCTGCCAGTTGGTGTTCGTGGTGAAACTGACCGCGGTATTGAACGCCAGCGCCGGAGCGAGGCCGGGAAGCTGCTGCGGGTTCAGGGGCAGGAGGTGCTGGCAGCGGAGAATCGCGTAGGTGAACAGCAATCCGACCGCGCTGAACGCCAGCAACGAGGCCGTGTAGCCGCGCCAGGATTGTTCGCGTTCCGGATCGAGGCCGGCGATGCGGTAGATGAGACGCTCGAGCGGGCCGACGAGCGGATCGAGGAAAGTGCGGCCGCGCGGGTCGAAGACCTGCGTCAAATAGATCCCCAACGGCTTCGTGAGCAGGAGCAGGGCGCCGACGAAGAGCGTTAGCTGAAACCAGTCGTTGGGCGAGGACATGGGTCAACGGTCCGGTGGAAACCGGCTCAGAATTTTTCCGGGCGAAGCACGGCCACGACGAGGTACGCGAGGCACCCGAGGGCCAGGAGGCCGATGAGGATGTTTTCCATGGCGGAAAAGGGGGACGGTGACAGCGCGAGCGACGCGACGGCGGTCACCGGAGGTGGTCGCACCCGGCGGCGTAACCTGCGCAGAGCAGAAAGAAACCCACCGTGAGGGCGATGAAGGTGACGTCGGTCATGACGCCAGGGTGCCACAGCGGACCGCCGGCGCCTAATCAAGCGACGCGGCGGATGGATAAAGAAAACATCAAGTCCGCGAGCGCCGCACCCGGCGCCGGGTTGCGCCGGAATGGTTTCGCGATTTGAGTCTGACGGCCCGGTTCAGCGTTGGGCTGATCCGAACCAAGTCACTCGATGATGCCTATCCTTCCTGCCGTGCGACGCGTGTTCCTGCCGTTGATGCTGACGCTGCCGTTGGGCGCCGCGCCGAACGACTGGAACCAATGGCGTGGTCCGAATCGCGATGGGATCGCCGCCGGTTTCAAGGCGCCGTCCGCCTGGACCCCGCACTCGCTCACGAAGGTGTGGACCGTGACTGTCGGCGAAGGGCATTCTTCGCCGATCGTGACGGGAGACCGCGTCTTCGTGTTCGCGCGGGAAGACGGGAAGGAAGTGATGCGCTGTCTGGCGTTGAAGGACGGCGCGGTGGTCTGGCAGGACGCCTATGAGGTGCCGTACTCGATGAACCTGGCGGCACGGGGCCACGGCAAGGGTCCCAAGGCGACGCCAGTGGCGGCTGGCGGGAGCGTTTATTCCCTGGGCATCGACGGCCACGTGTCGGCGTACGATGCCGAGCGCGGCGCGGTGCGGTGGCGGACGAATTTTGCCGCTGACTACAAGGCCACGTCACCGTCGTTCGGTGCCGCCGCCTCGCCGCTGGTGGATGGGTCGAACCTCATCGTGCCGGTCGGAGGAAAACACGGTGGCGGGTTGGTGGCGCTCGACGTGGTCAGCGGTCAGGTGCGCTGGAAATGGACCGGCGACGGGCCGGCGTATGCGTCGCCCGTGCTCGCGACCCTGGGTGGGGTCCGCCAGATCGTGACCCAGATGGAGAAGCACTGCGTCGCGATTTCGCCGGAGGACGGCCGCGAACTGTGGCGGCTCCCGTTCAAGACCTCGTTCGAACAGAACAGCGTGACGCCCGTCGTGGCTGGCGAGTGGGTGATATTCGGCGGCGTGTCCAAGCCGACATTTGCGGTCAAGGTGACCGCTGCGGGGCCCGAGATCGTCTGGGAAAATAAGGTCTTTGCCATGTACATGAGCACGCCGGTGCTGAACGGAACGACTTTGTACGGCATGACGACGCGGCAGCGCGGTTCGCTGTTCGCCCTCGACGTGAGCACCGGCCAGGAGCTCTGGCAGGGACCGGGGCGGGTGGGGGAGAATGCATCGCTGACCGATGTCGGCTCCGCATTGCTCGTGCTGAACGATGCGGGCGAACTGAGTGTGCACGAGAAACAGGAGCGTGGATTGAAGTCGGTGGCTTCCTTCAAGGTCGCGGAAACCCCGGTGTGGGCTTCGCCCGCGGTCGCCGGCTCGCACCTGCTGGTGAAAGACAAAACGACGCTCATGCTCTATCGCGTGGGCGATTAGGGCCGCTACCAAAAACGTCTGGCCGCACTCCGGAGCACTCAGCTTCGCCAGCACCGCAGCTGCGTCGCAGCGCAGACCACCGCGCACGGTTGGATGATTTTTTTGCCCGCCTTCGGATCCCAGCGCCCGGCCAAAAAAAGCCCGCCCCGGACAATCCAGAGCGGGCGAGGAGGAATGGATCGACTGTGGCGGGTGAGCCGCCACCCCGAGGTCCGTTACGGCAGGAGCACGGCGTCGATCACGTGCACGACGCCGTTGAGGGCGCGGACGTCAGCGCCGACGACGTTGGCGTTGTCGATCTTCGCGCCGCCCGTGAGGTTCACCACGAGCGGACGAGCGCCGGTGCGGAGCGTGGTGATGTTCTGACCGTTCGTGAGCTGGGTGGAGAGGACCTGGCCGCTCGCGACGTGGAAGAGCAGGACCTGGGCGAGCTGCGTCGGATTGGCGAGCAGCCCGTTCAACGTGGCGGCCGGCAGTGCGGCGAACGCGGCGTTGGTCGGAGCGAACACCGTGAACGGGCCGCCGGTGGCGACGACGGAATCGAGACCCGCGACGCGCAGCGCGGTGGCGAGCGTGCTCAGGTTCGGATTCGAGGCGGCGAGGCCGGCGATCGTCTGGCTGGTCGTGCCCGCGCCAACGGCGCCGAACTCGTAGACTTCCAGCAGCGCGGGACGCGCTTCCGTGGCGGCGTTGGTGTGAAGCTGCACGGTGTAGGTGCCCTCCGGCACGCCGATCAGGAGCGCGGCGTCATTCGCACTCGTGAGCGGGAACGCGCCGGCGGCCGAGGTGACCGTATTCAAAAGTTGGAGATTCGGCGCGGTGGCGACGTTGTCGTTGACCGCAATGACCGTGCCATTGCCCGCGGTGACCTGGATCGCCGGATCCGAGAGCGGGTTGGTGACGCCGAAGGACGAGAGCGTCGGACCGACGCCGCGCACGAGCACCCAGCGGAGCTGCCCGGCCGGCGCCCGGACCACAAAGCCACTGATCATGGCGTTGGCACCGGAGCCCGCGACGCCGCGGGTGGAAGTGTTCACGAGGCTGCTGGTCTGGGCGGAGGCGGTGACGGACAGGACGGCACACGCGGTGAGGACGAGGGAACGGATGGGTGTCATTGAGGAGATGATGTGGTTGATCGGTTGCAGCGGGGAACCGGGCGAAAGCCCGGCCATCGGCTGCCTGCAACGCTCGAAGCGCGCAGCCGGATGCACGTGATGAGCGTTTTTTTCCGGCCGGCGGAAGTTTTCCGGGCGGAGCGAGGGAGAATGCAGGCTGGTGGCCGGCGCCGAAGGCGGTCAGGGTGTGGCATGGAAAAACGTCCGTTCGATCAGCTGGGTGTGTCCGCCGAGATCCTGAAAGCCGTCGCCAAGATGGGGTTTGAGGAGGCCTCGCCGATCCAGACCGCCGTGATTCCGGTCGCCCTGACCGGCCGCGATATCGTCGGCCAGTCCTCGACTGGCTCGGGCAAGACCGCGGCGTTCGCGATTCCCGCGATCGAGCGGGTCGAGCCCGCGCGCCGCGTCGTGCAGGTGTTGATCCTCTGCCCGACGCGCGAACTGGCGGTGCAGGTGGCCGAGGAGACCGGGAAGCTGGCGCTCTTCAAGAAAGGCGTGCGCGAGGTGCCGATCTACGGCGGACAGAGCTATGACCGGCAGTTCCGCGCCCTCGAGGCGGGCGTGCAGATCGTGATCGGCACGCCGGGGCGGGTGATGGATCACATGGACCGCGGGACCCTGCGCCTCGACGCGCTGAAGCTCGTCGTGCTCGACGAGGCGGACCGGATGCTCGACATGGGCTTCCGCGACGACATCGAGAAGATCCTGTCCGCGGTGCCGGAGCAGCGGCAGCTGCTGTTCTTCTCGGCGACGATGCCGCGCGCGATCCAGGAGCTCATCGGCCGCTACAGCCGCGACCCGGCCTGGCTCAAGATCGAGGCGCAGGCGCAGAACGCGCCGCAGGTCGAGCAGGTGTACTTCGAGGTCGACCGGCGCTCCAAGCTCGAGGCGCTGGCCCGGCTGATCGACGTGCACGACTTCCGCTACGGTATCATCTTTTGCAGTACGAAGATCATGGTCGACGACCTCGACGAGCACCTGCACTCGCGCGGGTACGCGGTCGACCGGCTGCACGGCGATCTCTCGCAGGCGCAGCGCACCCGGGTGATGGAGAAGTTTAGGGAGCGGAAGTTCGAGTTCCTGATCGCGACCGATGTCGCGGCGCGGGGACTCGACGTCGACGACCTCGAGGTCGTGTTCAATTTCGACCTGCCGAACGACGCCGAGGACTACACGCACCGCATCGGCCGGACGGGCCGCGCGGGCCGTTCGGGCCGGGCGTTCACGTTCGTGTCGGGCCAGGAAATCTACAAGCTGCAGAGCATGATCCGCTGGGCGAAGCTGCGGATCCGGCGGGAACGGCTGCCGTCGCTCGACGAGGTCGAGGAGGCGCGGGCCAACGTGTTCTTCGAACGGATACGCGCGACGCTCGAGGCCAAGCAGTTCAAGCCGCACGACCGGATGATCGACCGCCTGCTGGACCAGGGTTACGCGAGCACCGACATCTGTTCGGCGCTGATCCATCTGCTGCAGGGCGGACCGACGACGCCGGCCGTCGTGGCACCGGCGAAGGTCGAGCGGGTGGCCTCACCGCCTCCTGGAAACGCGGCTGTCCCTGGCCGCTCACCGATCCCTGCGGCCGGGGACGGCCGCGCTCCCCGGGGAACGCCGGCGGATGGGGAGGAAGAGACCACACCGTCCGCGCCGTCTTCCGAACGCGCTCCCGGCAAGCCGAAGTACGACCGCCCGGCGCGCACCGGACGCGAGGCGGGCATGACCACGCTGTTCTTCAACGTGGGTCGGAAACAACTCGTCACGCCGGCGGACATCGTGGGCAAGATCGCGGGCGTCACCCGGCTGCCGGCGGACGTCGTGGGGGCGATCGACATTCACCAGCGACACACGTTGGTCGACGTGGCGGAGTCGGCCGCCGAGGTGGTGCTGGCCAAGCTCGCGGGCATCAAGCTCAAGGGCGTGGCCATTGCTCCGGCCCGCGCCGGGGACGAGACGAGCTGACCGCGCCCGGGGTGCGGGAACGGCCGGACCCTGTCCTTGACACTCGGGTGAAGGCACTTGTATTGGCCTTCCCCCGTATCCCGATGGAAGCCGCGCTCGATCAACCGGTGCTCGTGCTGAACCGCCTGTGGCAGGCGGTGAACGTGATCGGCGCGCGCCGGGCCTTCGGCCTGCTGGCGCGCGGTCACGCGCAGGTGGTGCATCACCACGACGATGACTTCCGCACGTTCTCGATGCTCGACTGGATCGATTTCTCGGTGAGCAATCCGCCGATCGCCGCGCTCGAGACGGTGCATACGCCGACGCGGGTGATCCGGTTGCCGCGGGTGATCCTGCTGACGTTTTTCGACAAGCTGCCGTGCAAGGAGCTGAAGCTGACGCGCAACAATGTTTTCGAGCGCGACAAGGACACGTGCCAGTATTGCGCACGGCACCTGCCGCGCGAACAGCTGAACCTCGACCACGTCATTCCGCGCGACTACGGCGGGAAGACCACGTGGGAGAACATCGTGTGCTCGTGCATCAAGTGCAACACGCGCAAGGCGAACCGGCTGCCCCACGAGGCGGCAATGCGGCTGATTCGGAAACCGGTCCGGCCCAAGTGGCGGCCCGTCATCTCGCTCGTGCTCGGCAACCAGCACCACGAACATTGGAAGGACTTCCTCGACGTGGCATATTGGAACGTCGAGTTGGAGGAGTGAGGTCTTCGAGCGCGGAAGGCTCATTGCGGCGCGGTACTGCCGCGGTCGTGCTGCGCACCGTCCCGCGCGAGATTTTCCCTCCCGATCCGACGTTCCAGGGTCGCGCGAGCGTCCTGCTCGCGGAGCGGACGGCGCGGCGTTTCCGGTGCCCGGGCGCCGGTTGCTCGCGTTCTGTGTGGGAGGGCGGGCGCCACTTTCCGAGATTGCGAACCGCGGGTCGGGGCGCACGTTGAGGGACATGCTCGCAACGCTCGTGATGACGGTGATCGGGGCGGACCGCCCCGGTCTGGTGCAATTGGTCGCGACCCGGGTCGCCGACCATGGCGGCAACTGGCTCGAGAGCCGGATGTGCCGGCTCGGCGGGCAGTTCGCGGGCATCCTGCGCGTCGAAGTGCAGGAGGCGCGGCGGCAGGAACTGGTGAACGCCCTACTCACCCTCGAAGTCGACGGCTTGCGCGTGATCATCCACGCCGGCGGCGCGATTGGCGACGCCCATGTCGAGGGCGCCGCCACCGGAGCGCGCGGCTCGCTCGCGACCGTCGAGCTTGTGGGAACGGACCGCCCGGGCATTCTCCGCAGCGTGTCCGGTGTGTTCGCCGCCCACGGCGTGAATGTCGAGGAACTGGCGTCCGAGCGCGAGAACGCCCCGATGGGCGGTGGCGTGCTCTTCAAGGCCCGCGCCACCGTGTTGGTTCCGCCGAGCGTGAAGTTGTCCGCGGTGCGCGCAGACCTCGAGAAGATCGCGGCGGACTTGATGGTGGACCTGAAACTGTCCTGAGCCGTCCTGCGGTCGAAGGGTGAAGGCTGATCTCAGCTTTCACTTTTCGACGGCGTGCGTCCGATTCAGCCCTTCTGGCGGACGAGTACGAGGAGGCCGAGGCCGGCGACGATGTCCGTCAGCCCGACGATGATCCGCAGCGGCAGCGGCATGCGGTCGAGCAGCGCGAGGACGACGAGTCCGCCGAGGATCAAGAATCCCGCCAGCAGTCGCAGCGTGCGCTTCTGGCGCGGGGCGAGTCGGGCGCCGGCAGGCGGGGCCGGCGGCGCGGGCGGTTTCGGATTGCGGATGACGGGAGGCACGGGAACGAAGGCGGGACTCAGCGTGCCAGGGGCAGCGTGACGCGCATGATCGTGCCGTGGGGGCCGGTTTCCTGCAGCGCGATGTCGCCGTGGTGGCTCACGAGGATGCGCTTGGCGATCGCCAGTCCCAGCCCGGTGCCGTCGGGACGGCCGGAGAGAAAGGAGTCGAAGATCCGGCCGCGGATCGAGGCGTCGACTCCGCTGCCGGTGTCGGCGATGTCGAGGCAGGCCTGTTGCGCCCCCGGCGTGCCGGCGGTCGTGAGCTGCAGCGTGATCATGCCGCCTTCCGGCATGGCCTGGGTCGCGTTGATCAGCAGATTGAGCAGCACCTGCTGGATCTGGCCCTTGTGCGCTTCGATGAAGAGCGGGCGGGACGGCGGGTCGAAGTTCAGGGTCACCTTGCTCTGGGCGAGCTTCAGCCGGACGAGCAACAGCGTGTCATGGATGATATCCGTCAGCGACCAGCGCGAGTGCAGGCTCGACGGCGCCTTGGCGAAGCCGAGCACGCGGGTGACGATGGCCTCGAGCTGGTCGAGCTTCTCGCCGATCACGCGCATGTCGGTGCGGCGCGGATCGCCCTCGGCGAAGTCGATGCCGAGGCCGCCGTGCAGGAGCTTGAGAACGGTGAGCGGATTCCGGATCTCGTGGGCGATCTCGGCGGCGAGGAGGCCGAGCGTGGTGAGCCGCTCGTTCTTGCGCAGGACGTCCTCGCTCTGGAAAACGCGGGCGTAGAGCCGGGCATTCTGGAGCGCGACGGAACCCAGGCTCGCGAGGGCGTTGCACAGGCGCTTCTCGTCGTTGTCGAACCGGTGCACGCGGTCGGTGAACACCGCGACGACGCCCAGCACCTCGCCCTCGTAGAGCATCGGGCTGGCGAGCACCGAACGCAGCGCGGGGTCGGTCGGCAGGTCGAGCAGTTCCTGATACTCCGGCGACTGGATGTTCGGAAACCAGACCGTGTGGCGCGTGTGAATGGGCGAGGCGACCAGGCAGGAGTTGATCGGCAGCGCGCCCGCCGCGGGCGGCGTGATGGCGCCGTTCGTGAAAGCGGCACAGCGGACCGACGCCGTCTCGGGCTCGTAGAGATAGAGTGCGCAGGCGCGGGCGCGCAGCGTGTTGCGAGCCTCGCGGGTCAGGGTGTCGAACAGCTCCTGCTGTTCGAGCTTAGTGACGAGCGACTGGCCGGCGGTGATGAGCGACTCGAGCTGCCGGGCCTTTTCCTTCAGGTGCATGACCTGCCAGAGTCGCCGCAGGACGCGGCCGGCCTCCGCGGCGAGCTGTTCGAGCAGGGCCAGGTCGGCCGCCGAGAAACCGCCGACGCGGTCGCTTTCGAGGTCGATGACGCCCATGACCTGCTCCTCGTGCTCGATCGGCGCCGCCATTTCGCAGCGGGCGGAGGGTCGCACCGCGATGTAGCGGGGCTCGAACGTGACGTCGGCGACAAGCAGCGAACGCCGGTTGAGCACGCACCAGCCGGTGATGCCGTGGCCGAGCTTGAGGTCGTGGGGGGCGTTGTCGTCGGCGGTGCCGACCTGGACCTCGGTCTCCAGGAGGCCCGTATCCGGACTCAGGAGACCGATCGACCCGGCGTCCGCCTTGAAGGTGGCGACGAAAATCCCGAGCATCTCCCGCAGCGCGACGGCGGGATCGTCGGTGCGAGCGGCCAGCGCGGCGATCCGGTAAAAGGGTGAAAGCGTCGGCGCAGGGTCCGCACGCGTGGGGGCGGGGCCGGAGCGATCGGCTGGAGAAGGGCGTTCCACGGTGGCAGGTTTGATCGACGGAGCAGACGTGGCCAGAAATTCCCGAACGGACTGCCGCGGGCGTGAATGAGGGGAGGCGGGGTGCACTCACCCTGCACCGAAATTCGGACCAGCAAACCTGCGGGGTGGGGGCACCCCGCCTACAACTGCGGGGCGCCGCTTCGTTCGCCGGTCACTTCGCGGCGGGCGCCGCGGGAGCGGTCACCGTGGGCGGCGCGATGACTTCGTTCAGGGCATCGCGGAGGCCATGGAGGCGTTCCGGCGTCTCGACCGGTTCGTGATTGGCGCCGACGATGTAGAACGTGTCGATCGCCACGCCGCGCTCGGTGCCGATGCGGGCGAAGGTGATGTCGAAGCTGTGGTCGGAGATCGTCTTCGCGAGGCGATAGAGCAGGCCGATCTGGTCGCGCGCCTGGATCTCGACGATCGTGCGCTCCATCGAGAGCTCGTGGTAGACATCGACCGTCGGGGGAAACGAGCTCTGGAGCGCCTCGCCCGAGCTGGTCGAGAGGTAACGGGTCGCGGCGATCTTCTTGGCCTGCGCCATGATGTCGGGGAGAAGGTCACGGTTGGCGACCAGCGCCTCCTCGATCGTGCGGGCGAACTTCTCCTGCGCGCTGGCGCTCTGCACCGGACCGCGGCCGGGTTCCACGACGTAGAACGTATCGATCGCGATATGGTCGGTGCGCGAGATGACCTTGGCGCCGAGGATGCTCAGGCCGGCCACGCTGAACGCGCCGGCCAGTTTGTAGAAAAGCCCGGCGCGATCCCAGGTGACGACGTTCACGACCGTGAGGGAACGGTTGATGTCGTCCTTCCACTCGATCACCGGGCGGAGCGATCCGACGGAATCGGCCGTGGTGATCGACTTGAGCAGCCGGTTCACCATCTGGATGTGCAGGGCGATCTCGTCGGCGTCGGTGTGGATGAAATACCGGTCGGGCAGCAGCCCGAAGTGGGCGTTGATTTCATCAGCGCTGATGCCGGGGATTTTTTTGGCGATGAGCTCCTGTTGGGTCATTGTTTTCTTTTCCTGCAGGCCGGCATCGACGGCGGCGCCGTGCTTCAGCCGTTCAAAAGTGGCGCGGTAGAGGTTGGTGTGCAACGTATCCTTGTAGCTGTTCCACAGGTCCGCCGCGGTCGCGCGAGCATCGCAGAAGGTGTGGACGTACAAGTGCCGCAGGCGCTCGGCGCTGCCTGCGATTTCCGCAAACGCAGTGGCCGTATTGGGATCATCGACGTCACGCTTCTGCCAGAATCGTGCCATCACCAAATGATTTTTGATCACGAACAGGATCAGCTCGCGATCCGCCGGCACGACGCCGAAGCGCTCGAGCCGCGGGGCGGAGAGCCGGACGCCGCTTTCGGCATGCCCCCGAATGCCCTCGGACTTGCCGATGTCGTGGAGCAGCAGCGTGAGGTAAAGCAGCGATGCATCCGTGGTTTCGTGCAGCGCGGCCCGGTACTTCAGGGTGATGG
>JAEUHA010000266.1 GCA_016793535.1 Opitutaceae bacterium | reverse complement strand
CTTGGCTTTGGGGCCGGTAAGCCGGATTCTGTTCCTCCCGACAAGTCGGGATTCGGTCGTCATTTCTCTCGGGCCGGCTTGCACCGACCCGCCCTGCGTTGCTCCCGAAGGAGCGCCGCAGGGTGCAGCATACCCGTGGCTATGGGACGGGCCGTCCAGCCACCTATTTTGCCTTGCACCGGACGGGGTTTTTCGTGCCGCCCCGCTTGCGCGGAGACGCGGTGGGCTCTTACCCCACCTTTTCACTATGACCGTGCCTCGCCCGGCGAACCGGACGAAACAAGGCTACCTGTTTTCTGTGACACTGTCCGTCGACGCGCCTTGAAACGCGCCGCCCGCACTTGCGGTGAAGCTCGTGCGGCATCCTGCCCTGCGGTGTCCGGACTTTCCTCTCCGAATTCGAGACCGGAGCGGGTTTCCCCGCCCCTTGGGATCAAAGAACGCGGAGCGACGACCAGGCCCCAAAACCAAGACGGGCACCCTACCGCGCTCGTTCCGCGGCGCAAGGAGCGACTGTCGCGGAATGTGAATCAGTCCAAGAGCGGAACGGAGATGGGGTCAGGGCGTTACACGTTTCACCGGGGGTTAACGGGAAAGGCCGGACCCCAGGACGTCGCCGCCAAGACTACGGCTCCGGCCAGTTGAACTGGCGGTGGATGAACTTGAACGTGCCCACCGCGCGGATCTCGTGGCCGCCGTCGAAGAACTCGATCTGCGTGCGCTCGGGAATCTTCAGCTGGTTGTAGAGGCGATTCACGCGCGCGTATTCGAACGCCACCCACTCGTCGATGCCCACGCCATCGGCGTGGCCGCGCTCGACCATGAAGGCCCGCGGGGCGATCAGCGCCGCCATCTCCGCGTGGCCGAAGGTCAGGCCGAGGTTGAAATTCAAGGTCTCATACTCGGGCACGAACATATAGCTGTTGCCCCACTCCGTCGTCGCACTCTTCCAGATCCACTCGTTGAAGTCGCCCGAGCACACGCTCAACGCATAGCGCTCCTCGACCGCCGGCACGCGCAGGGCCGCCTTCCCGCCCCACGAGAGTCCGTAGAAACCGATCCGCTGCGGATCGACCCACGGTTGAGCGGTCAGCCAGTCGAGCAGCCGCCGGTGCTGTTCGAGCAGCACGGCAAAGTTCGTCATCCCCACTGCGTTCGCCTTCCGCTCGTTCACCCGGAAGAACCGGTCCGACGTGCGCCAGGGAAAGTGCGGCGCAAAGACCACGAAACCGCGTTCCACCAATTGCACCGCGAAGGCCTTGTACGTCCGGTGGGTCGCCGGAGTCTCGTCGATCACGGTCGCCGGCACGCCCCCGCCTCCGTGCTGTGCGACGATCACCGGGCGACGCTCGCCCGGCTGGAGGTTTTTCGGGAGGAGCAGGTAGCCCCAGGCGAACAATCCTGGCTGGCCGAGATCGAGGGTGACTTCGTAGCCGCGCCAGGCGGGCCGGTCGAGGATCGGACGCGAGCGCGGATTCAGCGCCGGCGCGCCGGCGGGCAGCCGGCCGTTGAGATCGTTCCAAAAGGTCTCCCGGAACGGCCCCATGGCCGCCCGCCAGGCTTCCGGCGTGGTGGGACGCGTCGGTTGCCAGAGAAACGCATCCCGCACCACGCGCGAGCGGGCGATCAGCCCCTGCAGGTAGCGCTCGAGCTCGCCCAGCTGGCGTTCCTGCCGCGCCGCCAGCGTCGCGGGCGCGCGGGCCGGCAGCAGGTCGGGGCCCGCGGCCGCCAGCGCCTTCACGCCGGGAGCGAGGCGCTGGAGAAAAGCCAGCAACGATCCGTCCGCGAGGGGACCGAGGGTGCGGTCGCTCTCCGATCCCGCAGGGCGGTCATGGTCGCGATACCGAAACTGCAGCGCGCCGCGCCACGAACCCGCCAGGTGCTGCGCCCGGACAAACTCGTCCGCGACGTCGGCAAACACCGGCGTCACGATCCGCCCCGGTGCCGCCGACGCGCCCAGCCGGGCGGGCACTCCGGCCAGCGCCGGCGGCGGCCCGTCGACCTGCGGCGCCCGGGCGTGCTCGATGATCAGCGTCCGCGGCACCACCAGTTGCGCGATCTCCGCGTCGCCAAATTCGCGGAGCAGGCCCTGCAGGTTGCGGTAGAGCGGTTCGGTCCAAACGCGTTCGCGCCGGTCGAAGTACCCGCTGACGAGCGCGGCGGCGATCCGCGTATCCACGGCGGCACTATACAACGCCAGCAGGCCGCCCTCGCCCCAGCCCGCGACGCCGACCGGGCCACGCGCCGCCGGGTCGCTTCCGCCTTGGGCGGCCAGCCAGTCGACGGCCGCGGAGACCTTCTGCACCTCCAGCCCGATCAGGTGCCGGCCGAAGGTGAAGGCCTGCCGGTAGAGCCATTCGCGATGGGGCTGGTTCGTGAAACGTTTGAGCCGCGGATTGCCGGAGTGCGTCGCCGCCCGGTCGATCAGCGCGGGCACCAGGACCTGGCACCCGTTTTCCGCCAGGCGCCGGGCAAAGGCCGGCACTCCGGCCACGAGCGGACCGAGCCCCGCAATCGCTTCCGGAGTCTGATCGGCGTCCGGAATCGCCACCACCCGCGCGACGACCGCGCCCGTGGGCTGCAGGAGCAGGCCCTCGCCGTGCACGCCGTCGAAAAGCGGCCAGCGCACCGCGTGCACCGTGAACGCACCGGTCGCCGCCAGCGGTGCGCCCGCCGCGTGGGTGCCGACATAATCCAGGTCACGGACCGGCAGGCGGGGCTCGACCGCTCCGATCATCCGGGTGAATCGCGCCCGGTTCGGCGCGACGGACGCGTCGTAGGCCGTCGGCGAGGAAAAATCGGGCCGCCAGAACTCCGCCCGGCCATCGACCGAGAGGACTGCGGCGCGCTCGAAGTAGCGACCGATCCCGGCCGCCATCTGCTCGGAAAGGTCATCGTGGCCGGTCAGGAGCGCGGTGCCGGGCAACGGTTCGCTCGCGGCGCCGCGCGTCGGCGCCGCGCACGCCAGGAGCAGTCCAGACACGAGGGCGAGGCGACGGACGGTCGGGGCAAACGGACGCATGGCGGGGAGCGGCTGTACTGAGCCAGCGCCCGCGCGGGTCGACAACGTCTAATCCCTCCCCTGGGAGCGCGGACGTCCTCGTCCGCAATTTTCCTTCACGGAAGCAAG
>JAEUHA010000251.1 GCA_016793535.1 Opitutaceae bacterium | reverse complement strand
CCTCCTCGTCTCGCGGCCCGCCTTTGCGTCCGCGCTCCTCGCGCAGATTCCGGCCGGTCGGGTCGCGCGCGCCGACCTCACGCCCTATCATGCGCGGCAGATTCGCCGCTTCAACGATCCTGAGCTCACCGCCCGGCTCGGTCAGGTGTGGGGCGAACTGCGCGAGCCGGCGGCGGACAAGCAGGCGTTCATCGCGACCCTGCGGACGGAACTCGCCCCGGTGGAGCTGGAGCGAGCCAACCGGAGCCAGGGGCGCGTCCTTTACCAGTCGCTGTGCGCAGCATGCCATACGCTCTACGGTCAGGGCGCCGCGCTCGGGCCGGATCTCACGGGCGCGGGCCGGGACAACCTCGACTACCTCCTGGAGAACATCGTCGATCCCGGCGCCGTGGTGACGGCGGATTACCGGATGAACGTGCTGAAGCTGAAGGACGGGCGCACCCTCACCGGCTTCATCGCCGCACGCACGGCGCGCACGCTGACCATCCGGGGACCCGGGGAAAGCCACACGGTGGAACGTGACGAAATCGCCACCACCGAGGAGTCCCCGGACTCCGTGATGCCGGCGGGCTTGCTCGAGTCACTTACGCCGGCTCAGCGCCGGGACCTGATCGCCTACCTCATGCACCCCACACAGGTGCCGCTGCCCTGAATAGGGTGACTACCACGAAACACACGAACCACACGAAAGGCCACGCGTCGCTTTCGTGTGTTTGGTGTGTTTCGTGGTTAATCCCCCTGCCGCTCAATAGTCCCGGAACGGTCCCCGCGGTTCGGAGGCGTCCATTTCCTTCTTCCAGGCCTCAAACTTGCCGCGGATCATCGCGAGGACTTCGGGCTTGGCCTTGGAGAGATCTTTTTCCTCGCCAAGGTCCTGGGTGAGATCGAAGAGGCCGGAATTCTTTCCGCCCATCTCGACCCACTTCCAGTGGCCGATCCGCGCCGCGCGCTGGCTGCGCCGTTCCCAGAACATTTCCGTGCGGCTCGACTTCTTTTCGCCCCGCAAGACGGGCAGCATGTCGAAGCCGTCGACCTTGAGATCGGCGGGAATCCGCGCACCGCTGAGGGCGGCGAGCGTGGGGAGAATCTCCAGACTGGTGAGGAATTCGTCCGTCACCCGGCCGGCCGGCAGGCGGCCGGGCCACCACGCGACGAACGGCACGCGCAGTCCGCCCTCCCACATTGTCCCTTTCTGGCCGCGCAGCGGAGCGTTGCCGCCGTTGCCGGAGCCGCCGTTGTCCGACTGGAAGAGGATCAGCGTGTTCTTGTCGTGACCCGTCTCTCGCAGGGTTTCAACCAGGCGTCCGATGGCGGCGTCCATCGCGGTGACGGCGGCATAGTAGGACGTGAGCTTCGCCTTCGGATCCATCTGCGGGTACTTCGCGATGTACTCCGCGGGCGCCTGCACGCCGGGCTTGTCCAGGTTCGAGGCGCTGTGCGGGGCGTTGAAGCAGAGGTAGAGAAAGAAGGGGCGGTCGCGCGCCTCGCGCACGAACCGGATCGACTCGCGCTCGAACAGGTCGGTCGCGTACTTCCCCCGGTCGGCTTCGGTGCGGGCGTTGCCGCGGAACATCGAGGGCACGCCGTAACGCTCGTGCGTGTAGTAATCGATGCCGTTGTTGCCGTGCCCATAGAAGAAATCAAAGCCGCGCTGGAGCGGGAGGTAGCGCTTGGCCTGGCCCATGTCCCACTTGCCGACCGTGCCGTTGCGGTAGCCGGCGGGACGCAGGAGGTCCCCGATCGTCTTTTCCCGCGGATCGAGGCCGAGTGTCATCTCGGGCGAGACGGCGTACTCCTCGGCCGTGAACTTGTGACCGTAGTTCACCATGTCGTTTCTCACCATGTCGTAGAGCCCGTTCCGCTGCGGAAAGCGGCCGGTGAGCAGGCTGCCGCGCGACGGGGTGCACGCGGGCCAGGTGACGTAGTAGTTCGTGGCGCGAACGCCTTCGCGGGCGAGGCGGTCGAGGTGCGGAGTGAGGATCGGCTTGGTCCCGATGATGCCGAGGTCGGGGTAGCCCTGGTCATCGGAGACGATGACGATGACGTTCGGCTTGCGTTCCGCGGCGGCCGCGCCTCCCGCCAGCAGGAACGAAAACGCCAGGACGAGCGCGCGCAGAAGCGACGAGGGTGTCATGCCGCAAGCCCATGACTCCGGCGGCCGGGTGCAACTGTGTTTTCGGGCCCGGGCGGGCGACATCCGCATTGAGTCGGGCGGGTCGACCGCCACGATCGTCCCATGCTCCGTGTCGTGCTTTCGCGTGCGTGTCTCCTGATCCTGGCCGGAGCCCTGCTGCCGGCCCTGCCGCGGCCGGCGCGGGCGGCCGCCACCGCCGCTGCTCCGGCCGTTCGCCCCGTGTATTTCAACACCGCCTTCGAAGGCGCCTCGCTGGGGAAGATCGAGCAGCTCGGTGAGAACGAGTACCGGCTGCACCTGAAAGGACAGCAGGATGCGCGCGGCCGCAACCGCCAGGCGACGTGGTTTCTCTTTCGCCTCGACGACGTCGCGGGCCGCGAGCTGACCCTGCGTCTGACGTCCTTCAAAGGTGAATACAACGACCGGCCCGCCAACTCGACCGCCGGTCCCTGGTACCGGCCGGTGTTCAGCGAGGACGGCGAGACCTGGCGGCACTTCACCGAGGCGGGCTGGGATGAGGCGAAGGATGAGATCACGGTCACGCTGCGATCGTCGTCGGCGGCGACGGTCTGGGTCGGACACGTGCCCCCGTATCCGCAGGCGCGGCTGCTGCGGTTGCTGGCCGACGTGGGCCGTTCCCCTCACGCGATGGTCGAGGTGATCGGGCGATCGGTGCAGGGCCGTGAGCTGCACCTCGTCACGGTCACGAACCCGGACCTACCGGATGCCGCCAAACGCGTGGTCTGGCTCCAGGCGCGGCAGCACGCCTGGGAGGCCGGCACGTCGTTCGTGCTCGAGGGCGCGTTGCGTTTCGTGGTGTCGGATGATCCGGTCGCTCGGCGGCTGCGTGACGAGACAGTCTTCAAGTTCACCCCGATGGTGAATCCGGATTCCGTGGCCGTCGGCGAGGTGCGCTTCAACCTGAACGGCTGGGATCCCAACCGGCACTGGGATGTGGTCGACCTGCGCGACAAGCGCTGGCTCGAGCGCCTGCCTGAGGTCTGGTACGTGAAACGCGCGATCCTGGCGCAGCACGCGCGGCAGCCTATCGACCTGCTGCTCAACCTGCACAACACCGAGACGGGCGAGTACATGGACACCATGACGGACGCCGAGCCGCACCTGGGCCGGTGGCAGCGCGCGTTCGAGCAGCTGGTGACGACCACCACCTTTGATCCGTCCCGGCCGAAGCTGACGATCCACACCGGTAGTTCTCCGGCGAATACGACGAACTTCCTGTGGCGCGAGGCCAGGGTGCCGGTGGCGCTCATGGAATTGCGCATCGGCGCGAGCCGGAAACACGGACGGATCATGTCGACGGAGGACCGGCTGGAGTTCGGGCGCCGGCTGATCACCATCCTCGCCGAGGCGGCCCGCTGACATCCTCGTTCCATGCGTACCTGCTGGAGGGCGGCGCTCGGTCTGTTGTGGCTCTGGCCCGCCGGGGCGGCGGAACCGACCTGGCCGGGCGCCGAGTGGCCGCGGGCGACGCCGGCGCAGGCCGGACTGAGCGCCACGCACCTTGAAGCGGCGCGGGAGTATGCGCTCACGGGCGGCGGCTCGGGCCTGATTGTCCGGCACGGGCGCGTGGTGCTGGCGTGGGGCGACGAGGCGAGGCGTTACGACCTGAAATCGACGTCGAAGTCGATTGGCGTGACGCTGCTCGGCGTCGCGCTCCAGGACGGCCGCGTGTCACTCGACGACGCCGCAGTCCGGCATCAGCCGGAGCTGGGGGTTCCGCCGGAGGAAAATCGCGCCCCGGGCTGGATTCCGCGGATCACGCTGCGCCACCTCGCGGACCAGACGGCGGGTTTCGAGAAGCCGGGCGGCTACGGCCGGCTGTTGTTCGCTCCCGGCACCCGCTGGCACTACAGCGACGCCGGGCCCAACTGGCTCGCGGAATGCCTGACCCTGATTTACGGCCGGGATCTCGATGAGGTGATCTTCGAGCGGATCTTCACTCCGATCGGCGTGCGGCGGCAGGATATCGTCTGGCGGGAAAACGCGTACCGGCCGAAGCAGATCAGCGGCGTGAAGCGGCGGGAGTTCGGGTCGGGATTCAGCGCCAACGTGCACGCGATGGCCCGGCTCGGTTACCTTTACCTGCGCGAAGGACGCTGGCGCGATCAGCAGCTCATCCCGGCGGAGTTCGTCCGGCTCGCCCGTCAGCCGGACGCGCGCAATTTGCCGCTGCCCGAACACGACACCACCCATGGAGACGCATCGTCGCACTACAGCCTGCTCTGGTGGAACAATGGCGACGGCTCCCTTCCGGGCGTGCCGCGGGACGCGTTCTGGTCGTGGGGTCTCTTCGACAGCCTGATCGTCGTGATTCCCAGCCTCGACCTCGTGATCGCGCGGGCGGGACAGTCGTGGCCGCGTCCCAACCCGGAGCACTACGCCGTGCTGCGTCCCTTCCTGGAACCGATCGTGGCGGCGGCGAGGAATTTTGAAACGCGCGGGTCTGGTGTCACGCCGGCGCCGGCGGTGGCGCCTTATCCGGCGAGCCCGGTCATCACCGGGGTGAAATGGGCGCCCGCGGCGAGCATCGTCCGGCGCGCCCGCGGCGGTGACAACTGGCCGGCGACGTGGGGCGACGACGACGCCCTGTACACGGCGTATGGTGACGGCAACGGCTTCGAGCCCTTCGTGCCGCGAAAACTCAGTCTGGGCTTCGTGCGCGTGACCGGCGGCCCGGCGGATTTTCAGGGCGTGAACCTCGCCGCGCAGGGCGGGGAGTTTCCCGGTGATGGCCGCAAGGGCCGGAAGGCGAGCGGACTCCTCATGGTTGACGGTGTCCTGTACCTGCTGGCCCGCAACCTCGACAACGCCCAGCTCGCGTGGTCGCGGGACCGCGGCGCGACCTGGACCTGGGCGGACTGGAAGTTCACGCGCAGCTTCGGCTGCCCGACGTTTCTCAACTACGGCCGGAACTACGCGGGCGCCCGGGACGAATACGTCTACGTGTATTCACTCGATGGCGACAGCGCCTA
>JAEUHA010000237.1 GCA_016793535.1 Opitutaceae bacterium | reverse complement strand
AGGGCGACCGCGCCGCGCGTAACGGGCTGCCGGCCGGCCGCGATTCCAGCCCGCGCCCGCGGCGGCACGTCTTTCCACTCTCCTCCTTGAACGTTCGACGGCCTGAGCGCGGCTGAGAGGGCGCGGCTTTCGACGGCCTGCGGTCCCGCCCTTCGGAGGGTGAAGCGAACGGCCGGACGCCGTTCGCACGCCTCCAGCGATGAGTCGGGGTCGGCGAGCAGAAGGCCGAACCCGCGCCGTCCCTGTTGCCATGCGTGCAAGTTGTGGCTGGCATTTACCTCTATCTGCCCTGATTCGCCCATTCCTCCCCGCGCATGAACACTCCGTCTCCCGGCCGTCGTCCGGTCTTTGGCTGGTGGTTGGGCCTCGCCGGCCTGGTCGTGGCCGGGCTGCTGGTGGCTTGGTTCGTCCGCCGCCCGCCCACCGCCGTCGTCGTGGCGCCGGAAGTTCGCGAGGTCGTTGACCTCGTCGTCGTCAGTGGACGATTGCGGGCCATCCGCGAAGCCGCGGTCGGAGCTGAAATCGGAGGCGCGATTGAGGAAGCCCTGGTGCGCGAGGGCGATCGCGTCACCGCGGGGCAGGAGCTCGCGCGGCTCAGCATGCTCGATTACGATTCGCAGCGGGAGCAGGCCCGGGCGGCGCGCGCCACGAGTGCGGCCGACGTCGAGGTGGCGGCCCTGGCCGTCGCGCAGGCGCGGCGCGATCTCGCCCGCGTGGCGGAGCTGGCCCGGGGCGGCGTGACGACGTCGGCCGAACTGGAAACCGTCGGCAACCTGGCCGCCCGGCTGGCCGCCGCGGAGAACGCCGCCCGCGCGCGGCTCGCCGAGAATGACGCGGCGCTCGCGGTGCTCGAGCGACAACTGGCCAAGCGGAGCGTGCGGGCGCCGTTCGCCGGCATCGTGACGCGCCGGTCGGTGGAACCCGGGCAGAGCGTCGTACCCGGCACCGCCCTCTTCCTCGTGGCGGAGATGTCGGCGGTCGAGATCTACGCCGAGACCGACGAGAACAACGTGCAGCGGCTGCGCGTGGGCCAGCCCGCCACGGTGATCGCACCCGCGTATCGCGATCAGCCCTTCCCGGCGAAACTGGATCAGATCGGACCGCGGGTGGAGTGGGATCGCGGCGTGATCGGATTGCGACTCACCCCGGCGCAGCCGCCGGCGTTCCTGCTGCCCAACATGACGGTCGACGTGAACATCGAGGTCGGCCGCTATCCGCAGGCGCTCACCCTGCCGGCGGCGGCGGTGCTGCGCGCGCGCGACGGCAATTACGTGATGCTGGTCGAGGGGGATCGATTCACGCGGCGGGCCGTCAAGGTCATCGGCGAGAATCCCGCTCATGTCGCCCTCGAGGGCCTGACGGCTGGAGACCGGGTGGCTCGTGATGCCACGAAAGTCACGGCGGATGCCCGGCATCGGATGACGGCGGCGACGCCCTGAACCCGTGGCGATCCGGTCCTTTGCCCTTGCAGTGGCGGTGCGGCAGCTCGCGCACAACCGCGGGCAGACGCTGCTCTCGATCGGCGTGGTGGCGATGAGCGTCACGCTGATCATCTTCACCTCATCCCTCATTCGCGGCGTCCAGGTGCGGCTGGTGAACACCATCACTGATTCGATTCCGCACGTTCGCATCATGCCGCTGGAGCGCCAGCCGGAGGTGCTGTGGGACCGCGCCGATGCCGGCGACGCGGTGGTGCGGGTCGGCACGGTGCCGAAGCTCGAGCAGCGCGTGCGCAAGATCGAGGGCTGGCAGCCGTGGCTCGAGCGGATCAGCGCGCTGCAACCGCACGACCTGACGGCGCTCACCGCGTCGATCGAGGGCACCGTCGTCATCGCCCGCGAGAGCAAGCGACTCTCCGCGCGGCTGGTCGGCGTGGTGCCGGAGGTCTACAACCGCATCATCGATCTCCAGCAAAATCTCGTCGCCGGGCGCTACTTCGGCCTCAACGGCGGCGAAGCGGTGATCGGGTTGAAACTGGCGACGGACCTCGGTGTCCGCGTCGGCAACCGGGTGAGCCTGCGCAGCGAGGAGGGAATCACCACGAGCGTCACCATCGCGGGCATCTACGAGACGGGCTTCGGTTCCGTCGACGGCGGACTCGTGGTCGTACCGGTGCGCGACGCACAGTCGCTCCTCGGGATCGGCAACGCGATCACCGGCTTCGGCCTGAAGGTGCGCGATGTGTTCGCGGCGGAGCGGATCGCCGGCGAGCTGCGGCAGCAACTGCCGTTCAAGGTCGAGAGCTGGATGCAGGACAACGAGCGGACGCTCAGCGGCCTGCGGGCCCAGTCGGGCTCGTCGCAGATGATCATCTTCTTCACCACCGCGTCCTCGGGCCTCGCGATTGCCGCGTTGATGGTGATGTCGGTCACCGGAAAGTACCGGGAGATTGGCATCCTCAAGGCCATGGGCGCCACGGCCGGCCAGATCCTGCGCGTGTTCACGCTGCAGGGAGCGATCCTCTCGCTGCTCGGAGCCGCGCTCGGCTCGGGCGCGGCGTTCGCGCTCCTCCGCTGGCTGGGTGGGCTGCAGACGATCTCGCCGACCACCGGTCGGGCGTCGGAACTTTTCCCGATCGTGATGACGTTCGGGAATTTTTTCCTCGGCAACGGGCTGGCGCTGGCCGCCGGCCTGGCGGCCTCCCTCTATCCGGCGTGGCGCGCCTCGCGCGTGAACCCGATCGAAGTCATCCGCGGACAATGAGCGTCCCCACCGACCCGCCGATCCTCGCGCTCGAAAACGTGGGCAAAGTGTACCCCGGAGCCGTGCCGACCCGCGCGCTCGAGGGCGTCACGTTTTCCGTTCGGGCCGGAGAATTCGTTGCCATCGTCGGCGCGTCGGGCTCCGGCAAGACCACGCTGCTCAACCTGCTCGGTCTGCTCGACTCGCCTTCGGAGGGGCGGATCGCGCTCGATGGCCGCGACGTGACCGGGCTGTGGCCCGCCGAGGCGGCGCGGCTGCGGCGCGACCGGATGGGCTTCATCTTCCAGTTCCATTACCTGCTGCCGGAATTCAGCGCGCTCGAAAACGTGCTGATGCCCTGCCGGCTCGCGGGTGACGGCCGCGACCTGCGGGAGGAGGGCAGGGTGCGGGCGCTTTTTGCGCGCGTGGGGTTGACCCCGAAGCTCGACCGGCGGCCGGATCAGCTCTCCGGCGGCGAGCAGCAGCGCGTGGCCATCCTGCGGGCGCTGGCCAACGATCCGCGGGTGATCCTGGCGGATGAGCCGACGGGGAACCTCGACAGCCGGAATGCCGCGGAGGTGTTCGGCCTCCTGCGCGAAATCACGCGCGAAGCGCAGCGGACGGTGATCATGGTGACGCATGATCGCGACCTGGCGGCGAAAACCGACCGCGTGATCACGCTGCGGGACGGTCGGATGGAGTCGGATACGGCGGTCGGGGGTTGAAGGCCGGGAAGCTGCGCTTTCCCCTTGCTCCTTCACGTCGGGCCCTCACGACCCGGATCCCGGTCAGCCGGGACACTTCGATGGCGGGAAACGAGCGAGGGTTGAGAGCCGAATCGAACGGTTCGCCATCGTGCTGTGCACGTTCATGGCCGCACCGTCCCGCCGCTCGGTCTCTCAACCCTCGACGTCAGACACTCAAGGTGACGAGTCCGGCTCAGGTGTGGCCGATCGGGTCGTCGTTGCCGCCGCGGCCCTTGCCGCCCCGGTTCGTCGCCCCGCCGCGATCATCGCCGCGGTCGTGATCCGCCGGATCGTCCAACCCGCCGCGGCCACTGCCCCCGCCGGTGCGCAACCCACCATGGTCGTCGCCCGCGGGATCGTCCAGGCCACCGCGGCCGCTGCCACCCTGGTTGTCCGCGCCGCCGTGGTCGTCACCCGCCGGATCGTCGGCGCCGCCCCGGCCTCCGCGGTCGTCGCGATTCGTGGCGCCGCCCCGGTCGTCGCCGGCGTCGTGATTCGCCGGGTCATCCGCGCCGCCGCGCCCTTTCTTCCGGTCGTCGGCCGCCTTCTGGGCGGCCGGATCGTCCTTGCCGCCCCGGGCCTCGATTGTCGGGACGCAGACCACCAATGCGAAAACGGCAAGCGCGAGCGCGGATGCCGGACGGAGTAACATGGATGTGTTCTTCATAGCGGCCCCGAACGTGCGCCGGTCCGCGCGCGTTTCGACGCCGCAACCGTAACTGCTTTGATATACGGGCGGCCCTGACGGACGCGTACTGCGTATCAAAGGATATGATACGAATCGGTTCGTATATCAAAGCGGTTACCTAAACACGCTTTCGCTGTTCCGCCGCGGACGTATTACGAACGGCGCCGCACCTGATTCGCGGTCCAACCACGCAATCCCATTCCATCATGATTCACGTCCGCCCTCTCCATTCCCTGCGCGTCGCTTTTGCCGCGCTGCTGCTCGGCTCCTCCCTGGCCGGGGCCGCCACGTCCTACACCGTCGTCGATCTCTCCGGGGCCGCGCTCGGCTCCGCCAATGCCATCGCCGGCGGGCTGGCCTCCGGGTACACGGGCCCGATCGGCCAGGTGACGCACGCCACGGTATGGACGGCGAGCGGATCGATCGACGTGCATCCCGAGACGCTGGGCGGGGCGGGCAGCCGTTCCGCGATCCAGGGTGCCGGGGCGGGGGTCCAGGTCGGCACCGTGTCCGGTGTCGCGACGTCGAACCGTCAGCTCCCGGTCGTGTGGAACGGCACGGTGGCGTCCGCCCGGCTGCTGCCGATTCCCTTCACGAACTTCGGAGGTCGGGCGATTGCGACCGACGGCGTCCAGATCGTCGGCACCGCGACGGGATTGAACGCGGAGGACGGCGTGATCGGTCTCACCCACGCGCTGCTGTGGGACGCCGCCACGGGGACGGCCGTCGATCTCGGCGATGGCGGCAACGGCGCCGTGGCCTTCGGCGTGGGCGGTGGCCAGCAGGTCGGTTACGTGATCAAGGGCGCCGCGAGCGCGGCCGTGTGGTCCGGCACCAGCCGGTCCCTCGTGGTCCTTCATCCGAAGAACGCCGTGACGTCCGTGGCCTCGGCCACCGACGGCGTCCGCCAGGTGGGCTATGCGGGCTACGATGTTCGCGTCCGGCGGGAAGCAGCCAAGGGCAACAAGGATGCCCGCTTCAACTACGCCACGCTCTGGACCGGCACCGCCGCGAGCGCGGTCAACATTCATCCGTACCAGGCGGTGAATTCGCCGACGATCTTCACCCAAAGCTACGCGGCCGCGATCATCGGCGACGTCGTCGTGGGGCATGCCACGGATGGCGCGCTGAGCACAAGTTCGCCGGCCTACAACCACGCGGTGGTGTGGAACGTGGCGACGTTTGACGTCGTCGACCTCAACGCCTTCCTGCCCGCGGGATTCGTGGGCTCGATCGCCTACGCCATCGACCCGGCCGGCACGATCGCCGGCCAGATGCTCGACGCCAGCGGAAATCGCCGCGCGTGCCTCTGGGTGCCGAATCCCTGAACCCAGCGCCCGCCCGGGGGCCCGCCGTGGCTTGGTCGCCACGGGTACGGGCCTCCGTCCGTTCATCCCGCCATTTTCCATGATCCTATTCCACGACTTCCGCCGCGCCCTGGCTCTGGCCGGGCTCGGTCTCCTTTCCCTGGCTGCTCCCGCATCCGCTCAGGACCTGGTCGCCACCGGCACCCTGACCTTCGATCACTTCGCTGCCCCCACGGGTGGCGTTCACATGCCGGCCGCCTACGCGGGTCTGCGGTGGGACAACTCCGACTGGCACGCCATGTCGGTGGCCTCGAACCCGGCCAACACCTTCCTCGCACTTTCCGGAACGGCCGCAACGCTGGCCGGTGAAGGCGGGCAGAACTTCTACTTCGACGGCGCCGCCTTCTGGAGCCGGCGCGGACTCGATGCCAACGGCTCGTTCTATTTCTACCTGATGCGGGACGGCGTGGTCGTTTACGACGGCCGCAACGATCCGAACGGCCGCCAGGTCTTCGACGCCACGCCCCGTCGGTTCGTCCCGAACTACTACGGCTCGGTCGACTACGTGGCGATCGTGTTCACCCAGGGCGGCGGAGACTGGGATCATCTGGCGATGGACGACGTGAAGCTCCGTTCGCTCGCCGACGGAACGCTGCTGCGGCCGTTTTCGCTCCTGACGGTTCCCTTCTCGTTCAGCGGCAGTCGCACCTCCACGACGTTCAACGCCGCGACGGGCGTCTACTCCGCCACGTTTTCCGGCAAGGGCGACAGCTCGCTCGCCGGTCGCGTGAGCGGCACGCTGACCTTCTCCGTGGACTATCGGCTGCAAGGCGGCGCCGCATTCGTGACCGGGGGGCGCTGGAGCCTCGTCACGACGTCGCGCGATCGCCCGCCGTTCACCGCCTCGGGTGCCATTGCCGCCGGCCCGGTGCTGGCGGCGAACCTCAACGGCACCCTGGCCCCGGGGTCGATCGATGTGCGGATGAATTTCGGCGATCCCACCTGGCCGGTCTCCGCCCTGTTCAACCTGCCAATGGACGCCAAGGGCCGGGTCAAGGGCAGCTATTCGCTGACCTACCCCTACATCCCCTGACGGGGCGCAGACGGGTTCACGCGAGGGTGCGAAGCGCGCGAAAGGTTCGGTCGGAGGCCGCGGCGAGGATCCCTGGAGGGTCGCCGCCTCCGTTCGCGCCCTTCGCGTCGTCGCGCGAGCGTCCGTCAGTCTGATCGAAGGGACGCGCTTCCGCGCGACTTCGTTGCCCGAAGCCGGTCGGATGCCTTTTTCTGCGGTCCGGGCATAATGCCTTGCGTGACCGCAAGGGGGAGCGATTGGCTCTCGCTCCCGATCATGAATCCACCGGATGACGCGACTTTGCTGGCGGCAGTGGCGCGTCGCGACGAGGCCGCCTTTGCGGAGCTCTACGACCGGTTCGCGCAGCCGGTGTTTTCGCTGGTCGTGCGCGTCGTGCGGTCGCGGGCGGAAGCGGAGGAGATTCTCCAGGAAGCCTTCTGGCAGGTGTGGGAGCGGGCCCCGAGCTTTCGCGCCGAACTGGGCACCGCCTTCGGGTGGGTCGTGACGATCGCGCGCCGCAAGGCGATCGACCGGCTCCGGGCGAATCTCCGTCACCTCCAGCGGATCGAGGAGGCGAAGGCGCAGCGCGAGGGCGACGAGTTCGATGCGCCGGTCGCACCGCAGGCGCTGGTGGCGGATGAGCGGGGAGTCGCGGTCCGGGCTGCCCTGGCGCGGCTGGGCCGGGACGAACGGCGGGCCATCGTACTCGCCTTTTTCGACGGCTTGACGCACGAGGAGATTGCCGCGGCCCTGGGTGCACCGGTCGGAACGATCAAGGCCCGCATCCGGCGCGGCATGTTGAAGCTGAAACCCGCGCTCGAACGCGTGCGCCAAACGGAATCCCCCTAACGCCATGAACGCGAAGCGCACGTCAACAGACACGCCGCCCCCGGGCGGTTCCGCGTCGGGCGAGAAGGCCGGCGCCGCGCCGGCGCTGGATCCGCTGCTCGCCTCCGCCATGACGGGCGGCGCCGTGCCTTCGCCCCGGGTGAAGGAACTCCTGCTCGCGCGCGTGCGGGCCGACAAGGCCCGGGCGGAGGGCCGCACGCCGGAGGGATGGCGCTTCGATTCCGTCCATGATGCCGGCGGCTGGCTGACGGGTCCGTTTCCGGGGCTGCGCTTCAAGACGCTTTCCATCGATGACAAGCTGGACCTGGCGCTCGTGCTGGTGGAGATGAAGCCGGGGGCGAAGTTTCCCGACCACCCGCACGAACTGGGCGGGGACGAGGGCATCGTGCTCTCCGGCGACGTCATCACGGGCGGCCGGCTGCTCAAGGCGGGCGACTACTACTGGGCCGCCGAGGGTACCCAGCACATGGATACGGT
>JAEUHA010000223.1 GCA_016793535.1 Opitutaceae bacterium | reverse complement strand
GATACCGGCCGCTACGCGCCACCGCTCACCGGTATCGGCCGCAAACTGCAGCCCGATTGGCTCGCGCGAACCCTCAAGGGCACCGCGCGCGTGCGGCCGTATCTGCAGACGAAGATGCCGGTCTACGGCGTGGCGACCGACACCCTGCCGGCATTGCTCGCGCAGGCGGACGCGCGGACGGAGCGCAGCCTGCCCGCGGGCGATATCGAGGCGGGCCGGAAACTGCTGGGCACGCAGGGCGGCACGGGTTGCATCACGTGTCACGGCTGGGGCGACCGGGCCTCGCTGGGTATCCAGGCGCTGGATATCTCCAACCTGGCGGCGCGGCTGCAACCCGGCTGGCTGCGCGAGTACCTCGTCAATCCGGCCGCGTACCGGCCGGGTACGCTGATGCCCTCGTTCTGGCCGGAAGGCCGCGCGGCGAACCAGGCGATCCTTGGCGGCGACACCGACCGGCAGATCGCGTCGCTGCTCGCGTTTGCCCGCGAAGGTCGCGGCCTGCCGGAAGGGTTTCCCTCGACGACGACGCGCGAGTTCGAGCTCAAGCCCACCGACCGGCCGATCGTCCTGCGCACCTTCCTGGAGGACGCGGGCACGCACGCGATCCTGGTCGGATTCCCCGCCGGCTTTCACCTCGCTTACGACGGCCGCGAAGGGCGGCCCGCGCTGGCGTGGAAGGGACGCTTCTTCGACGCCTACGGCACCTGGTTCTCGCGCTTCGCTCCGTTCGAGAAACCGCTGGGGGAACAGATCGTGCGCTGGCCGGATGCGTCCGCTGCGCCGGGCGTGACGACCGAGCCGCGGCGTTTCGACGGTTACCGGCTCGATGCCGCGGGCGTGCCGACCTTTCTGCTCACGCTGGCCGGCGTACAGGTCGAGGAGCGGTTCGAAGCGTTCGAGGGCGGGCTGCGCCGCCGCGTCCGTTGGAACATCGAGGCGCTGCGCACGCTGCCGGTGGCGCATCCGGCGGGCGTCACGGTGACCGAGGCGGTCGGCAGCAAGCCGGGAGAACTTCACTTCGTGTACACCTGGCCATGAAAACGTTCGCAGCGATTCTCGGTTGCCTTGCGCTGGTCGGAACGCTCGAGGCGAACCCCGCCTACGTCATCCTGGACATCCTCACGGCCGACTCGCCGTCGGCCTCGCGCAGCACGTCCTGGAAACCCGGCGCGGGCATTCCGCTCGAGGTGGGCGGCATGGATTTCACGGCGGACGGAAAACTCGCGGTCGCGATCCGCAAGGGCGAGGTGTGGCTGCTCGACGGCGTGCTGGAGCCGGCGCTGGGCAAGGTCGGCTACACGCTGTTCGCGTCCGGACTGCACGAGCCACTCGGCGTGCTGCGCGAGGGCGACAGCCTGCTGGTGGCGCAACGGACCGAGGTCACGCGGCTGCGGGACACGAACGGCGACGGCGTGGCCGACGAGTACCTGACCGCCGGCCGCGGCTGGAATGTGTCCGGTGCGTATCATGGTTATGCCTACGGCCCCAAGCGCGACGGGCGCGGCAACCAGTGGGTGGCGCTGAATCTCGACATGGGTGAGCGTTCCAACAACAAGGCCGCCTGGCGCGGCTGGGGTGGAATTCTCGCCGCCGACGGGACATTCCAGGCGATGGCGGGCGGGATGCGTTCGCCGTGCGGGCTCGGCGCGAATCTCGCCGGCGACATGTTCTGCGTCGACCAGCAGGGCACGTGGATTCCCTCGACGCCGATCTATCACCTGCGCAAGGGCGCGTTCTTCCTGAATCCCGAGGGCATCGCCTCGCAGGCGCGGCCCGATTCGCCGCTGAAACTCTCCGCGCCCGTGCCGAACAAGGTGCCGTATCCGGAGGCGGTCCGCGCGCTGCCCGAGATGGTGCCGCCCGCGGTCTGGCTGCCGTACAACAAGATGGGGCGGAGCGGCACGGACCTCGTGGTGTGCGACCAGGGCGGGAAGTTCGGGCCGTTCGATGGCCAGCTCTTCGTCGGCGAGTTCACCGATGCGAAGGTGAGCCGCGTTTTCCTCGAACAGGTGGACGGCCAGTACCAGGGCGCGGCGTTTCCATTCCTCTCCGGGCTGGCCTCAGGCGTGGTCCGGCTGCTCTTCGGCCCGGACGGGAGCCTGTTCGTCGGCATGTCGAGCCGCGGCTGGTCTTCGCTCGGCACCAAGTCGTACGGACTGCAGCGCGTGCGGTGGAACGGGACGACGCCTTTCGCCCTGCGCGAGATGCGGGCGAAGCCCGACGGCTTTGAACTGGCGTTCACGACCGAGGTGGACCCGGCGACGGCGGGCCGGGCTTCGTCGTATGCCCTGCAAAGCTACACGTACCTCTACTCAAACGCCTATGGCAGCCCGGAGATCGACACGAAGCCGCTGACGATCACGCGTGCGACGGTCAGCGCCGACCGCCGCAGCGTGCGGCTGACGGTCGACGGCCTGCGCGAACTCTACGTCCATGAACTTCGGGCCGAGGGTGTCCGTTCCGCGGGCGGAGCGGCGCTGGAGTATCCGGATGCTTATTACACCCTGAACCGGATTCCGCGGTAGGAGCGGATTTTGCCCACGGAACACACGGAGCACACGGAAAGAGCCCGGCGGTCGTTAACCCGTGGTTGACGCTCCGGTCGGTACACTCGGGATTTGCGGGGATCGGGAAGTCTTTCTACCGTCGGTGCCGTGATGAACTTGGCGCAACGGAGGGCAATTTTCCTGGTGGTGTCCTTGGCCCTGACGAATTCGGGTCGGGCCGACCCGAGCCAGTGGCGGCAGTTTTATCAGCGGCAGGAGCAGGAGAATTTCCGGCAGTCGCAACGGAGCCTGGATCACCACTACCGTTACGATCCGAATCCCCGCAGCACGCCGGCCAATCTCGAACCCCTCCGGCGTCAGCTCACGGACTGGGCGGCAAGCGTGGAGGAGTCGCGGCGGCGGCAGGCGCAGGACCGGCACAACCAGGCGCTCGTGCTGGTGGAGTTTTTCCGCGAGAGCCAGCGGCGGGCCGAGGAACAGGCGCGGCAGGCCACGCTCGCGCGCTGGAACGCGCTCAAGCAGCAGGCGGCCAACGGCGACGTCGAAACCTCCTATCGCGTCGCCCGGCTCATCCGCTGGGGACAGGGCCGGCTGCCGCGCGAGCAGAAGACCGGCGACGAGGCGGCGCGGCCCTGGTACCGGTTCGCCGCGGAGAAGGGACACGCCGACGCGGCGTACGAGCTGGCGCTGCTGCTGGAGAAGGAGGCGCCCGCAGACGCGTTGCGTTACTTCACCAAGGCGGCGAACGCGGGCAAGCGGGAGGCCATCCTGCCGGCGGCGGAACTCGCGGCGGACGGTGTGCCCGGAAAGCTTCCGCCCAATCCGCTCGAGGCGCTGCGCCTCTACGGGCTGGGCGCCGCGGCTGACGATGCGGCGGTGCTGACGACGGGCGCGTATTTCCTGCTCCGGCAACCCAGCGTGGACGCCGAGCGCATGGCGCAGGCGATTGCGTGGCTGGAGCGGGCGGCGGAGCGCGAGCCCGCCGCGGCGGGCAAGCTCGCGTTCCTGTCCCTGCATGACCAGCCTGGGCGAACGCATGACCACGCGCGGGCAGTGCGGCTCGCGCGGGCCGCGCTGCAGAAACAGCCGCGGCAGCCGGACGCCTTGCTCACGCTGGGGGCGGCGCGGATCGACGGACTTGGCGGCGAGGCAAAGGATGGGGCCAGTGCCGTGGCGCTGCTGACGCAGGCGGCGGAAGGCGGCAGTCTCCGTGCGTGTTACGCCCTGGCCGTGGCGTATCACAATGGCCTCGGCGGATTGGCGAAGAGCGACGCTGCGGCGGTACGTTGGCGGCTGGCGGGCGCGAAGCTCGGTCACGTGCAGTCGATGCTGGAGCTCGTCGTCGGCTACCGCACGGGAGTCGGGGTGGAGAAGAACGCGGCCGAGGTGGCCCGCTGGCTCGTGGCGGCGGCCACCGGGGGTTCGGTCCAGGCCATGCTCGAAGTCGCGGGACTCATGATGGCGCAGGACCCGCACGTGAAGGTCGGCATGAATGATCTGCGGGCGATGGCCGCCCGCGCGGCGCACGAGGGCAACGTGACGGCGCAGGAGTTGTACGCCAGCATGTGGCGGGACGGTTTTGGCGGCGAAAAATCCGATGCGGAGGCGCTGGCCTGGTTCCGGCGGGCGGCGGAGAACGACGGGCAGAGCGGCCAGTATTTTCTCGCGCTGCACTACCGCGAAGGCGTGGGCGTGGCGCCCGACGTGGCGGAAGCCTATCGCTGGATGCGGCGCGCGGGGGAGGCGGGCCATGGCGATGCCTGTGCGCAACTCGCCTGGCATCACGCCACGGGCACGGGGTGCACGCAGGATGTCGCGGTAGCGCGGGACTGGGCGCGGCGCGGTGCCGAAGCGGGCAGCGTGCTGGCGCGGCGATCGTATGGCGCGTACCTCGGTGACGGCATCGGCGGGGCGCGGGACGGCCCGGAGGCGATTCGTCAACTCACGCTCGCGGTGGAGCAGAATGACGACCGCTCACGCCTGCAGCTCGCGCAATATCTGGCCACCGGCCTTCCCGGCGTGCCCGCCGATCGCGGGGCGGCGCGCCGGCAGCTCGAAGCCGCCACTCGCTCCCGCGATCGCGAAGTGGCCGGCCAGGCGCAAGCCGCGCTGGCCGCGTTGGACCAATCGAAGCCGGTGTCGTTGGACGGCCTGCGCATCGCTCCGGCCGGGAAGAAAGCGGGCGACGAAAAGAAGAAGGCTCCGTCGATCTACGAAAGCCTGCAGATCAAGTGACGATCCGGCAGGGGCGTTTTGCGATTCGGCCAGCGGTGGGAGCGGCTTTTCGCCGCGGCCCCGTGCGGCGTCTCGACCGGCGGTCGCGGCGTAAAGCCGCTCCCACAGTTTCTAGAGCGAACACTGCCGGCTACAGGTCGAACTTCACCTGCAGGATGTAGAGCGCGGGATCGATGATGCGGTACGCCAACGGCACGCCGTTGGGGTAGGCGCCCACCGGCTGGAGGCGTCCGTCCTCGCCGAGGTTGCGCACATTGAGCTGCACGCTGGTGCCGATCTTCCGGGCGAAGAGCTTCGTGCGGTAGGTGACGAACGCGTCGACGTAGTAACGCGCCTTGTCCCAGATCGGGCGGTTGGGATCGAGGTCCGTGATCGTGGCGGGGAACTGCTGCACGCCGTAGTAGCCGATGCCACCGCGCGACTCCCAGCGGGCGGCGCCACCGACCGTGAAATTGCGGAGGACGCGGTGCTGGGTGACACCCTCGAGCCGGAAGCTGCTGGCGAACTTCGCGCGGTAGCGGCGGATCTGGGGGTTGGCCTTGCCCTGCTGCTGGAGGATGATGTTGAGCGGCGCCTGCACGCTGGTGTTGAAGTAATCGACGGGGCGCGTGCTGCCGCCGTAGGGCGTCGTCCACCAGGGCGTGTTGGTGCGCGGGTCGATGATCGTCGTCCACACCGGCATCCGGTGCGCGATCCAGCGGGTCGTGGAGGAGGAGACGTTGGTGTTGGCGGTCTGCGTGTCGGTGAACGAACCCTGCACGGTCCAGTGGCGCGACGGGTTGACGTTGAGCTCGATCTCGGTGCCCTTCGCCTCGACGTCCTGCGTCGCCGAGATGCCGGGATCGGGCAGGGCGAGCTCGGCCTGTTCCTCGATCGAGAGTCCGGTCTGGCGGGCAACCTCCGCCTGGATCTGCGCGGCGGTCCAGGTGGGATTGGCGGCGGTCACCCAGGCGCGGGCGTTGTCCTCGAGCTGCCAGGCGTCGGCGTTGCTCAGGTCGAGCCGGAGCACGCGCTGCGCGATCGTCGCGGCGTCGCCGTTGCGGGTCTTGATGCGCTTGGTCTCGAAGCGGTTCACGCGGAGCACGAACCGGCCGTCGGCGAGGTTGAGCCAGAAGCCGTAGTCGCGGCCCTCGCCGCGGGTGTTGGGGAGCAGGTTGCGAAACAGGTCCTGCTGCGGGCCCTGCGGGATGAAGCTGTCCGACTCGTTGTACGTGAGCGAGAGCCCCTGGCCGACTTGTCCCAGGAAGCCGGATACACCGCCGCGGCGCGCGGCGCGGCTGACGAACTCGAGGCCGCGGAACGGCCGGACGACGGCGCCGGCGGTCCTGGTGCGGCCGCCGTTGACGGCGTAGTCGCCGGCGGCCCAGGCGTTCATTGAGGCGTAGTTGAAGTCGGTGCTGTCGGCGTTGAGGAAACGCGGGTCGGCGCCCCGCTTGTCGTACACCGTGTCGTCGCGCAGGCCGAACGTCGTGACGATCCGGCCGTCGAGGAACAGGCTCTGCAGCACGCCGCCGGTGGTCTTGTTGAGCTGCTTGGAATTGCTGCCCCCGCCGGCGCTGTCGGTCGTCGGCCGCTGGTCGAGCAAGGCGGGCTCCCGCTGGAAGACCCCGGTGGCGGCGTTGCCCCAGACGTAGGTCGTCGGGCCGTAGCCGAAGGTCGTGGGCGCGTGGTCGACGTTGGTGCCGGTGGCGTCGCCGACGTAATAGCGGAAGTAGCCGCGGAACCGGGCCGACGAGGCCTGCGGGCCGCCGGTGACGTTGCCGTTGACGGCGGGATTCGTGCCGGCGGGCACCCACGGGTGCCGGGAGGCGAGGACGTCGCGCCAACTGAAACGGCGGGTGATCGCGTAACGGAATTCGTCGTATCCGGAGAGCTGATGCAGCCCGAGCCACCGCCGCCAGCCTTTCTCCTGGGTGAGGTCGAGCCGGTAGGCGAGCTGGCCGCGGTAGGTCTCGCTGCGGCCCGGGATCCACTGCGTGAGCGGGCTGTCGAGCCCGATGTAGGGACGCCCGAAGAACGGGTTGGGCGTGCCGTCGAGCAGGCGCGCGTTGACGTCGACCAGGATCTGGCTCGAGGGACCGGTGCCGTAGATGTTCCGCTGGTAGCGCAGGGAGTCCTCCCGCAGCCAGTCGCCCTGCAGGACGAGCGAATGGCGCGGCGTGTGGAAGATCACCTGCTGGAGCTGCACGTACGACGTCTGCGTGCGGTCCATGAGCCGGTTCATCGCGCCCAGGTTGATGGCGGTGTAGTCGTAGTACGTGTCGTCGCTGAGCGAAGGCGTGGTCGTGAACAGCGGCTGGGCGCTGAAGCGACCCGAGGCGACACCGGACGCGGGGCTGGGCGCCAGGTAGCGGTTGCTCGAGTTGTTCGCGAGGGGAGTGTTGGCGGAGTTGCCGGTGGGCGTGGTGAACAGCGCGACCGCGCCGCCGTCGATGAAGACGTAGCTGCGGTCGTTGCCGGAGAAGCTGCGCTGGAAGACGTCGGGGAGGTTGTTGTCGCTCGTGATCGCGGTGCGCGTCGCCTGGGGGCCGGGACCGTTCTGGCCGTAGGCGACGCCGTTGAGCGTGTAGGTCGACGTGACGGGATCCCACGCGGGCTTTCCGCTCTGGATCCAGTAGGTGAGACTGTCGCGCGGCATCAGCGTGTTCGGCCGGTTGCCGTTCATCCGGTAGTACGAGTAGGACGCGCTGACGGTCGTGGACTTGAACGGCTGATACTTCACCATGCCGTTGTAGCGGAGCGTATCGAGCCCGGACGGCTTGCGTTCGAAGCCGTCGTGCTGGAACGCCGCGCTCACGCGCAGGGCGAGGCGGTCCTTCAGGAGGACGCGGTTGACGTCGAGATCGAAGCGGTAGCCGCCGACGGTGTCGGCGCGGGCGGAGACCGTGGCGCGGTCCTTCGCGAAGTTCGCGGTGGCGGGGATCATGTTCAGCGTTCCGCCGGGACTGCCGAGGCCGAAGACGTTCGCGTTGGGCCCGCGGCTGATCTCGATGCCCTGGATGTTGAGCGGATCGACGGGGGTGAGGCCGGAGAGGCCGATGTTGCCCAGCGAGAGATTGGCGGAACCGATGCCGCGGATGCGATTGGCGGCGCGCGGGTTGTTTTGGATGTTGTCGGCGACGTGGCCGTTGTTGTTCACCGCGAAGTCGGTGTAGTCGCCGCTGCCCTCCGTGCTCGCCGCGTAGAGGAACACGTCGTTGATATCGAGCATGGCGAAGTCGGCCATCTGCTCCTTCGTGATGACCGTGATGGCGGCGCCCAGGTCCTCGAGCTTCGAGTTAATGCGCGTGCCCGACATCGTGTTGCCGGCGAAGTAGCCCTTGGTGTCCTCAACGACCTCGAACGGGCTGAGCTGGACCGGATCCTTGGCGGCGGCGCCGGAGTTGGGCGCCGGAGCGACGGTCTGGGCGGAAACGGGCAGGGCGAGCGCGCACGCGCAGAGCAGGGGTAGTCTCATCGGGGCGGGGAGGGGCGCCCACGAGTCACACGAAAGGCGCGCACGGAGGAAGCTCTATTCGTGTCTTGGGGGGTTTTGGCGACGTGCGTTCAGTCCGGCCGCCACCGAGCGAGCAGAGAAATTGCCCACGGAACACACGGACCACACGGAAACGAGACATCTTTCCGTGTGGTCCGTGTGTTCCGTGGGCGACCGGATCGAGCGGATTGGCGTTCGCTGATCAAGGGATGCGAGCTCACGCACCGTTTCTCGCCTACGCGATTGCGCCCTCCTGGCGCAGCGCGGCGAGGGCGGCCTCGTCGTAGCCGAGTTCGCGGAGCAGCTCGACGGTATGGGCGCCGAGGTCGGGCGCCGGCTGGCGCGGGACGGGTGGCGTGCCGTGGAGCCGGACCGGCGTGCCGGGCAGGCGGAGTTTGCCGGCCGGAGCGTGCTCGATCTCGATCACCATGCCGTTGGCGTTGAGCTGAGGATCTTCCACCGCCTCTTCGAGCGTGTTCACTTTCGCGCAGAAGACGCCCTTGGGCTCGAGCTCGGCCAGCCAGGCGTCCGTGGTTTTCGTGCGAAAACGAACGGCGAGCCGTTCGTTGAGTTCGCGGCGGTGCTCGAGTTGCAGCGCGTGGGTGGCGAAGCGCGGGTCCTGCGAGAGGTCGCCGAGCCCGATGGCGACGGAGATGTCGCGCACGGCGTTGTCGGAGAACACCGGGGAAATCTCGAGGTAGCCGTCCTGGGTGGCGAAGGACTTGTCGACGATCGACTCGTTGGCGCTGACGCCCGAGACCTCGGTGACGCGGGCGGCGTTCATCGCGGCCGGGCCTTCCCACGAGTGGGCGTGAAACGCGACGCTGAGCAGGTCGGTCGTCACGCGCTGGCCCTTGCCGGTGCGGGCGCGGGCGACGAGCGCCATGAGGATGCCCTGCATCAGCATGAGCCCGGCGGGGTAGTCGGCGGAAATGCC
>JAEUHA010000180.1 GCA_016793535.1 Opitutaceae bacterium | reverse complement strand
CGAACATGCGGACGGGGACGTCCGCGCTCCCGGTGGTTACTGCATCGGCAGCTTGAAGCTTACGCGTTCGGCGCCACGCCGAACCGTGACGTCGATCACCTCGCCGGGTTTGCGCTTCTGGAGGAGCCGGCCGATCACGTCGCCCTCGCTCAGCCGCGCCGTCATGCCGTCGAGCGCCACGATCACATCGTCCTTGAGCAACCCCGCCTTCTTCGCTGCACCGTGCTGGCCGTAGTTGCCCAGGCCTTTCACGAAAAGCGCCAAGCCTTCGCGCCCCAGCCCGCGTTCGGCGCGCGCCGCATCGTCGAGGTCAGCGAGCACCAGGCCACCCAGCGCCATCGCGCGCATCGACCAGGTGCCGACGCGCCGGGAGATGTCGGACTTCGTGCGCCACCCGGGCGACAGTGGAATCGTGGCGGGGACAACGAGACCGGAGCGTTGGATCACCGCGCGCACCAGACCTTCCGCCGGCGCGCGATGCAGCGCCCAGGCGAAGTCGGCGATCGAGATCAGGGGCTGTCCGCCCAGGAACGCGATCTCGTCGCCCGGCTGAAAGCCCGCCTCGGCCGCCGCCGATCCGGCCGCCACGCGCGTGACCCGCGCGGGGTGATCCGGAGCGAGCGAGAGTCCGATCGTCTCCGGCGCCGGCATCGGGTAGATGCGCTCCTCGGGCACCGGTTCACCGCGACCGCGGGCGTGGGCGCGGAGCGCCTCGCCCACCTGATGGCAGTGCACGCAACTCTGCACCACCTGGCCGCCCCAATTCAGTTCGCGGCCATACTTCTTCGCCAGTTCCGGAATCTCGACCGGCGTGCGAAACGGCGTCGGGCTGCCCTGCTTGCCTTCGAGCGCCTCGCGGTTGCCGGGATAACCGCGGTGCAGCGCGAGCGCGCCCTCGAGCGCCCGCCGGTAGCCGATCGTCTCCCGCGCCTCGGGATCGACCTGGTGCACCCACGAGCCATAGCGGCCATAGACGGTTCCGTCGCCGTTGAAGAACATCGTGGTGAACGACAGGTCGTAATCGAACTGGAAGCGGGTCAGGTCGATCGCGTTGGCGTTGATCAGCCGCACGCAGACGAAGAGGTCGAGGAGCGGCTGCAGCGTACGGTCGTTCAGCACCTCGGCATCAAGCCCGACGCACGACAGGCACGGCACGCAGCGCAGCACGACGAGCAGCGGCTTGCCCGTGCGTCTCGCCTCCGCGAAGCCGCGGTCGATGTCGTTGTAGATCCAACGCGCATCGTTCTCCATCGTGGCTTTGTCTTTCCGCACGGCGCCCTCCCGGTCCTTCACCGTCGCACCCTCCAGCGACGCCAGCGCCACCGCGGCTCCCACGGCCAGAAAACGAATCGTCTTCATGTGCGGTGAGTTTCTCCGCCAGCGCTCCCCACGGCAACGTTTTCGTGGCGCGGGAACTGTGGGAGTGGGTTTACCCCGCGACCCGTCGGGGCGTAAAGCCCCTCCCACGGACGGACAAGCTACGCGCGCGAGCCGAGGCGTGTGGGCGGGGTGCCCTCACCCCGCGTCGATCCGCTTCGAGCCGCATAACCGGCGGGGTGAGGGCACCCCGCCTACAGGATTCCAGGCCAGACTCAGGACGCCGCCGGCCAGTGTTGCCGCAACTTGCCGCGAACGAACGCCACGCTCTCGACGAGCTGGTCCATGCCGTCGACGCCGTCCTCGATGCTCACCCAGCTGTCGAACCCGACACTCTTCAGCTCGCGGAAGATCGCGTCGTAGTCATTGAGCCCACGACCGATCGTCCCGTGCTTGAGCCGTTTCGCGTAACCCTCCGCGCCGCCTTCCTCGCGGCGCAGGTCCTCGAGCGTGCCCGACGTGAGCGAACGATCGCTGGCGTGCATCGTCACCACCCGGTGCTTCACCCGCCGCAACAGTTCGAGCGGATCGTCGCCCGCCAGGAACGCATTGCTCGGGTCGTAGTTCACGCCGAAGCGCGGATGGCGTATCCGATCCACCAATGCGCAGAAGACGTCCATCTTCTGCGCAAACTCGGGATAACTCCAGAAGTCGTCCTTGTAGTGATTCTCGAGGATGAGCGTCACCCCGCACGCCTCGGCTTCCGGGAGGCAGGCTTCGATGCTTTGCACGACGAGGTCGAGTCCGCGCTCGATCGTGAGCTCGGGCCGGCGCTGGCCGGAGAGCACGCGACAGTACTTCGCGCCCAGCGCGGCGGCCATGCGGATCCAGTTCTTTTCCTTCTCCACCTCGGCCTGGCGGCCGGCGGCATCCGGGATGGAAAAGTCCGGCGAGCAGCACAGCATCGGGATCACCATGCCCCGGCTTTCGACCTCGCGGCGCGCCACCGGCCAGCGCTTGGGATCGGCCAGTTCGAGCATGCCGCTGTAGTATTCGAGCCCATCCACGCCGAGCGGAGCGGCGAGATCGACCCACTGACGCAGGGTCATCGTGCCGTCTTTGACGAGGGCACGCATGAACGCTTTCGGGAATACGGCGAGTTTGGGCATGGGGAAAAGGAGGTTTTCGCCCGGGAGCGCGGACGCCCTTGTCCGCAGGATCGAAAAGCGGACGGGGACGTCCGCGCTCCCAGGAAAGGAACTCAGCGCGTCGCGACCTTGTTGGGATTCCGGCCGATCAGGGAGTACTGTTCCAGATCAACGACCGAGCCGCTGACCGGCCGCGACTCGTCGCCGAGCCAGTAGACCGCCGCCGAACCGATCTCCGCCGGCGTCATCAACCGCCCCCAGGGCGCATACTGGGCCGGCACCTGCGACGGCCAGTCCGGGCCCATGCCGTGCTCGATCTGGTGGGCATACTCCCGGTCCGTGAGCACCCAGCCCACGTTCAGGTGATTGACCCGGACGCGGTCCTCGGCGTGGGCGTTGGCGAGGTTGCGCGACAGCGTCTGCAGCGCGCCCTTCGAAATGCTGTAGTCGAGCAGGTTGGCCTGCCCGCTGTGGGCGTTGATCGAGCCGATGTTCAGCACACAGCCCTGGTGGGCCTTCAGCTGCGGCAGCGCGGCCTGGATCAGGAAGAGCGCGGCGCGCAGGTTGACTGCGATCATGCGGTCGAAGAACTCCGGCGTGGTGGAGAGGAGGTTGCTGCGCGCGACGATCGCCGCGTTGTTGACGACGGCATCGATCCGGCCGAACGCCGCCAGCGCCGCGGCGGCGATGCGTCCCGGGCTGGCTGGATCGACGAGATCGTCGAGGTGCAACGCCGCCTTGCTCCCAAGCTGGGCCACGAGGGCCTCGCCATCGCGACGCTCGATGCCGTGCACCAGGACCCGCGCGCCTTCGGCCACCGCGCGCTCGACGATCGCCTTGCCGATGCCGCTGGTGCCGCCGGTGACGATAATGACTTTTTCAGTAAGTCTCATAGGGGAAGTTTTCTGTAGGCGGGGTGCCCTCACCCCGCGGGTTTCAGCCGTCGCAACCGAACGAAAGCGGGGTGAGGGCACCCCGCCTACAGCCGATCTCTCGTTCGCGCCATCAGACCGGCCGCAGCACTGCCTTCACGATCGCGCCCGAGTGCATCTTCTCAAACGCCTCGTGCCACTCCTCCAGCGGCCAGATGCCGCCGGTGATCGGCCGCACGTCAAGCCGGCCCGAGGCGAGCATCGCCAGCACGCGTTCCCAGATCGGCCAGTTGTGACTGAAGCTGCCCTGCAGCGTGATGTTCTTTTGCACCAGCGGATCGAGCGAGAAGCCGAGCGGCTGCGGGCCCCAGCCCACCTTGCTGATCCAGCCCGCGGGACGCACGAGTTCGAGCGCCGTCTTCAACGCCGCCGACGCCCCGGCCGCGTCGACCACGCCGTCGACCCCGAGGCCGTCGCGCGCCTTGGCCCAGGCCGTCGCATCGCCGATGATCACTTCGCAGTCGTATGCCTTCGCCACGGCGAGCCGGGCGCGATCCCGCTCCAGACCCACCAGCGCGACTTCCGCGCCCGCGAGGCGGGCCATCGCCGCGCAGAGAATGCCGATCGGTCCCGGACCGAGGACGATCACGCGATCGCCCGGCTGGATCCTCGCGTTGTGTATGACGGCGTTGTACGCCACGCAGCACGGCTCCGTCAGCGCCGCATGCTCCATCGCCAGCCCGTCGGGCACCCGATGAAGGCACCGCGCCGGCACGCGCACGAAGCGCGTCATCGCACCATCGACGCCATAGCCGAATCCCTTGCGATTCGGATCGAGGTTATACAACCCCGAGCGCGTCATGGGACTGTTGGGATCGATCACGGCGGCGGTCTCACTCACGACGCGATCGCCTTCCTTCCAGCCGCGCACGGCGCCACCGAGCGCCGCGATGCGGCCACCAAACTCGTGGCCGAGCACGACCGGATAGTTCACCGGCCAGCTGTGGCTGCTGGTCCACTGGTGCAGGTCGCTGCCGCACACGCCCACCGCCTCGACGGCGAGGATCACATCGTCGGGGCCGGGTTCGGGCCGCGCGAATTCGCGGATCTCGACGCTGTGCGGTTCACGGGAAAAATTGACGACGGCGGGGCTTTTCATCGGAAAGTCTCCTGTTTCACGGCCACATTGCCATAGGCGTGCACGCGCTCGCAGATCAGGCGCAGCGAACCTTCGAGGTTGCCGTCGGCCGTCTTGAACGCGTCCGCGTCGACCGCGAGCGGCGCGCCGATCACGACCAGCGGCGCCCCGTATTCCGGCGTGCGCACGGCCTGTTCCAGGGTGAGGCCGCCGACGGCCTGCACCGGGATGCGGACCGCGTCGACGACCGCCTTCAGCTGATCGAGCGGACTCGGCATCCGGCGTCCGCTGGCTGCGATGCCGCGGCGCTCATCGTAGCCGATGTGGTGGATGACGAAATCGCAGCCCAGGTCCTCGATCTGCCGGGCACCGTCGACCATGTCGGGGCAGCCGAGATTGTCGCCCATCACCTTCACCCCGAAATCGCGGCCGGCCTTCACCACGCACTTGAGCGTCTCCTCATGCGCGCGCGCCATCACGACGACGTGCGTCGCACCGGCCTTCGCCATCATCTCGGCCTCGAGGTATCCGCCGTCCATCGTCTTGAGGTCGGCCACGATCGGCACGCCGGGGAAACGTTCCCGCAGCGCCCGCACGCCGTGCAGGCCCTCGGCGAGAATGAAGGGCGTGCCGGCCTCGAGCCAGTCCACGCCGGCACGACGGGCGAGTTCGGCAGTGGCGAGCGCTTCCGCGCGATCAGTGAGGTCCAGTGAGATTTGGACGATGGGTCGCATAGGGTCGAAGAACCTCACACTGCGCGGCTTCGGGCGCGCTCGTCAATGCGTGAGCCGGTGGGAGCGGAGCGGGATGAATGGTACGCGGGGCAGCCGACCCCGCGATGTGACGATTTCACGTGCCGCAATTTGCGGGGTGAGGGCACCCCGCCCACAAAACCTCTCACTTGCGTTCGGTGGCCTTGCGCAACGGCGGCACGGGCTTGCGTTTCGCCGCGTCGACATCGGCGAGGAGGACTGCGACGGCCTTCTTGATCTGCGGGTCCGCGCCCGCACCGGTGACGCCGGCGGGAATCCACACGAGGTGATCCGGCACCGCGCCGTTCAGCTCGAGATCCTCGCCGTTGTCGCGCAGGAACCAGCCGCGCCCGGGCATGCGCAGCGTACCGAGGTCCATGATCTGCCGCGCCCCGGTACTGATCACGCCGCCGGCGGTTGTCACGCCCACGAGCTGGCCGCGCTTCAGCGTCTTGATCGCGTGACTGAAGATCTCCGCATTGCTGAAGCTGTTTTGATTGCAGAGCACCGTGATCGGCTTGTTCCACGTCGCGTAGACCTTCCGGTCCTGCGGATAACCCGGGCCGCCGCCGCGTGGCACGGTGATGGCGTGCACCGGTTGCGTCAGGGCGGTGAGCAGGTGATCGGCGGTCGAGCCGCCACCGTTGTCGCGGACGTCGATGATCAGGCCTTCCTTCCCCACTCCGGCCGCGTACAAGTCCTGCTCGAACTGCTGGAAGCTCTCCTGACTCATCGCCCGCACGTGCAGGTAGCCGAGCCGCCCGCCGGAGGCCTGCTCGACCGCCGCGCGATTTTCGCGGACCCACTGCGGATAGAGCAGCGATCGCACGGCGCTGTAACGCGCCGGGCGGACGCGCACGCTGCTCTCGGCGCCATCGGACTTGCGCACCACGAGGGCCACGTCCTCGCGCGTCGCCGGACCGTTCAGGATCCGGGCGAGGTCGGTCGTCGCATCGACGGGCGTGCCCTCGATGCTGAGCACCACGTCGCCCGCCGTGATCCCGCCGCCGCGCCGGTCGGCCGGTCCGTCCGGGATTACATCGCGCACCTTCAGGCCCGGTCCGGCGTGGCTGTAGTCCCAGCGCACGCCGAGGTGCGCGGTCACCGGACTCCAGGTGGTCGCATTCTCGGCCGGGGAGGAACGCAGCGTGAAGCCAAGGTGGGAACCGTTGAGCTCACCCAGCATCAACTGGATGACCGCGGTGAGCTGCTGGACGTCGGGAGACGCCGCGACATCGCGGTACTTCGCGCGCACGTCGTCCCAGTTGCGATTGCCCAGGCGTTCGTCGTACCAGTGGTCGCGCATCGCCCGCCAGGCGAGGTCGAACGCGGCGCGGTGTCGGGCGGCGAGGTCGACTTCCTGCGGGACCCGGAACGCATAGGTCGTGGCGCGGCCGGTGTCGCTGAGGCTGGCGGGCACGCCGCCCGTCGGCGCCGGCAGCGGCGCATCCGGCTCGGGCGGTGGCGCGGGTGTCGCCGGCGGCGTGGGCGCAGGGGCGCCGGGCGGACCCGGCGGCGTGCCGGGCGCGGCGGTGGTCGTGGACGGACGGCTGGGATTCATCCGCCACACGATCTGGTTGCCGTTTTCGAGCCAGCGGGCCTGGACTCCCGTTTCGCTCGAGAGAAAACGCGGCCGCAGTTCGTCGGGAAACTCCACCGTGTACGTGCCGCGCCGACCGTCGACCGTGGCGGCAAACGCGAGCTTCTTGCCGTCGGGCGACCACACGAGCTCGCGCTCCGCGGAATTGGGAATCGAGATGCGCCGGACGCGTTCGTGGATCCGGGCAAAGTCGATTCGCACGTCGGTCGGGCGCGCGGCCCGCACGGTGGTCGCGGGGCGCGGGATGGTCTTGCCCTTCTTCGCCTCCGCGGTGGCCCGGGCGGGCTCCGCGTCGTCGGCTGCCTCCTTCTTCTCGGTGCGCGGCGGCTCCTTCTTGCGCGACTTCGCCATCTTCTCCACGGCCTTCGTCAGGGTCCGGTCGCGCCGGTCGCGACCGTCGTCCTCGGCCCGCAGCCACACGTAATAGATGTCGACCTCGGTCTCGATCCGGCGGCCGGTGAATGCGAGCAGCCGGCCGTCGGGCGACCAGATGGGATTGCCTTCATTGTCGGGATGACGCGAGACGTTCACGGCCTCGCCGGAACCGTCGGCAGGAAAGATCCAGATGTCGCTGTTGAAGTCGGCGTCGTTCAGCGCGGCCGCGAACCACTTTCCGTCCGGGCTCCATTCGTATTGCGGCACGCTCCAGCCTTTCCGCACGAGGCGGGCGTTGCCCCCGTCGGCGTCCATCGTCCACAGGTCGCCGCGCTCCTTTACGAACGCGAGCCGCTTGCCGTCGGGGCTCCACTGCAGGTCCTGCTCGACCGCGGCGTCGTGCGTGACGCGTGTGAGCGTGAAGCGATCATTGCGCCACCAGTAATCGGCGGGCCGGGCCCGTTCCGCGCGCCAGATGTCACTCTGTCCGTCCTGGTCGCTGACAAAATAGAGCGCTCTGCCATCGGGGGAAAACACCGGGGCGCGTTCCTCCTCGGGCGTGCGCGTGACCTGGCGGGGTTCGCGCAGGACGGTGTCCATCACCCACACGTCGCCGCCGGCGACGAACGCGACTTCGAGACCGTCGTCGGAGAACGCGACCTCCGACGCGGTCGACAATGTGCGGCGCTCGGTGGCGGCGGCGCGCGAATCCGATTCGTCCCAGAGCTCCAGTTTCACCGGCGGCTGCCGCCGGGCGACATCGAGGCGATACAGCTCAAACCGGTGCCGGAACACGACGGTCGACCCGTCGCGCGACACACAAGGCGAGACCACCGCGTCGGTCGTGAAGTGCGTGAGCTGGGAGCGCCGCGCGCCGGCAAGCTCGAACTCCCAGAGGTTCGCGACGCCGCTCTTCCCGCTGACGAAGTAGAATCCCTTCCCGTCGGGCCGCCACTTGGGCGAGCGGGCGCTGGTTTCCTCGGCCACGAGCTGGGTGAACGTGCCGCCGTCGAACTCGTACAGCCAGATCTGGCTCGCCTGTGAACCGCGATAGCCCTGGCGAAAACTCTGCTCGCCCTCGCGCGTGAAGAGCAGCCGCCGGCCGTCGGGCGAGATCTCGCCGGTGCGGCCGTAGTCGTCGAAGACCGGAACCTCGGCGGCCGGTCCCGCGACCGGTATCCGGAAAAATCGGACGCCGGCGCGGGCGTAGTGGGAGTAGTCCCGCTCCGCGTTGACGAGCAGCGCCGCACCGTCCGGGTACCAGCCATCGAGCGCGTAGCCTTCGCTGTGCGCCGTCAGCGGTTCGGGCGTCCCGCCGCCGGCGGGCAGCAGAAAAACCTGCGGCCCGGCCTGCCGGTCGCTCACGAAGGCGAGGCGCTTGCCGTCGGGAGAAAAATGCGGCGAGCCATCGCGCGCCGGATGCTGGGTCAGCGCCCGGGCGACACCGCCGGTGCTGGGGACGGTCCAGAGATCACCGCGCCACGCGAAGACCAGGGTGCGGCCGTCCGGCGAGAGCGTCGGATCCTGCGGCAGCTGGATCGGAGTGCGGGCGAAGCCGTTTGCCGACGCAAGGGTCGCAAAGAGAAACGAAGCCAAGGCGAGGCCACGGCCGGAAACGCGGAGCGGGAGCATGAACATGGGGGAGGCGGGACGTCGGGCGTTCTGGGCGATTCCCGCTCCCGTGTCGATGGCGCACCGGTCTCCGGAGCGCGACGTGGCTCCCCTCTCTCACGGAACGCTCGCGGGAACTTCGTAGATCTCCACGAGGGCAGCGCCCGTGGTGCTGCCCACCCCGCTCACCTGCACCGAGTAGGTGCCGGGCTCGAGCGTGACCAGGAGCGCAGCGTCCTTGGAACCGGCGGCCAGGGGAAACGCGCCCGCGGAAGCGAAGGCGCTGGCGAGCGCGGCGCTCCCGCCCCAGTCGTCGTTTTCGTGCAGCTTGACCGAGCTTCCGTTGAAAAGGTCGAGCCTCGGATCCGCCAGCGCGCCGCCCACGCCCAGGGCCGCCAACGCGGGCCCGATGCCGCGAATCAGCACGGTCTTGCGGCCGCTGCCGCTGAGATTGAAGCCCGCGATGAGGACCTCCGCTCCGGCGCCGATGTCCGTGCGGGCCGACACGTTGACCAGCCGGCGCGACGCCGCTCCAAACGTCGCCGCGTTTTCCGCGTCGTAGATTTCCGCCAGCGCCACACCCGCCTGCCCGCCCGCGCCCGTGACCTGGGCGGTGTAGCTGCCCATCGCCATTGCCCCGGGAAACAGCGCGGCATCGCGGCTGCCGGCTTCGAGGGCAAATGCGCCCACGCGCACGGCTACGCCGGCGAGCTGGGCGCCGCCCGCCCAATCGTCATTCTCGTCAACCTTTCCCGCCCCATCGTAGAGCTCGAGTCTTGGATCCCGCAGCGCGTCCTCGACGCCGAACGCCAGCAGGCCAGGACCGATCGCCCGCAGCAGCAGCGGCTTCGTGCCCTGGGTGTCACGGCCGCCAATCACGAAACCGACGATCAGGGTCCCGGCTCCGCTTCCGGCCGGGCTGCGAATCGAAAGATTCGCGATGCGGACCGACGGAGCCGCCACGAGCCGGGCGGCCGTGCTCGTCACCGCGCTCACGCCATCGGCAATCGTCACGTCGTAGCTCCCGGCGTCGGACGTCGCGACGCGGCTGATCGACCACGTGCTGCCCGTCGCCCCGGGAATCGGCACGCCATTCCGCCGCCACTGATATTGGAGCGGGCCGCCGCCGCTGGCCTGCACGGCGAACGTCACCGCTCCGCCCTCCATGACCGTCTGCGGCTGAGGCTGGCTGGCGATGACGAGCGGCGGCACAACCGCGACGCGCGCCGGCAGGCTCGTGATCCGATTGCTCGCCGTGGACACCACGACGTCGTAGAAGCCGGCATCGTCCGGCGCGGCACGGGCGATCGAAAGCGTCGCCGTGGTGGCACCCGCGATCGGGATCCCATTCCGGCGCCATTGGTAAGTCGGGGGCGTGAGCGAGGAGACCGTGACCGACAAGGTCGTGCCCGACCCAACGGCGACCGTCTCGGGCCGGGGTTGGACGGTCACGAAGGCCCCGCTCCCGGTGAGCGCGTAACTGCTCTGCGAGTTGGCCGCGAGCGCGAAGGCGCGCGGGAGGCTGGGCGGAATGGACGTCGCATCGGTTCCACTGGAGCCCCACGCCACCACGGATCCGTCGGCGCGCAACGCCAGCGAATGGTGCGAGCCGGCGGCAACCGCGACGACGTTGTTCAAGCCGGCCGGCGTTCGGGTCTGACGAAGATCGTCGCCGCCGGCCGTCAGGACCGTGCCATCCGCCCTGAGGATGATGAAATGATGGCTCGCATGATTGGCGGCCACGGCCCGGGCATTGCGCAGGTCCGCAGGCGGCGGCACATCGATCGGCTGGATACGTCCCCACCGCACGACCGTACCGTCGGACCGGACCGCCACACTGAAGCGGTTGCCGGCCGCGATCGAGACCACGTCCTTCAGGTCGGGCGGGATCGTTCGTTCGCCCCACTCGTTCAGGCCCCAGGCCACGAGGGTGCCATCGAACTTTAACGCCAGGGTGTGCGCGTAACCCATCGCGAGCTGGCGTACGCCGGACAAGCCCGGTGGTGGCGGCGTCGCCCCCGCCCAGCCGGGGCCCCAGAATTCCAACGTCCCGTCGGTCTTGAGCACGCCACCGTTGGCCGCGACCGTGGCGGCGTTGGTGACTCCGGCGGGCACGGTGGCGAATCCACCTCCGTACGCCCACCAGCTCACAAGCGATCCGTTCGCGCGCGCGGCGACGACGACCGAATCATTGGCGTCGATCGCGCGCAGGTCGCTCAAACCCGGGGGAATGCCCCGCACGCCGTTATTGCTGCCCCACGCCCAGACGCCGTTGGGCGGTGTCGCGGCAACCGTGATCTCGAGCTCAAGGAACTGCGCCGATCCCGTGCCGCCCCGTGCGACCGGCTTGATCCGGATTCCGAACGCAGGGTCATCGAGCACGCCTCCCACCGGCAGCACCGCGTCACGGGCGTCCCGGCCCGGCGTAACGAGGTCCAGCAATTCGGTGGGACCGGCGTCGTAGGCCCACACGATGTAGGCGCCGTCGACGCCCGCGACCGTGGCAGGCGCCTTTTGCCGCAACCCGATCCAGTAGGAGCGTTGCCCGTCCCGCGCCACCCGCAGGGCGAGCGGCTGGCCGAGCGCCAGCGCGTCCGGGTGATCGAAGCGATACACGCGGTACGTCCCGCTCGTGGAAACGCTGCGAATCGCGGTGTCCGGCAGCCAGCGCAGGCGGTGTTTCTCGGGCAGGTTGAAGTCGCCGGACGGTTCGAACGCCGTCCCCATGATGTCAAAGGGGTCGCCATACTCCAGGCTGCGGCCGTTGGGTGAGATCGGATTTCCGTCACTCACCTGCCAGAGATTCGAGTGCACGAGGCCGAAGGTGTGGCCGAGTTCGTGGGCGACGGGATTGAAGGCAAAGGTGCCGTTGATCCAAACGTCCTCGGCCCCGACGATCGCCCGCCCGACGTCGTTGAAATGCGAACCGGGAATGCGCGACGATCCAATGTAGGCAAACGCGACAATCACGCGGTCAAAGCTGCTCACGGCAAAATCCGCCGCCGCCGCCGTGCGCGCGTCCGTGTGCAGCGACCACTCCTGAAACTCTCCCCCGTAGCTGGCCGCGGTGCGCGGCAGCCGGTACACCTTCGAGGACACCGTCGTCTGCAGGGTGCAGAGCCCGTAGCTGGCCGTTTCGAAGAAGGGCTTCACGACCGTGTCCATCGTCATCTGCGCATCGGTCGCGGAAACGGAGGCCCCCGGGAGGTCCGAAAAATCGACCCTCACCACCAGCACGCGCTGCAGGCCGAGCGTGCGGCTCGGGGCGGAGGCCGCCGCCGTTTCGACGTCAATCCAGGGGGGAAGCACGTCCGGCGCGGCGGAGTTCTCCCGTTCGATCAGTCGCTGCTCGAATTGCCCAAGCATGTCGGAGCCCGGAGCGCACAACTCCCAGACCCGGCCGAACGCTTCGACGGCGGGCGGAGGCTCGGCCGCGGTGGACGGCGCGGATGGCGGGCGTTCCGTCACCGGACACGCCTCCGCGGTCCCGGCCGGCCATTCGCCCGACTCGAGGAGGCGAAGCGGACTCTCGTGCACCGCCATGTGACCGTCCAGCGCGATGCCATGCAGGGAGGCGCCCCGCTTCGAGGGTTGATGAATGCGCCGGCCGTACACGTGTGCGACGAAGCGCGTGCCGCCGAGCACGATCGTCCGTTCGACCGGCGCACGCGGATGACCCTCCGCCGGCGTGCGGGCGACGACCAGGTAGTCGCCGCGCCCGCTGAGGCGCGCCTCCAGTTCCGCCTGCACGACTTCCGGCAGGTGACGCCGGACCACCAGCGGCACGCTGGCCGCCAGCGCGCTCCGCGGATCGGACGCGATGAGCTCCCGCATCACCCGCTTTCGCTCGCGCACGAGCGCCACGCCCTCGGCCTCGAGCGCGGCGCGCTCAATCGGGCCCGCCCGCAGGTAGCGGTCGGCCCACTCTCTGAACGGCACCAGCTCCGCTCGTTGCGGCGCGCTCCAAGCTGCGGCGTACTCCGGCGCGAGCCGCGGGAACTCCGAGCTCCCCGGTGTCCCGGCGGTTGCGAGTCCGCCACCTCGGGTCGGTTCCGCTGCCGAAGGGTCCCGGTGGACGGGCCGGCGGGGAGACACGCTCGACCGCAGGGCCAGCAAGCCGACCACGAGCAGGCACGTGCACAGTACAGCGGCGCGGGACATCGGAGACGGAGCTCGAGGTTGAAGGCTGGTGGATCCCGTCACGCCTCGTTGGCAACTCCGCGGAAGCCTCGCGCCACGCCGTCCGTGGCGTCAGCGCACCTGCAGCGTGTCGCCCTCGAACGTGAGCTCGAGCGACGGCACCACCACGGCTTTGCGCGCGCCCTGTTTCCGCACGTGCCCGGCGAGCCAGGCGTCGTAGCCCGTCGCCCGCGCCGCGGCGAGCACGGCCTCGGCGTTTTCCGGCGCGACGTAGGCCGCGAAGCCGACGCCCATGTTGAACGTCGCATAGGCCTCGCGCTGGTCGATCGGGCCGGCAGCCATCATGAACTGGAAAAGCGCCGGCGCCGGTCGCGGCGCGGTGATCTCGTACACGAACGGTTCCTCGAGGCGCATCAGTTTCCGCCAGCCGTGGCCGGTCACGTGGGCGACGTAGTTGAGCTTCAAGCCGCGCCGCTGGCATTCGCGCACGAACGCCACGTAGATCACCGAGGGAGCGAGCAGCGCCTCGCCGAACGTGCGCGGATCGCCGTGGCCGATCGGCGTCTGGTACGAGCGCGGCAACTGGGCCGCCAGCCGCCGGCACAGGGAAAGGCCGTTGGTCTGCACGCCGGAACTGGCCAGGAACAGGATCGCGTCGCCCTCGCGAACTTCGCCCGTGATGCGCAGGTGCTTCGGTGCGATCTTCCCGATCGCCGAACCCGCGAGCACGATCGCCTCGGGCTCGACGACGCCGCCGAGGGTCGGCGTCTCGCCCCCACCCCACACTGCACCCGCCGCCTCGCACCCCGCGGCGAAGCCCTCGACGAGCGCCGTCGTCCGCACTGCGTCGGCGAACCAGCCCGAGTCACCGACCGCGGCATGCATCGCCACCGAGATCGGCAGCGCGCCGCAGGTGACGAGGTCATTCACCATCGTGGCCACCGTATCGATGGCGATCTCGCGATAGAAACACTTGCCCGTCGCCGCGTACACCGCGTCGGCGACGAGATTCTTCGTCCCCAATCCCTCCTCGACGTGGGCGAGATAATGATCCGCCGCCTCGATGAGATAGGCGCTCTCGCCGCGCGTCGTCGCCGGCTCGGCATAACCGTGGGCCCGCAACGCACCCGCCGTCGCCTTCGCGGCCTTCTGGCAGGCGCGCTTGAAGGCATCGAGCTGGTCGTAGCGGACGCCGGAGGACTCGTAGGAAAGGGACATGGACGAAGGACGTGGCGGACGGACGCGCTCAGTAGCTGCGACCATCCTGCTTCTCGTAGAAATTGATGTACGCCTGGTTCACCACCCGGTAGCCGCCGGGCGTCGGATAACGGCCGGTGAAGTACCAGTCGCCCTGGTGATGCGGAACGGCGGCGTGCAGGTTCTCGATCGTCTGGAAAATGATCTCGACCTCGCCCTTCCAATCGAGGCTCTTCGGCCGCACGAACTCCACGATCTTGCGCGAAATCTCCTCGGGCGTGAACGGTTCGTAGATGCGCCGGACGTGATTGTGCGGTCCGCCCTTTGCCACTTCGTCGCGACAAAGTTCATACACCTCGTCGAGCAGCTGCGACTGCCCGCGTTCGTTGAGGAGCGCGACCGCCGCCTCGAAGGCGATGAACTTGCCGAGTTCCGACATGTCGATGCCATAGCAGTCCGGATAGCGGATCTGCGGCGCAGTCGAGACGATGACGATCTTCTTCGGCTGCAGCCGGGCGAGAATGCGCAGGATCGAGCGCCGCAGCGTCGTGCCCCGGACGATCGAGTCGTCGACCACCACCAGATTGTCCTGCCCGGCGCGGACGGAACCATAGGTGATGTCGTAGACGTGGCTCGCGAGCTGGTTGCGCAGCGCCTCCTGGCCGATGAAGGTCCGGATCTTGATGTCCTTGCTCACGACCTTCTCGCCGCGCGGCCAGTTGCGCAGGATGAGGTCGTCGACGAGCTGCTCCGTCAGCGTGCCCTGGCGGCTGGCCTCGAGGATGGCCGATTTCACCTCGTCCCGACGCTGCGTGCGCAGCGCGGACATCAGCCCGTAAAACGCCGTCTCGGACGTGTTCGGGATGAAGCTGAAGACGGTGTTGCCCCAGTCGTGGCCGATCGACTTCAGGATCTGCGGCGCGAGCTGGCCGCCGAGCGCCTGGCGTTCCCGATAGATGTCGACGTCGTTGCCGCGCGAAAAATAGATCCGCTCGAAGGAGCACGACGCGCGCGGCAGCGGCGCGGTGAAGGGCGCGGAGGTGACGGTGCCGCGCCGCTTGATCACCACGACGTGACCGGGCTCGACTTCGCGGACGTCCTCGACCGCGAGGTCGAATACCGTCATCAGCGGCGCGCGCTCGGAGGCAAACGCCACGACCTCGTCGTTCTGGAAATAGAAACACGGCCGGATGCCGGAGGGATCGCGCGCGACGAACGCGTCGCCGTTGCCGATCAGCCCGCACAGGGTGTAGCCGCCGTCCCATTTCTGCGACGCCCGCGTGATGACGCGCGTCACGTCGAGGTCCTCGCTGATCCGCCGGGTCAGTTCGTCGCCCGCGACGTCGCGCTTGCGCAGGAAGCGGTAGATATCCTCGTGTTCCTCATCGAGGAAGAACCCTATCTTCTCGAGGATCGCCTGCGTATCGGTGGCGAAGATCGGATGCTGGCCCATCGCGATCAGCGACCGGTTCAGCTCATCGGTGTTCGTGAGGTTGAAATTGCCGCACAGCGCGAGGTTGCGCGTCGGCCAGGGGCTCCGCCGGAAAAACGGATGGCACGAGGAGATGTTGTACCCGCCGCTGGTGCCATAGCGCAGGTGGCCCATCAGCAGTTCGCCGCCGAAGTCGAAGTTCTGCTTCACCGTGTCGGTGAACTCGGGATGGATCACGCCCTTGGCGACATGCTCGTTGTATTGGCTGAGCAGGCTGCGGAAGATGCGATCGAGGGGGTTCGACTTGATGTTCCGCTCGCGGAACAGGTACGGCGCCCCGGCGGGCATATCGAGCTTCACGCAGGCCACACCCGCGCCGTCCTGGCCGCGGTTGTGCTGCTTTTCCATCAGGAGGAAGAGCTTGGTGAAGCCCCACAGGGGCGAACCATACTTCTCCTGGTAATAGGAAAGCGGCTTCAGCAACCGCACCAGGGCTACGCCGCACTCGTGGGTGATACGGTCGCTCATGCGCTCGTTCCGGCCGAAGGATGGTTAGACACGCGAGAAAAGAGAGCCCGATTCCGGAGACGACGACTGAATCGTCAACGGCTTTCTCCAACTGGCGCGTCTTAAGTCGCACGCCACCTCTGAACCCCCTCGTAGCGCGCCGGATCGGCCGGCCTGCGCCGCCGTCGGCATGACCATCGGCTTCCTTGACCGCGCCCGGGATGTTGGTGAGCGTCGGCGTTTCCTCGACCATGCTGATCCTCCGCGGCTCACCGGCCCTCTCCCAGTTCCGCCTTCAGAAGCTCCTCCAGGACCTCACGACCGCCGGGCTGCCCGGTCGCGCGATCAGCGCCGAGTTCGTTCACCTCGCCGAGACCCGGGCCGATCTCACTCCGGCCGAGCGGTCAATTCTCGGGCAGCTCCTCACCTACGGTCCCCGCCGGGCGGCCGCGCGGGTCGAGGGCCTGGTGCGCGTCGTCGCGCCGCGGCCCGGCACGCTGTCGCCCTGGTCGTCCAAGGCGACCGACATCGCGCACATCTGCGGTCTCGCCGCGGTGACGCGCATCGAGCGGGTCATCGCCTTCACCCTCGACGCCGGCCCGGCGGCCCTGACGCCCGCGCAGCGCGCCGCCCTCGACGCGAAACTCCATGACCGGATGACCCAGGCCGTGTTCGACGACCTCGACGCCTGCGCCGCGCTGTTCCGCCACGAGACGCCGCGCCCGATGACGAGCGTGCCGGTGCTGGCGCGGGGCCGCGCCGCCCTCGAGGAGGCGAACCGTTCGCTCGGCCTGGCGCTCGCCGAGGACGAGATCGACTACCTGGTGCGGGCGTTCACGACCCTCGGCCGCGACCCGCACGACATCGAGCTGATGATGTTCGCCCAGGCGAATTCCGAGCACTGCCGGCACAAGATCTTCAACGCGACCTGGGAAATCGACGGCGCGACCCGCGACCGCTCGCTGTTCCAGATGATCAAGCACACGTATCAGCTCCATCGCGACGGCATCCTTTCGGCCTACAAGGACAACGCCGCCGTGCTCGCCGGCACCCGCGGCGGCCGGTTTTTCGTCGATCCGGCCACCGGGGCCTACACCGCGCGCGAGGAGGACATCCACATCCTCTGCAAGGTGGAGACGCACAACCACCCCACGGCGATCTCCCCGTTTCCCGGCGCCGCCACCGGCTCCGGCGGCGAGATCCGAGACGAAGGCGCCACCGGCCGCGGCGCGAAGCCGAAAGCGGGCCTCGTCGGCTTCACCGTATCCAATCTCAAACTACCCGGCGCCGTGCAGCCGTGGGAGACGGAGTTCGGCAAGCCGAACCGCATCGTCTCGGCCCTCGACATCATGATCGACGGCCCGCTCGGCGGCGCGGCGTTCAACAACGAGTTTGGCCGGCCCGCGATCAACGGCTACTTCCGCACCTTTGAGGCCGCCGTGCCGGCGGCGGCGCCTGCAGGGGCCGGCGCCGATGGCACAAGTGACAAGGGGCAAGTGACAGGGGGGGCGGCCAGGCTGACATCGCCGGCGGCATCGGGAACTCCTGACTTGGCCCTTGGAACCTCCGCCTTGTCACTTGGCTCCGGCGCCGCCGCGGCGACGGAGCTGCGGGGCTACCACAAGCCCATCATGCTCGCCGGCGGGCTGGGCAACATCCGCGCCGGGCATGTCCAGAAGGGCGTGATCAATCCCGGCGACAAGCTCGTCGTGCTGGGCGGGCCGGCGATGAACATCGGGCTCGGCGGCGGCGCGGCCAGTTCGATGGCGAGCGGCTCGGGCCAGGAGGATCTCGATTTCGCCAGCGTGCAGCGCGACAACGCCGAGATGGAGCGGCGCTGCCAGGAGGTCATCGACCGCTGCTGGGCGCTCGGTGACGCCAACCCAATTTCGTTCATCCACGACGTCGGCGCCGGCGGGCTCTCGAACGCGCTGCCCGAGCTGGTGAACGACGGCGGACGCGGCGGACGCTTCAACCTCCGCGCCGTGCCCAACGACGAGCCGGGCATGAGCCCGCTCGAGATCTGGTGCAACGAATCGCAGGAGCGCTACGTGCTCGCGGTGCCGGCGGACCGCATCGCCCTCTTCACGCAGCTGTGCGAGCGCGAGCGCGCGCCCTTCGCGGTCGTCGGCGAGGCGACCGAGGAAAAGCGCCTGGTACTCGAGGATCCGCATTTCCAGAACACCCCGATCGACCTCCCGCTCGAAGTCCTGCTCGGCAAGCCGCCGCGCATGCACCGGCGGGAGCGCACGCTCTCCCGGCCGCTGCTTCCGCTCGACCTCGCGGGGCTCGACCTGCGGGAGGCGGTGCGGCGCGTGCTCTCGCACCCCGCGGTGGCGGACAAGACCTTCCTCATCTCGATCGGCGACCGCACCGTCGGCGGCCTGATCTGTCGCGACCAGATGGTGGGACCGTGGCAGGTGCCCGTGGCCGACTGCGCCGTCACGGCGGCCGCCTTCGACGTCACCACCGGCGAGGCGATGGCCATGGGCGAACGCACGCCCGTCGCCGTGAACAACGCCGCGGCGTCGGCCCGTCTCGCCGTGGGCGAAGCACTCACGAATCTCGCCGCCGCGCAGGTCGGCGACCTCGGCAAGGTGAACCTTTCCGCGAACTGGATGGCCGCGCCGGCGGTGCCCGGAGACGGCGCCGACTTGTATGCGGCGGTGCAGGCCGTCGGCATGGAGCTGTGCCCGGCCCTCGGCATCACGATCCCGGTCGGCAAGGACTCGATGAGCATGAGCACCGTCTGGCAGGACGAGGCCGGGAAAAAACGCATGACCGCTCCGGTCTCGCTGATCGTGTCGGCGTTCGCGGCCGTGGAGGACGTGAGGCTCTCGCTCACGCCCCAGTTGCGTTCGGATGCAGACCAGCCGGCTTCACCGGCGGGAGCGGCGAGTGAAGAGCGCAAGACTGGAGCCTCCGCGGCGTCCGCGGCGCTTTCCGGTGAGAGGCTTGGTCCGACCGCGCTGCTCCTCATCGATCTGGGTCGTGGCCGGAACCGGCTGGGCGGTTCGATCCTGGCGCAGGTGGTTTCGCAGCTGGGCGCCGAGACGCCCGACGTCGACTCGCCGGCGGACCTGAAGAATTTCTGGTCGGCCATCCAGCAACTCGGCCGCGAACGGAAACTGCTCGCGTATCACGACCGTTCGGACGGCGGGTTGCTCGCCACCGCGGTTGAAATGGCGTTCGCCGGGCACACCGGCGTCGACCTCGACCTGCCCGCAGGGCCGGACCTCTTCGCCGCGCTTTTCAGCGAGGAACTGGGGGCGGTCATCCAGGTGCGCACGTCCGATCTCGACGCGGTGCTCGCCACGCTGCGCGCGCGCGGCCTCGAGGGTGCGACGAGCCGCATCGGCACGCTCAACCGGACCCACACCTTCCGCGTCCGGCAGGCTGGCCGCGACGTGTTCGTCGAGGACCTCTTCGTCCTGCGGGGGATCTGGTCCGACGTCACCCGCCGGATCGCGGCGCTGCGCGACAACCCGGCGTGTGCGGAATCTGAATACGCCCTCAAGCTGGAGCGGGACAATCCGGGGATCCGGCCGGTGGTGACGTTTAGGCTTGAGCCGGAGGTCGCGACTCCGGCCGGGAAGTTCCAGGGGCCAAGTGACAAGTACCAGGTCGAATCAGGTTCCCTTGTCACTTCATCCCTGACACCTGCCACTTCGCGGAGCCGGCCGCGTGTGGCCGTGCTCCGCGAACAGGGCGTCAACGGACAGGTCGAGATGGGCGCGGCCGTGACCCGCGCCGGCTTCACGGCGGTCGACGTGCACATGACCGACATCCTGTCCGGGCGCATCTCGCTCCGCGATTTCCGCGGCGTGATCGCGTGCGGCGGATTCAGCTATGGCGACGTACTCGGCGCCGGCGAGGGCTGGGCCAAGAGCGTCCTCTTCAACGCGCGCGCGCGGGCGGAGTTCGAGGCGTTCTTCGCCCGCGAAGACGCCTTTGCGCTCGGCGTGTGCAACGGCTGCCAGATGATGAGCAACCTCAAGGCGCTCATCCCGGGCGCCGAACTCTGGCCGCGCTTCGTCCAGAACCGTTCGGAGCGCTACGAGGGCCGCTTCGTCTCGCTCAAGATCGAGCGCAGCCCGAGCGTGCTCTTCTCCGGCATGGAAGGCTCCGTGCTGCCGATTGCCGTCGCGCACGGTGAGGGTTTCGCGGAGTTCCCCGACGCGGTCGCGGTCGACCACATGAGCAACTCGGGTCTCGTGGCGGCGCGTTTTGTGGACAACCACCATCGGCCGACCGAACGCTATCCGCTCAACCCGAACGGTTCGCCGCTCGGCATGACCGCGCTCACGACCACGACGGGCCGGGTGACGATCATGATGCCCCACCCGGAACGCGTGTTCCGCACCGTGGCGATGAGCTGGGCGCCCGCGGACTGGGGCGAGGACTCGCCCTGGATGCAGCTGTTCTACAACGCCCGGCGTTGGGTGGGCTGAGCGGTTTGCTTTGTGCGCGACATTCGGCGCCGACCTCGACAACGCTTCCCCGTCAACCTCATCCCCACTATGCCGACCATCGAACGAAAAGCCGCCAACGCCTTCGATCAGGAACTCCTGGATCTCTACGACTACTACGTCCACGGCCACATCGACCGCCGCACCTTTCTCGACCGCGCCAGCAAGTTCGCCGTGGGCGGCCTCACGGCCGTCGCGCTGCTGGAAATGCTGAGCCCGCAGTACGCGCTCGCCGCGCAGGTGCCGAAGGAGGACGCCCGCGTGAAGACTGAGTACCTCAAGTTCCCGTCGCCCGCCGGGCACGGGGAGGGCCGCGGGCTGTTCGCCCGTCCGGCCAACGCGACCGGCAAACTGCCGGGCGTCGTGGTCGTGCACGAGAATCGCGGCTTGAATCCGTACATCGAGGACGTCGCCCGCCGCGTCGCCCTGGCCGGCTTCGTGGCCTTCGCCCCGGACGCGCTGTATCCGTCCGGCGGTTACCCGGGCAACGACGACGAGGGCCGCAACCTGCAGGGCAAGCTCGACCGCAACAAGGTCATCGAGGACTTCGTCGCCGCGGCGAAATTCCTGCACGGCCACGCCGCCTGCAACGGCAAGCTCGGCGTCGTCGGCTTCTGCTTCGGCGGCGCGGTCTCGAACACCCTGGCCTGGCGGCTGCCCGACCTCATCAAGGCGGCGGTGCCCTATTACGGCGGCCAGCCCACCGCGGAGGAGGCGGCGAAGATCAAGGGCGCGCTGCTCATCCAGTACGCCGAACTCGACAAACGCATCAACGACGGCTGGCCCGCCTACGAGGCGGCGCTCAAGGCCAACAAGGTCGAGTACACGATGCACATGTATCCGAAGGTCAACCACGGCTTCCACAACGACACCACGCCGCGCTACGACAAGGAGGCCGCCGAGCTCTCGTGGACCCGGACGATCGCGTTCTTCAAGCAGAAGCTGGGCTGAGGTCCGGAACGGAAGGATCTTCGCCGCGCAGGCGGGGCCCCCACCCCGCAGCGCATTGGTTTCAGTTTCGACGTGATGCGGGATGAGGGCACCCCGCCTACCACCCGGAGGATTCGGACCGCAAAAAAGCCCGTCGCGCACTGCGACGGGCTTTTTTTGCGGAACGAAGATCAGGCGGGCCTACCGGCGGCCCGGACCGTGCCGGTGGGAGTGACCGTGGTGATAAACCGGATACCGCGGTCCGGAGTGATAGCTGAAGCCGAACCGGACCACCGGCGGCGCCGCATACACGACGCGCGGCGGCGGCGCGGGCACGTAGACGACGCGCGGGGCACTCTCGACGTAAACGACCTGCGGGGGCGGTGCGTAGACCACCTGCGGCGGAGGAGACTGCACGACCGTCGGCGCATCCGGCACCATC
>JAEUHA010000048.1 GCA_016793535.1 Opitutaceae bacterium | reverse complement strand
GCGGGTTGCCGGTTGGCAGCGATTCCAGCCCGCGTCCGCGGCGGCACGTCTTTCAACTCTGATCTTTCAACTTTCAACTGCATGAGTCCGGCTCAGCTCTCAGCTCTCAACTCCTCCCCTCCCCCTCAGCTCTCGCGACTCTCCGCGGATCGCAAGGTCCAACGGAAGATCAGCCAGCCGCAGCCGAAATTGAGGCCGACGATCCCGGCCAGCATCGTGACGACCAGGATCAACGTCGGCGTCGCGGGCAGTCCGGCCAGGTTCGGCCACACGGCGATCGCGGACGTCACCGCGCCGATCCCGATCCCCCAGAGCACCAGCCGGCCGAATTCGGCGAACACCATTCGTCCCAGCACCCGGCGCGGGATGCCGATGGCCGTCATCACCGCAAACTCGCCGCGCCGTTCCCGCAGGTTGCGCGCCACCACGATCGCCAGGCCCAGGCTGCCCAAGACCACGCCGAGCGTGCCCAGCACGTTGAAGATCGCGATATAGGTGTTCTCGATCTGGTGAAACGCGCTGAGCACGTCGCGCGTGAGATCGACCCGCGCGCCGACATCCGCACCCGCCGCCTCCAGCCGGCGCCGCACCGCCGGAAGGTCGCCCGTGGCTTTCGCATCGACCAGGAAAAGCGAGAAGCCCGGATGCGACGGAAACTTTTTCAGGAACGCGGCCTCGTCGATGATCAGGTAACCCTGGAAGAGCGAATCAGGCAGCGTGCCGACGATGCGCACGCCGAACTCGCGGCCGATCTCGTCGGAGTAGGTCAGCACATCGCCGATCTTCCGCTTCAAGGCCCACAGCAGGGTCGTCTCGTCGACGAGCGCCGGGATCAATCCGTCGGCCGCGGGTGTCCGCAGGCTCGCCCACCCCGACTCGGCCGCCGGTCCCTTGAGTCGAAACGCACCACGGGCGCCGAGCCGGCCGCTGTCGACCGCGAGCAGCCGCGGCTGCGCGGTGGAGTTCAGGTTGAAACAGTTCGCGTTGTCACCCACGCCCGCCCGCAGCGGCACGATCTCGCCCAGCGCCGCGGCCTGGCCGGCGAAGAGTTCAAACCCCTGCGTCCGTCCGTCGCGCGCCGGATTCTGCGGCGCCGTCGTCTCGATCCAGAACGCAAAGCCGCCGGTGCCGCTGCCGCGCTCGAGCCAGTCCGCGCCGACCTGTTTGCGGAAGGACGCCACCGACAGCACCATGAACACCGCGGTCGCAATCAGGCCGACGACGGTGAGGCTGCGCGAACGCCGGGCCCGCAGGTTCAGGGCGCCGAGCCGGGCGGCATCGAGGGGCGCATTTTCGCCGCGGTCGCCGATGTGCGCGAGACGGCGCCGACAAAGTGCGAGCCCCGCCACGAGGAGCGCAAAGCCCGCCAGGTAAAACGCCGCCTGCGGCGGTAGTCCCCGACCCGAGGCCGCGACTGCGCCAGCCGCCGCAACGAGCCCGGCGACGACGACGATGAGCGACGTCTTTCCCGGTCCCGTCGTCCCCGCGTCTTCCGCGTGCGCGGTGAGCCGCACCGACAGCGTCCGCCGCGCCAGGCGCCGGATCGCGAGCCAGATGCCCGTGAGCGACAGCCCGAGGAAGGCGACGACGCCGATCCCGAGGCTGGCCGGCTGGGCGGCAAAGACGAACGTCGCCCCGGCGCCCTGGCCGGCCCAGATCGAATCGAGGAATCGCAGGATGCCGCGCGTGTAACCGGTCGCGAGCGCGAGGCCACCGCCGCAGCCGAGCCCGAGAATCACCGCCGCCTCCGCCAGCCGCCAGCGCAGGACCTTGCCGCCCGGCACGCCGACCGCCCCGAGCAGTGCGTCTTCCGTGCCGCGCTGGAGCAGGCTCAGTTGAAACAGCATCGCGACCAGGCCGAGCGCGGCGAGGATCAGGAAGAAACTCATGCCGACGAAGAGGCCGCCGAAATCGACCGGCGACTGCGCGGCGGACTGCGCTCCGGCGCGCAGGTTGCGCACGAGCACCTGGTTCAACTCCGGCCGCAAACCGGCGAGGATCCGGCCGGTCATCTCCGCTTCCAGGTTGCGCGGCACCGCCAGGCGCAACGCGGTGGCCGAACCCCAGCGGGAGGACCACAGCTCACGGCCGGCGGCGAGGGGCAGGAACGCCTTCGGCGTGCCGCGATGGTCATCCCAGTAGCGTTCATCCTTGTCCCGCACGCGCTCGAGCTGCAGCGGCAGGCCCGGATCCCATTCGCTCTGGTTCTGCGTGTCGCTGATGCCGGGAAAGTCGGGCATCCAGGCCGGATCCGCCGCCAGCCCCTGGAGCGGCACGATGGCGCGGACGCGAAAGGCGGCCGTCTGTTCGACCAGCGAGTCGCCCTCCCCCGCCTGAAAATAGGTCAGCTTCACCTCGTCGCCGACGCGCGCCTGCAGGTCTTCCGCCAGCCAGTCGTTGAGCACGAGTTCGCGCGGGCCCAGATCCGGCGGGAGAAAGGGTGCGGCGGCGGGCGTGGTGCTGGCTGCGATCGAGTACGGCGTGGTGCGTTCGCCGACTTTGAATTCATTGATCAGATACGAGACGACCGGCTGGGCGTTCGGCAGGATCTGCGTCACGGCGCGGTCCAGCTCCGGATCGATGAACACACGGTCCGAAACGAGATCGTAGGCGGACGCCTTTTCCCGCCAGGTCAGCGCGAGCCCGTAGTCAGCCAGCCGCATCGAGCGCCGCAGCGCCGCCTCCAGCGCCTCGCCCGGGCCGGTGGCCGCGACGAGCAGGACGTTCGCCCGGGCCGGCCGGGTCAGCGCGTCCTGCAGCATCCGGATCGGCAGGAAAACCGTCGCGGGCGGAACCTGGGTCGTCTCGAGGGTGAAACGGCCGAACGAACCGTCGCCGACAATCGCGGCCACGCGGCAGCGCAGGTTTTGCAGCGCCGACTCGGCGCCGGCGACGGGAGCGTTGCCGGCCACGATGCCCGGTTTGTGCAGCCGGACCACGAGCGTGTCGCCGACTTTGACCTGCAGTCGGCGGGCGAGCGTGTCGTTGACCGCGATCGACGCGGTGCCGGCATCGAGCGGCACGGAGGTCGCGTCGGGCGCGAAGGACCAGAACCGGTCCGTCACGCCCACGAGCTGCACCTGACCGGCCGCGGCGCGACTCTCCGGGTGCGTCGCGGTGCCGCGCAGGTAAAGCAGCGGGGCGGTGCGCACGCCGGCGGCGGCCGCGAGATCGTCGGCGAGGCCCTCGCGGAAGAAACGATCGCCCGCGGTGACCAGGTGGGTGGAGCGCCCGATGCGTTTCTCACCGATCAGGCGCAGCGACGCGGCCACGGAGTCGCCGGCGAACAACGCCCCGAGCAGCACGGTCGCCCCGAGCACGGCGCCGGCCAGGACGCCGGCGTAGGCGAACCGGTAGTGCAGGACGCTGCGGAGGACGTAGCGAATAAAGCTCATGCGGTCGTCAGCACCTCCGTTGTAGGCGGGGTGCCCCCACCCCGCTCGAATAGGAGATCGAGACGGAAAACTCGCGGGGTGAGGGCACCCCGCCTACATGAAGCGAAGCCGGGCGCGGACTCATGACACGAGCCGGCCGCCTTCGAGCCGGTAGGTGCGTTGCATGCGGCGCGCGAGGCCGGGATTGTGGGTGACGACGATGAGTGCCACGTGCGCGCCTTCGTTGGTGCGCAGCAGGAGGTCGGCGATCCGCTCCCCGGTTGCGGGGTCGAGCGAGCCGGTGGGTTCGTCGGCGAGGATGACCTTCGGCCGGTTGATCAGGGCCCGGGCGATCGCGACGCGGAGCTGTTCGCCGCCGGACAGCTGCCAGGGACGATGCGTGAGGCGATGGGCGAGACCGACCTGTTCGAGCAAGCTAGTCGCGCGGGCGCGCACGGCGGTGTTGTCCTCGTCCCAGCCGCCGGCGAGCCGGGGCACGAGGACGTTTTCCAGGATCGTGCACTGCGGCAGGAGGTGATGGAGCTGGAAGATGAAACCGATCGTGCGGTTGCGGAAGCGCGCGGCGGCGTCGGCATCGAGGCCGCCGAGGTCCACGCCATCCATCGTGATCGTCCCGGCGGTCGGCCGGTCGATGGCCCCGAGCAGATTGAGCAGCGTGGTCTTGCCACTGCCGGACGGCCCGACGATCGCGACCGTCTCGGAGGGAGCCACGGTCAGATCGAGGTCCTGCAGCACGGAAACGGGACCGGCGGGGCTGGCGTAGACTTTGGAGACGCGGGATACCTCGATCATGATGGGGCGGGAATTTACAGGAGGGCACGAACGCCGCGGAGGCAAGGCAGGCATCCGCTTTTCGCAAAGGCGAGCAGCTCGCGAAGGCGCGAACGCAAACCCCGAACTTCGCGTCTTCGCGGCTTCGCGTGAGCCGATTGCCCCAGTCCGGAAGTCTCACGCGAAGGCGCGAAGCTCGCGAAAGAGAACTTATCCAGGCAGACCTTTGTCCGGAGATTGCCCTTGGGGAAACGCCCCCCTGACCCGCCCTAACTTCGCGTCTTCGCGGCTTCGCGTGAGCCGATTGCCCCGGTCCGGAAGTCTCTCGCGAAGGCGCGAAGCTCGCGAAGGAGAACCTATCAAGGCAGACCTTTGTCCGGAGATCGCCCTCGGGAAAACGCCCCCCTGACCCGCCCTAACTTCGCGTCTTCGCGGCTTCGCGTGAGCCGATCGCCCCGGTCCGGAGGTCTCACGCGAAGGCGCGAAGCTCGCGAAAGAGAACTTCTGAGCGCAGCGAAGAAGGACAGAAACAAACGAGTTTGAATACACGCCCTAGGCCAGGATCTTCCAGCGCCGGGACTTCAACTCGAAGCGGGGCAGGCTGCCCGGTGTCACTTTCTCCACCTCGATCCGCATTTGAAAGACCGCCGCGAGGTGACGGACCAGGTCCGGGGTGGGATCGCTTCCCTCCTCCGCCGCCTCGAATCGCACCGTGATCTCCGGCAGCGTCGGCCGGCGGTCGATCTCGACCTGGTATTCACCCACACCGCGCACCGCCCGGATCGCGGCGTCCATGGCACTCGGATACAGGTTCACGCCGCGCACGATGACCATGTCATCGACCCGGCCGAGGATTCCGCCCTCGAGGGCGAAGGCATCCGGCTCGCCGTCCGGCGGCACCACCGGACGCACGAGGTCTCCGGTGCGGTAACGCAGGAGCGGACACGCGGTCCGCCCGAGCGTCGTGAGCACCAGCTCCCCGGCGGCTCCGGACGCGGCGGAATGATTCGTCCCGGGCGCCAGCACTTCGCACAGGTAGCTCTCGTGCATGACGCGCAGCAGGCCTGGCTCCTCCGGCCGCCCATAGGACACGGGACCGATCTCCGTCATGCCGTGATGGTCGACGACGCGCGCCCCCGGCCAGGCGGCCTCGATCCGGGCCCGGACCGCCGGCACGCTTCCCCCCGGCTCGCCCGCGACGAGAATGCGTTCGACCCCCGAGCGCGAAAGGTCGAGCCCTTCCTCCCGGGCGACCTCCGCCAGCCGGAGCGCGTACGTCGGGGTGCAGCAGAGCAGGCGTGGACGCTGCGTGAGCAGGAAGCGCACGCGTTCGCGGGTGCCCAGTCCGCCGGCCGGGATCGCCCGGACGCCGAGCTGCACCGCGGAATCGAACGCGGCCCAGAAACCGAGGAACGGCCCGAACGAGAACGCAAAGAACGCCGCGTCGCCCGCGACCGCCCCGGCCTGCCGCCACACGGTCTGCCAGTTGTCCAGCACCCACTGCCAGCTCTCGCGGTCGTCGAGCCAGGCGAGCGGCCGGCCGCTGGTGCCGCTGGTCTGGTGAAACCGGACGTACCGATCCAACGGATACGTCAGGGCCGAGCCGTACGGCGGATGCTCGGCCTGGTCCTGCGCAAGCTCCGCCTTGGTCGTGAACGGCATCCGCGCCCGGAAGTCGGCGAGCGACGCGAAACCACCGAGTCCGTCCGCGGCCGCCAGCTTCCGCCGATAGAACCGGTTCGTGGCGGCGATCGCGGCAACGACGCGGTTGAGCGCGGTGAGCTGCGTCGACGCGAGCACGGCCGGTCAGTTCAGGTGCGCGGCGTGGGCGTGGCGGGCAGCGGCGCGGCCGGCGCCTTGGCGGCCTTCGGCGCCGGCGCGGGCTTGTAGTAGCTGACGAGGCAGCCGCCGCCGGCGGCCATCGCGATGCCGAGATAGAACTGCCAGGGGACGCCGGCGAAGCCGCCCTTCGGCGGGTGCATCAGCATGCCCGCGACCGCATTCACGATGGGGGCGCCGGCAAAGACGATCGCCATCACCACCGCGGGCGTGCCCTTCGCGCCGAACGCGAGCAGGATGCCGAACGCGCCGATGGCGCCGAGCGTGCCCGCGAACAGTGAAATCCACGAGCCCTTGCTCGGAAAACTCCAGTTGGCGCCCTGCAGCTTGAGCAGGATCAGCGGCGCGAGGACGGCGACGATGAAGTACGCGATCCCGACGAGCAGGAAGGCCTTGTAGCGCCCGAACTCGGGATCCTTCATGGCCATCTGGCCGCTATGCAGGAAGACTCCGTAGAGTCCCCAGGTGGAAACGGTGAGTAGAGCGTAGTAGAGCCACTGCATGGTGAGGAGGATTCGAGGTGAACGCGTCAGGCGGCCGGCGCGATGAGAGAGTCGAGGCGGGCGCGCAGGTCGGGCGGAATCGGCGCCTTGCGCAGGGTCCGGGCGTGGGCGTCGAGCTCGACGTGCACGATCGAGAAGACTCCGGTCGCGAGCAGCGGACGCTCGGTGCCGTCGGCCGCAAAAATCCAGAAGCCGTAGCGCAGGCTGGTCGTGCGCAGCTCCTCGATCCGCAGGCAGACTTCGAGCGTCTGCTCGAACCGGGCGGGTTTGAGATATTTGCAGGACACCTCGAGCCGCGGCCAGCCCTGGTGGGTGGCGCCGTCGGCGGTGTGGACCTTGAAACCAAGGGAGCGGAAGAACGCGTGTTCGGCGGACTCCACGTAGCGGAAGAAATTCGCGAAGTGCACGATCCCGGCGAGATCGGTGTCGGCGAACTCGACCAGGCGGCGGTGGCGGAAATGAAAGTGCGCGGGAACGTCCATGACAGGCCCGATCAGTTCCGGGGCCGCGGCAGGCGGCTGGCCAGCAGATCGAACTGCGCCGCCATCGTTCGGGCGGTGAACCGTTTTTCAACGCCCAATCGGCCCGCGCGCCCCATTTCGTTCCGGCGGGCGGGGTCCGCCAGCAGGTCGCGCCAGGCCAGGGCGAACGAGGCCACGTGACGCGGCCGGACACAGACGCCGCCGCCGGTCGCCGCGATGATCTCCGGGAACGACGCCGCCTCCGGCTGCACCACCGGTACGCCGCAGGCCATCGCCTCGATCACGTACAGCCCGAAGGCCTCCGGGTAGGTCACCGGGACCGAAAAAAGCGTGAGGCCGCGGAGGAACTCGATCTTCTCCTCGCGCGTGATGTTGGGCAGCCAGTCGACGCGCGACTCCAGCTTCACGTTGGCGATGCGCTGCTTCATCTGGTTGATGAACGGCTCGTCGCCCGCCGTCGCTGTGCCCGCGATCCGCAGCCGGGTCACGGTATCGCCCAGTTCGAGCGCGAGCATGAAGAACGCCTCGAGCAGAATGTAGAGCCCCTTCTCCCGCGTCATCCGGGCCAGGTAACCGATCGTCGGCGGCGAGGGCGGCTGCTCCGCCGGCTGGTAGCCGTCGAGCGCGATGCCGTTGTGCACCACTTCGATCCGGCCCCGTTCCAGCCCGAGGCGACCGCGCATGAAATCGGCGTACGACCGGCTCGGCGAAATCAACAGGTCCGCGTGGGGCAACTGCTGCACCAGCGACATCCAGCTGTCGGCCCGGTAGGGCTGGGGCAGGCTCTCGAGGAACGTGTCCTCCCCCTGGAAGAACACGACCACCGGCGCGCCCAGCCGGCGCTTGAGCTCCGGCGCAAGGCCGGCGAGCAGCGCGGTCGAGAGACACACGACATCGGGCCGGCCGATCTTCTCGAGCCACTCCAGCAGCTTATCGAGCTCCTTGCGCAGCGGACTCGTCCCGACATTGAGCATCGCGCGGGTCATTTCCCCGTGCTCCCGCGCCGATGTCATGTGGCTGTGGCGCGCCGCCCAGCGCAGGAGCCGGGACGAGTTCAGCAGCCGGTCGAAGATGCGGGGCGTCTTGCGGAAGAACGCCATCTTCTGCTGCAGGTAGACATTGATGCCGCCAAAGAAAATCGGGACCTTGTCGTGGCCCTCGATCGCCGCCTCGTCGAGGGTGAGGGGCAGGTACATCGGCGCGATCGTGACGTCGTGACCGCTGCGCATGAGCTCACGCGCCATCGCGTTGTCGCGCATGCAGGCCCCGCAGTAGTAGCTGCCCGTGCCGGGAGAGAGGAAGACGATCTTCACGCGGGAGGGAGGATTTCCAGAATCCAGGCCAGCGCCTCGCCGGTGGGCAGCCCGAGCCGGTTGAAGCGGCCATGGCAGTTCGTCCCCGCGGGCACGGCAAACGGCCGGCCGCCGAGCCGCTCCGCCGCGACCGCAAAGTACCCAATCGGCGAACTCACAAACGGAATCCGGAACCGATGCAGCAGCTCCCCGAGGGGAATGCGGCCGGCCTGGATCGCCTCCCGCTGGGGCGGCGTGAATTGTTCGAGGTCAATCGCGATCACACCGTACTCCACAATCCGATCGTGCGCCTGGGTGCGAAGAAAAACCTCCCTAAAATAGAGGGTATCGTGCTGCTCCTGCCGCAGCACCTCGACCCGCAGTGGACTGCCGTGGAACGCCGCCAGGGTCGACGTCATGTCCTGGCCGTGCACCAGCAACTGCCGCGCCGGCTCCGGCATCTGCTCCCCCGGCAGGACCTGCAGATCGTCCAGGGGCACCCCGCAGTCCGCACGCATGAAGCGCTGCAGGGGCTCCGGCAGAGATTGGGAGAGTGTTCGATCAGCGCTGCGCACGAGACGGAATAACGCGCCGGACGCTCAGACGATCTGCGACGTGCGGTGCTGTTGCAGGAAAAACTCGTGCAGCAGCGTGTCGACGCACAGCAGGCCGTCCCGGGAAAGCGTCACGGCGTCCGCACCCACCGCCAGCAGACCCTCCGCCTCGAGGTGCCCGAGCTGGGTGGCGAAGCGGCGGGCGATATCGACGCCGAACTTCGCCGTGAAATAGCCGAGCCGGACCCGGCCGAGCTTCATCTGCAGGATGAACTCGCGGATCATCCGCTCCTCGGGCGAGGTGCGAAATGCGCGCTTGATCGGCAGCTCGCCCGCGGCCACGGCCGCGAGGTAAGGCTCCATCTCGGTGAGATTCTGGTAATGCACGCCAGCGGCGTGCGAGAACGACGCGACGCCCAGCCCGAGCAGGTCGGCGCCGCTCCAGAGTTCGTCGCGGTAGAGAAACTTGGTCCGCTTCGGATTGAGGACGGCGGTGTAGCCGCTGGCGATCGTGTAGCCGGCCGCCTCGAGTGCGGCGAAGGCCTCCTTCACCCAGCGCCGTTTCGTCTGCCAGTCGGCCACCGGCGCGACGAGTTTCCCCTGCGCCTTCATCTCCTTGAAGATGGTCGTATTGTACGGAACCTCCATCTGGTAGATGGTCACGCTGTCGGGCCGCAGCGCGATCGTCTGCTCGATGTTGCGCTGCCAGTTGGCCTCGGTCTCCTCGACCATGCCGGCGATCAGGTCGATGTTGATCTGGTCGAACTTCTCGGCCCGCGCGCGCTCGAATGCGGTGAAGACCTCGCCGGACCGGTGCGCCCGGCCGTTGATCTCGAGGATGTGGTCGTCGAAATTCTCGATGCCCAGGCTCAGCCGCGTCACCCCGACCTGCTTGATCGCGCTCAGCTTGGCGGCGTTGAGCGTCCCCGGTTCGCCCTCGAACGCGACCTCCTCGGCCTCGTCCCACGGCAGCACCGCCTTCATCTGGTCGGTCAGCTCACCGAGTTGCTTGGCCGAGAGGTAAGAGGGCGTGCCGCCTCCGAAATACACGAAGTGCGGCTTGCGGCCGCGGATCAGCGGGCGCTGCGCGAGCGACTTCAACTCCGCGATCGTGGCGTCGAGGTAGGTCTGGATCTCCTTCGCGTTCTTGTCCGTGTAGACCCGGAAATAGCAAAAATGACACCGCTTCCGGCAGAACGGGATGTGGTGATACACGCCGAGCTTGGTGCCCGGCGTCGGCTCCGAGTTGAGCGCCATCTCGACCTCGACCTTCTGGTTCTCCGACCAGAACGAGAAGGGCGGGTAGTTGGAGACGAAGTAGTTTCCCGCCAGCGTGGAGCTCGCTTTGGCCGGTGAAGAGGAAGGGGAGTCTGAGTTCATGGCGGGAAAACGGACGCGCGAGCGGGGGTGACGTGCCGTAGCGGAAGACGATTCAGCTTTGGCACACGATGCAGCGGGTGAAAGTTGAAAGAACTATGGGAGCAGGTTTACCCCGCGACAAGTCGGGGCGTGAAGCCCCTCCCACAGGGGACGCAGCTCAAGGCGCGGCCCGTGCACGAAGCGCAAAAACCGTGCCCTTCTCCCCGCCGACGACGATCAGTCGTCCGCCGAACGCCGGCGAAGCGACGAGGGCCTCGCCCAGGTCGAGGCGCCACAATTCGGTGCCGGCCTCGAGGTTGGCCGCATAGAGCCGGCCATCGGCCGAGCCGAACACGACGCCGTCGGTGAAGACGATTGGCGATCCCTCGACGCGGCCGCCGGTGGGAAACTTCCACACCGCCGTGCCGGTCCGGCGATCGATGGCGTGCAGGTGTTTGTCACGCGACCCGATCAGCACGAGCTTGTCGTTCACCGCCGGCGAGCTGAAGAACGGCAGCGCGCGATCCTGATAGGTCCACGCCACCTTGCCGCCGGTCACGTCGAACGCCACGGCCTCGTTGCCGTAGTTGCCGCAGAACGCCATCGTGCCAAACGTCGCGATCGACGCGGGAATCTGCGCGCTGGTCGGAATCTTGTGCACGAGCGTGCCGTCCTTGAGGTTCACGACGTGGAGCTGGGAATCGCAGCCCCCGAAGACCAGGAAACGTCCGTCCACCACCGCGGGCGACCCGTTGATGTAGTCGTCGGTCTTGTAGCTCCACACCACCTTGCCGTCGGCGGCGTTGAGCACCCGGGTGGTGCCATCATACCCGTTGATCAGGACCCACTCCCCCGTGCCGTCCGGGCTGGGAATGACGATGGCGCCCGAGCTCATCTTGTCTTCGCCGGCGAACTGCCAGACTTCCGCGCCCGTATCGAGGCGCAGCGCATACAGCCGGCCGTCGTTCGCCGCCACGAAGACGCGGTCGCGCCCGACCGCCGGGGCGGCGGCAATCGCGTCCTTGGCCGTGAACTGCCAGACCTCGCGGCCGGAGGCGGCGTCGAGGCAGTGCAGGATGCCCTTGCCGGTGCCGACGTACACGCGGCCGCCGGCGATGGCGGCCTCGGCGGTGACGGGACCGCTGGCCGTGAACGTCCACGCCGTGACGGGATCGACGGGGATCCGGGCCGCCACCGCGCCCGCGAGCGTCGGGCCGCCCCGCGTCATCGTCCAGGTCACCTCGGGGGCCGCGGCGGCCGGAGCGGCCGCCTTTTTCGTATCCGGAGCGGGCGTACGGTCGCCGCAGCCGGTGAGCAGCAGCGCGCCGCAGAACGCGGCGAAAAGGTGGAGCGTTGTGTCCCTTCGCCGCTGGACATTTCTCCCGCC
>JAEUHA010000037.1 GCA_016793535.1 Opitutaceae bacterium | reverse complement strand
CCACGGTCGCGATCGTCTCGCCGAATCCCAATGCGACGGCGCGGGCCACGCCGAACGTTCCGCTGAACATCACCGCCAGTGCCACGGTGGCGACGGGCGGGGGCGCCGCCGTCCTCCTCGTCGAATTCCTGCTCGACGGCGTGCAGATCGGCGCCGACACGACCGCGCCGTACACGTTCTCCTGGACGCCGACCGCCGCGCAGCTCGGCCAGCGCGTGCTGACGGCGCGGGTCACCGACACCAATTCCCAGACGGCCACGTCCGCGCCGGTGAATGTGAACGTCGCCAACCTCGTCGGCACGCCGCCCACGATCACGATTACGACCCAGCCGATCCCCGGCCAGGGTCTGCAAACCCTCTCGCAGGTCAGCTTCATCGCCAACGCGGCCGCCTCGGCCACGGGCGTGACGATCAGCAACGTCGAGTTCTTCCTGAACGACGTGAGCATCGGCTCGGCGGTACGGGAGCAGACGACCAACATCTATCGTCTGTCCTACGACTTCAGCCGGTTCGACTTCGCCACCGCCCCGAGTGTCACGGACCCGAATACCGGCGTGACCCGCTATACGCCGATTCCGGTCTATGCGATCGCGCGCGACAGCAACAACAACCAGACGGTGTCGACGACGACGAACCTCACGATCAACCCGTCGACCAGCAGCCCGCCGTCGCTGCAACTCGTCGCGCTCTCGCCGACCACCATCACGCAGGGCCAGCAGTTCTTCATCCTGCCGAATTTCGCCGACGCCGACGGTACGGTGACGCAGATCCAACTCTTCGCCAACGGCACCGCGGCCGCGGGCGGCACGATCGGCAACCCGCAGCTGGGCCAGATCCTGACGTTTACGCCGGCTGCCGCCGGACGATTCAACCTGTATGCCGTCGCGACCGACGACAGCGGCAACACCGTCGTCTCCAGTCCTTCGATCGTCGTCACGGTCAACGCCGTCGCGTCTCCGACCACCACGATCACGCGCCCGGTGGACAACAACACGACCACGACCGTGGGTGCGCCGGTGTTCCTCGAGGGCACCGCGGAGAGCCCGAACCCGACGTTCGTGCCGACACTGCAGTTCATCATCACCGCCAGCGGCGGCGGACGGACGACGATCAACGGCACGCGCGTGGGTACCACCACCGCGTACCGGGCGATCTGGACTCCGACCGCGGCAGACACCTATCAGGTTTCGACCCAGGCCAGCATCGGCGCCACCGCGTCGGGCACCAGCACGGTGTCGCGTCGGGTGGTCGTCTCGAATCTCGTCGGACTGGCGCCGACGATCTCGATCACGAATCCGCCGGGTACGGCGACGACGGCCTCCACCGTCAACCTGACGGCCACGGCGACGGACTCCGACGGTTCGGTCGTCGAAGTGGAGTTCTTCCTGAATCGGAACAGCATCGGCCTGGCCACCCGCGACCAGCTCGCCAACACCTGGCGGCTCACCGCGTCGTTTGCCGGCGTGCCGCTCGGTGCGGCTGAAGTTGTCGCGCGGGCGCGCGACAGTTCGGGCAACGTCGCCGCGTCGACGACGATCAACATCAACGTGACCGCGGCCGCCGGCATCGCGCCGTCGATCACGATCACGCCCTCGACCGTCAACGCGGCGTTCAACCGGCAGGTGCAGTTGCGCGCCAATGCGCGGGATTCGGACGGCACGATCGCCTCGGTGCAGTATTTCGCCAACAACACCAGCCTTGGCCAGTCGGCCAACGCCGGCACGAGCTATCAGGTGAACTGGACGCCGACGTCGTCGGGGACCTTCAACGTCTGGGCCGTCGCGACCGACAACTCGGGCATCACGACCGTCGCGCAGACGGTCGAGGTCACGGTGCGGCGCAACAACCCGATCCTCGAGGATGCGGCGTTCATTCTGCAGACGTACCAGGACATTGCGAACACCACGAACATCAACCCGCTGCTGTTTGACGATATCGATGCGCGGCTTGGGTCCGGGGCGCTGACGCGGTCCGATCTGGTCGTGTCGCTCATTAATGACCCCGGCTTCCTGCCGCCGGTCAATCTGCTCGCCGCCTACTGGGTGCTGATGGGGCAGTGGCCGACGCCGACGAACTACAATGCGCTGATCGGCACTGCCCGCGGCAGTCTGGCGAACGCAGTGGGTACGATCATTACGTCAAACGAGTATGTCCTGAAGTATGGGGTTTCTCCCACGGTGGCGCTGCTCAACAGCACGACCAGTGCGATCCCCGCGGACGTGTTCATCACGCGACTCTGGCAGGGAGCGGGACTCGGTTCGCCCACGGCGCTCGACAACACTCGTTTCCGCAACAACAACGTCCTCTCGGCCACCCTCGGCCGCGGCTACAATCCGGTTGGGCTGAGCCAGGCGCTGGCGGAGTTCATCACGAACACGAACTCGACCAACGTCGCGCTCTTCAATCGCGCCCGGATCGCCGCGCTCTATTACCAACTCGCCCGGCCGCCCATCACGGTATCGGTTGAGCAGATCGCGGCGCGCGTGACGGAGCTCGCGGCCCTGCCGGACACCAAGGCGGTCGTGGATGCGATTCTCAAGGAAGAGCTCTACGGTTACCGCTACGTCACGATCACCCGTCACCCGCAATCCCTGGTCGTGAACGCCCGCTCCGGCGCGCTCTTCTCGGTCGAGGCCCAGGGGGCCCCGCCGCTCGCCTATCAGTGGCTGCTCAACGGCGCGCCGATTCCCGGTGCGACCTCCTCGACCCTCAGCCTGACCAATGTCGACGCATCCCGCGTCGGCACCTATACGGTCGCCATCACGAGCAGTGCCGCCACCGCGACGAGCGATCCGGCGACGCTGACGCTTTCGACCACGGCGACCCGCCTCGGCAACATCTCGACCCGGGGCGTCACGTCGGGCGACGCCGTGCTGATCGGCGGCTTCATTGTTTCCGGTGCGAACCAGCAGCAGACGCGGCAGATGCTGATCCGCGTGGTGGGTCCGCGCCTCGCCACGGCTCCGTTCAACGTGACCGGTGCGCTCGCGAATCCGCGCCTCGAGGTTTACGCGGGCAACAATGCGACGCCGGTCCTGCAGAACGACGACTGGGGTACGCAGGCGGGTGGGGCGGCTCAGGTCACCGCGATCCAGCAGGCGACGAACCGGGCCGGCGCGTTTGCCCTGACGGCCAACTCCGCTGACGCCGTCGTGCTCGCCACGCTCCCGCCGGGACCGTACACGGTCCAGGCCAAGGGGCCCGCCAACACGCCGAACGCCTCGGGCGTCGTGCTCATTGAAGTCTACGACGTCACCGCCAACGCGGCCGCGCCGGGCCGGGCGGCCAACGTCTCGACCCGCGGTGCGGTCGGCACCGGCAGCAACATCATCATTGCCGGCTTCGTCGTGAATGGCACCGCCTCGCGGCGGATGCTCGTTCGCGGCGTGGGCCCGACGCTCGCGAGCTTCGGTGTCCCGGGCTTGCTCGCCGATCCGCAGATCACGCTCATCGACCAGGCGAGCGGACGCACCCTGCGGACGAACAACGACTGGGCGAGTGGGGACGACGCCGCGATCATTGCCAGTGCTTCGACGGCCGCCGGCGCCTTCCCGCTGGCGAACGGCAGCCGCGACGCGGCGATGATCGTCATGCTCCCGCCCGGCCAGTATACCGTCCAACTCAGTGGCGTGAACAACGGCACCGGCGTCGGTATCGTCGAAGTCTACGACGTTGATCCGTAAGCGCGCGGCGCAGGCGCGCCGCGCGCAGTTGAGAGTTCAGAGTTGAGCGTTGAGAGATCGATCCGATTCCCTTGCTCGGTCCGTGGCAATGTCACTTGGACTTTTCCCGGTTCGCCCTCTCAACTCTCAACCCTCAACTCTCAACTTCCCCAACCATGGCGAAATGGCTCCTCGTTGACGGCTTCAATCTCGCGTACCGCTGCTTCCACGCGCTGCCGGAGCTGACGTCGTCGACCGGCGTGCCGACCGGGGCGCTGCACGGTTGGGTGAAGTCGCTGTGGAAGTTGATCGACCTGGAGCAGCCCGACTCGACGCTCGTGTTCTTCGACCTGGGCGAGTCCGAGGAGCGGATCGCCCTCCACGCGGCCTACAAGGCCCAGCGCAAGCCGATGCCGGAGCCGTTGCGCCAGCAGATCGATCCGATCAAGGCCCTGACCCGGGCGATGGGACTGGCCGGCATCGAGGAACAGGGTGTCGAGAGCGACGACCTGCTGGCCGCCGAGGCGGTCCGGCTGGCCCAGGCCGGCCACGACGTGGTGATCGTGAGCAGCGACAAGGATTTCGCCCAGATCGTCGGTGATCGGATCAAGATCATGCTCCCGCCGCCGTCGGCCAACCCCAAGCTGGGCTGGCGGCTGCTCGACGCCGCGGGCGTGCAGGAGAAGTTCGGCGTGCCGCCCGCGCAGATCGCGGCGTATCTCGCGCTGGTCGGCGATACGTCGGACAACATTCCCGGCCTCGACGGCGTCGGGCCGAAGACGGCCTCGAAGTGGCTCGCCGAGTGCGGCGGCACGGTCGAAGGCGTCATCGCCCGCGCGGCGGAATTGAAGCCCGACCGGTTTCGTGCGGTCGTCGCGAGCGACGCCGACCGCCTGCGGATGAATCTGAAGCTGACGACCCTCAACCTCGCGCTGCCATCCGTGAAGCCGGAATGGCGAACCCCGCAGCCGGAGGAGCTGTTTCGCCTGCTCGACGGTTTTGAAATGCGCAGCACCGCGGCCGAGGCGCGCAAGCGCTATGCGTCACTCGTGAAATCCGCGCCGCCGGCGCAGGGCGAGTTGTTTTGAGGTGCTGTAGGCGGGGTGCCCTCACCCCGCGGGTTATCGGTCGCGCA